>NZ_JBWKFL010000050.1:0-6248 GCF_056434305.1 Streptomyces sp. NPDC044061 | reverse complement strand
AGAAGAAAAGGACGCAGGCGATGTCGTATTCACTCTGCGCACCTTCATGAGCTGGGTGTGCACAGCGCGGGACCCAACGCCCAACCCCCCCCCCCGCACCCCCCCCCCCCGCCTTTGCGCCTACCGGGAGCGGTCGGCCTGCGGCCGCAGCGACCCCGGCTTCGTCCGCGGGATCGACGTGCCGTCGCCGCCGACCACCTTCCGGCCGTCGAGCGGAGCGTCCAGCCGTACGGTCTTCACGTACATCCTGGCCATGGCGACGCACACCTTGTCCGGCCAGGTCTTCTCGGTCACGGTCACCGTCACCCGGCCCGCGCTCTCCTTCGCCGACGCCGTGTAGTCGGCGCACACCCCGCCGGTGAAGGCGACGGTCAGATCACGGCCGTCGGCGGTGTAGCCGTCGACCTTGACGCTGTGCGTCCGGGGCGCCGAGGTCGGTTCCGCGGAGGGCGCCGACGGCGACGGCGACGTCAGGTACTTCGGGTCCACCGCCGGATACGTCACCGTGAAGACGCCCCTCGCCGACGACCCCCGCACCTCGAACAGCCAGGACGGCACCAGTGCCTGGCGCCCGGCCACGGAGTGCGCGGCCAGCCCGAACACCGCCTTCCGCACGGTCACCGCATCAGTCTTCTGCGCCCCCTTGGGCAAGGGGCACACGCGCTCCAGCCGGTCCTTCAGCGGCTCGGGAGTCGCACAGCCGCCGATGCCCATCCGGTGGCCGTTCCCCCGCGCCGCGTTCATCAGCGCCAGCGTCCTCCGCGCGCCCAGCACGGGGTACGTGTCCCCCTTGACCGGGGAAGTCAGCAGCCCGTGGCCGCCGACCAGGTCCCCCTGCCTGTCGACCGTCAGGCCGGTCGTCCAGCCGTACGTGGGCAGCCCGCCCACCACCGGGTCGGCGTTGACCACCCGCTGGGCGCCCATGATCTGGCTCGCCTCGATCTTCGCGTCGTCCTGCCCCAGCGCCTTCAGCACCGGCGCCGCCGCCTTCTCGGCCGCCGCCACGCTCACCGGTTCGCCCGCCGGGGCCCCCGGATCCTGTGTGCAGACGGTGACCTTACGACAGTTGTCGGTACCGGGTGCGTACCGGCTGAAGGTCCAGTTGCCCGGGGCGTCCTTGCCCACCTGGAGCGACGGACCGGAACCGTCCCCGCCGCCGACCCGCCAGCCGTTCCCGTCGGCCACCGGCGTGCCGTCGATCCCCAGGGCCCTGGCCAGCCGGGCCACCTGGTCCTTCCCGACCTCGCCCCGCGGGGCGTACACCGGCGCGGAGCCGGGTCCGTCGGGCAGCTCTCCCCCTGCCACGTACGTCGCGCCGTACGGATCCGGTTCACCTGGCGCGATGCCACCGGTGCCGCCCTGCGTCCAGCCGTCCAGGACGAGAGGCGGGGGAGTGGGGCCACCGCCGGACGCGCCGGCGTTCGTCCGGCCGTCCGAAGCACTGCTCGCGGCGAGGTACGCGCCCCCGCCCCCGACGAGCAGTACGGACGCGGCGACCGCGAGCACGACAACGGGGGAGCGGCGCCGCCCGGATCGCTCACCGGGTTCCACGCCGTCGTCCTCGGCGGACTCACCGGCACGCTCGGCGGCCCTGGGCACGCGGGAGACGTCGGGGGCGTCGGGGACGGCGGAGCCGATGGAGACCTCGGGGACCTCGGGAGCCTCGGAGTCATCGGAGGCCCCGGCATCATCGGCGCCCTCGCGGACCCCGGAATTCTCGGAACCCCCGCCGACCCCACTGGCCTCGCCGACCCCATTGGCCTCGCGGACCTCGGAATCCTCGGCAACCCCGTTTGCCTCGCGGACCTCGGAGTCCCCGGAAACCGGGGAGCCCTCGGGATTCTCGGGTCGCTCGGTGTTCACCGCATCGCTCCTCGCTGGATCGTGTCCCACATCCCCACCACGGGGGACGGCGATGGGACGCGCGAGGCAAGCACACGGTTCCCGGCTGTGCGCCCCTGACTCAGTCGCCGTAGTCGGACATCGCGTCCAGCAGCCTGGCCGACCGCGTCGGCACGGACACCCCGTGGATCAGGGACGGCGGCACCGGACGCGAGTCGCCGTGTTCCGGAGCCGTCCAGTGCGGAGCCATCCGGGCGCAGTCCCCGCGCAGCGACGCGAGATCGCCTTCGAGGTCGGCCGGAGCGGGCGAAGTGACCTTGAGGTTAGTCATGAGGGAACCGTAGGCACGCGAGGTGCCGCGAAGAAAGATCTACTATCGGGTAGTTTTGCCAGCTTCAGTGACCCGCCGTGAGCGGGTAGCGTGAACTGTCAATCCAGCCTCCCGCAGGAGAATGCCGACGTGCGCATCGCAGTCACCGGCTCCATCGCCACCGACCACCTCATGACCTTCCCCGGCCGCTTCGCCGACCAGCTCGTCGCGGACCAGCTGCACACGGTCTCGCTCTCCTTCCTGGTCGACAACCTGGACGTACGCCGCGGCGGCGTCGGTGCGAACATCGCCTTCGGCATGGGTCAGCTCGGCACCAGGCCCATCCTGGTCGGGGCCGCCGGCTTCGACTTCGACGACTACCGGGCCTGGCTGGACCGCCACGGCGTGGACACCGACTCGGTCCGCATCTCCGAGACCCTGCACACCGCCCGTTTCGTGTGCACCACCGACGCCGACCACAACCAGATCGGCTCCTTCTACACCGGCGCGATGAGCGAGGCCCGCCTCATCGAGCTGAAGACGGTCGCCGACCGCGTGGGCGGCCTCGACCTGGTCCTGATCGGCGCCGACGACCCGGAGGGGATGCTCCGCCACACGGAGGAGTGCCGCTCCCGGAACATCCCCTTCGCCGCCGACTTCTCCCAGCAGATCGCCCGTATGGAGGGCGAGGAGATCCGGATACTGCTGGACGGGGCGACGTACCTCTTCTCCAACCAGTACGAGAAGGGGCTCATCGAGTCCAAGACCGGCTGGAGCGACGCCGAGATCCTGGCCAAGGTCGGCCACCGCGTCACCACCCTCGGCTCGCGGGGCGTGCGGATCGAGCGGGTCGGGCAGGACCCGATCGAGGTCGGCTGCCCGGACGAGGAGCGCAAGGCCGACCCCACGGGGGTCGGCGACGCCTTCCGCGCGGGTTTCCTGTCGGGGCTCGTGTGGGGCGTGTCCCTGGAGCGCGCGGCCCAGGTCGGCTGCATGCTGGCGACCCTCGTCATCGAGACCGTGGGGACGCAGGAGTACCAGCTGCGCCGGGGCCACTTCATGGACCGGTTCACCAAGGCGTACGGGGACGAGGCGGCGGACGAGGTTCGCGCGCACCTCGGCTGACAGGGCACCGGCGCTGCCGGGCGACCGGACGTCAGCTCAGCCGGCGGACCACGTACGCCGTACCCTGTTCCGCCGGCTCCTCGCCCACGTACTCCTGCCCGCGCATCTCGCACCACGCCGGAATGTCCAGGCGGGCGGCCTCGTCGTCCGACAGCACCCGGACCGTGCCGCCCACCGGGACCTCCCCGAACACCTTGGCCAGCTCGATGACCGGGATCGGGCACCGCTTGCCGAGGGAGTCGACGACCAGCTCCTCGGCCTCGACGGCGGTCGCCGGAGCCGGCGCGCCCAGCTTCTCCCGTACGCCCGCCACGGCGCCCGGCAGCACGGCCAGGAACCGCTCCACGTCCTCGTCGGCCACCCCGAGCGGCAGCGACACCCGCACGTTGCCCTCGCTCAGCACCCCCATCGCCTTCAGCACATGGCTGGGCGTCAGCGTGCTGCTCGTACAGGACGATCCGGACGAGACGGAGAAACCCTCCCGGTCCAGCTCGTGCAGCAGGGCCTCTCCGTCGGCATAGAGACAGGAGAAGGTGACGATCCCCGGCAGCCGCCGCTCCGGATCGCCGACCACCTCCACGTCCGGCACCAGCTCCGGCACCCGCGCCCGGATCCGCTCCGTCAGCTCCCGCAGCCGCAGCGCCTCCTGGGCCGCCTCGGCCCGCACCGCCCGCAGGGAGGCCGCGGCCGCCACGATCGCCGGCAGGTTCTCGAAACCGGGCGCCCGTCCCGACTCCCGCTCGTCCGCGGGCCCTTGGGCAACGAACCGCACCCGCTTGCGCACGACCAGCAGCCCCACCCCCGAGGGGCCGCCCCACTTGTGGGCGCTCGCCGCCAGCAGCGACCAGTCGCCCTCGACCGGGCCCCAGCCCAGCGACTGCGCGGCATCCACCAGCAGCGGCACCCCGGCGGCCCGGCACACCTCGGCCACCTCCGCCACCGGCTGCACGGTCCCCACCTCGTGGTTGGCCGACTGCAGACAGGCGAGCGCGGTGTCCTGCCGAAGCGCGTCGGCGAAGCCCGCCGGGTCGACGGCCCCGGCCCGGTTCACGGGTACCTGACCGACTGTTCCGCCCTCAGCCTCGAATGTTTCAGCCGAATGGAGTACGGAGGAGTGTTCGACGGCGGACACGATCAGGTGGCGTCCGACCCGCCGTCGCCCGGCCAACGCCCCCGCGACACCCGTGTGTACGGCCCGCGTCCCGGACGACGTGAACACCACCTCGTCGGCCCGGCAGCCGATGGCCTCCGCGGCCGCCTCCCGGGAGGCGTCCAGCAACATGCGGGCCTTCCGCCCCTCCCGGTAGAGCCGTGCGGGGTCCGCCCACCCCTCGTCGAGAGAGGCCAAGAGCGCCTGACGGGCGACGGGATGGAGGGGCGCGGCGGACGCGGCGTCGAAGTAGGACACAGGGCAACGGTAGACCTGGGTGGGAGCGGCCGGTCGAGGGGCGCGGGCTGGGCCGGTATGCGGCTCCGTCCATGGGCGTGACCAGCCGCGACGCGGCCCGCGGGCGCCCCCAAATCGCAACAACCCCGAGCGATTAGGCGCCCGATCCCACCCCGGGCGAGTGACAGGCGGCGCGTATGCCCCCCTCCCCGCGAACCCCCGGAGGGCGTCGGCTAGGGTTTGGTCCGCATAAACATCCAAACCCCTGCCCGACGCAGGGCGGCGACCGACCAGCGAGAAGGCCGCAGCCGACCGCGCGGGCGAGACTCTCGGGAAGGCGCTACGTGAGTCCCAACGGCTCCGACCGCTCGCCGCGGCGCCCGATGCGGCGGAAGCTGCTGCAGGCAATGACCGCGGGCCTGGTCTTGGCGACAGCCACCGGTTGCTCGTACAACTGGGAAGACTTCCCCCGCCTTGGTATGCCCACCCCGACCACGGAAGAGGCTCCGCGGATCCTCTCCCTGTGGCAGGGTTCCTGGGCGGCTGCGCTCGCGGTCGGCTGCCTGGTGTGGGGCCTGATCCTGTGGAGTGCTTTCTTCCACCGGCGCAGCCGCACCAAGGTCGAGGTACCTCCGCAGACCCGGTACAACATGCCGATCGAGGCCCTGTACACGGTGGTCCCGATCATCATCATCTCGGTGCTCTTCTACTTCACGGCCCGGGACGAGACGAAGCTCCTCAGCCTCTCCAAGAAGCCCGACGTCACGGTCAACGTGGTCGGCTTCCAGTGGAGCTGGGGCTTCAACTACATCGCGGACGTCCCCGGTTCCACGGGCAACGCCAAGACCGACAAGAACCTGGACGCGATTCCGAACCGGTACAAGGCGGCCTTCCCGGCGAACGCCGGCGGCGTCTACGACGTCGGCACGCCCGGCACGCGGAACCCGCAGACCGGCAACCCCGGTCCGACGCTCTGGCTCCCCGAGGGCAAGACGGTCCGATTCGTCCTGACCTCGCGTGACGTCATCCACTCCTTCTGGGTGGTGCCCTTCCTCATGAAGCAGGACGTCATCCCGGGCCACACCAACGCCTTCCAGGTGACCCCCAACCAGCAGGGCACCTTCATGGGCAAGTGCGCCGAGCTCTGCGGCGTCGACCACTCCCGGATGCTGTTCAACGTGAAGGTCGTCTCCCCCGAGCGCTACGAGCAGCACCTCAAGGACCTCGCCAAGAAGGGGCAGACCGGTTACATTCCCGCCGGCATCGCGCAGACGCCGCACGAGAAGAACCGGGAGACGAACAACCTGTGAGCATCCTCAACGAACCCCAGGGTGCCGCGTCAGCTGAGGACTCGTACGAGAACGAGCTGCCGGTCAGGCGCAAGCAGCCCGGTAACCTCGTGGTGAAGTGGCTGACGACCACCGACCACAAGACGATCGGCACGCTCTATCTGGTCACCTCGTTCGCGTTCTTCCTGATCGGTGGCGTGATGGCGCTGCTGATGCGCGCCGAGCTGGCCCGGCCGGGCCTGCAGATCATGTCGAACGAGCAGTTCAACCAGGCGTTCACGATGCACGGCACGAT
>NZ_JBWKFL010000049.1:0-52722 GCF_056434305.1 Streptomyces sp. NPDC044061 | reverse complement strand
GCTCGTCCTCGGAAAGAACGATCTCAACAGCAGCAGGACCCCGATGCGCCATGAAAATAAAGGTACCAACTAACCCTCAGAAATTCTGGCGCATCGCACTAGGGCCTCTCTTTCGGATCTTGCCGGGATCGCGGGGCCTGGCACGCACATCTGCCGCGTTGTCGTCGGTTGCCAACGCTCCGCGTTGACGCCCTCCTCCGCCTTGCAGCTGCACGCACCAGACCCCGCTCGGGTCGGACACAAGGCGCTGCCGAACCGCAGCGGACCTCGCCGAGGGGGCGTCAGCCGTGGCCGCCCGCCCGGACCAGGCCGGTCTCGTAGGCCAGCACCACGACCTGTACCCGGTCGCGCAGGCCGAGCTTGGTCAGGATCCGGCCCACATGGGTCTTCACCGTCGCCTCGGACAGCACCAGCCGGGCCGCGATCTCGCCGTTCGACAGGCCCTGCGCGACCAGCACCATGACCTCGCGCTCCCGGTCGGTGAGCCGCTCCAGCTCCTTGTGCTGGGGCTCCTTGCCGGCGGAGGGCAGCATCGGCGCGAACCGGTCCAACAGGCGCCGGGTGGTGGACGGCGCCACCACCGCGTCGCCGCTGTGCACGGCGCGGATGGCCGCCAGCAGATCACCGGGCGGCACGTCCTTGAGCATGAAGCCGGAGGCGCCCGCCTTCAGCCCGGAGAAGGCGTACTCGTCCAGGTCGAAGGTGGTCAGGATCAGCACCTTCGGCGGATCGGGCTCCACGCAGATCCGCCGGGTGGCCTCCACGCCGTCCAGCTTGGGCATGCGCACGTCCATCAGCACGACGTCGACGGCGGTGGACCGCACCACCTGAAGGGCCTCCACGCCGTCGCCCGCCTCCGCGACGACCTCCATGTCCGGCTGGGCGGCGAGCACCATCCGGAACCCGGTGCGCAGCAGCACCTGGTCGTCGACGAGCATCACGCGGATCGTCATCGGGTCCTCTTCCGTGTCTTCGTTGCGAGGCTTCGGGAGCGTCGGCAGGGGGGTGGCAGGTGTCAACCGGGGGCGTGCGAGGGCGTCAGTGCGCCGGCTTGAGCGGGAGCAGCGCGCTGATCCGGAATCCTCCGCCCGGGCGCGGGCCGGCGTCCAGGGTGCCGCCGACCATGCCGACCCGCTCGCGCATGCCGATCAGGCCATGGCCCCGGCCGTCGGCGCCGCCCTCCTCGTACAGCTCGTGCGGGGCGCCCTTGCCGTCGTCCTCGACGAGCAGGCCGAGCCCGTCGTCGAAGTAGACCAGCCGCACGCTCGCGCCCGCGTTGGGCCCGCCGTGCTTGCGGGTGTTGGTGAGCGCCTCCTGGACGATGCGGTACGCGGTCAGCTCCACGCCGCTGGGCAGCGGGCGGGGGGTGCCCTCGACCTTGAAGTCGACGGGCAGGCCGGAGGTGCGGCACTGCTCGATGAGGTCGTCGATCTGCTCGACGTCCGGCTGCGGGACGTACTCCCCGCTCTCCTGGTGTTCGCCGGTGCGCAGCACGCCCAGCAGGCGGCGCATCTCGGCGAGGGCCTGGCGGCCGGTGGAGGAGATCGTCTCCAGGGCCTTCTTCGCCTGGTCGGGGGCGGCGTCGAGGACGTAGGCGGCGCCGTCGGCCTGGACCACCATCACCGACACGTTGTGCGCGACGACGTCGTGCAGCTCGCGCGCGATCCGGGCGCGCTCGGCGGCGACCGCCACCTTGGCCTGCGCCTCGCGCTCCTTCTCCAGCCGGGCGGCGCGCTCCTCCAGCTGGGCGAAGTAGGCGCGACGAGTGCGCATGGAGTCGCCGAGCACCCAGGCGAGGGCGAACGGCACCGTCTGGAACACCGCGATCGCCAGCTGGCCCAGCGTGCTGCTCTGCTGGGCGGGCCAGCGGATCTGCGCGAGCGCCGCCGCCGAGAGACTGACGACGAGCGCGAGCCGGGAGGCCCAGCGCGCGCCGACCGTGGCGACCGTGTAGGTGATCACCAGCATGGCGAAGTCGGCCACGGTCGTCTCGATGTCCAGCACCAGCTGGACCAGCCCGGTCGCGAGGGCCAGCAGCAGCATCGGCTCCGGGAAGCGCCGGCGCAGCGCCACGACGACGCACAGCACGGCGGACACCGCCAGGCCGCCGGCGATCGACATGTGGTGGTCACGCACGCCGCTCTGACTCACCACGCTCACGCCGGAGAGCCCGAACAGGACGACGGCCCAGAAGGTGTCGACCCATGTCGGGTGCCTGCGGAGGAAGTCATAGAGGCGCTGCACGTAACCCAGAGTAGGGAAACCGGATGCGTGCAGGGGTCAACCGGAGGGCCGATCCGCGCGCGGGACGTGTACTCCGCAAGGTGGAGGCCGTGATCACCTGTACGCCTAGTCTGTCCCGGTGACGGATGAGGCGACGGCGGAGAGCACCCGCGAGCGACGCGGCTGGCGGGAGGCGACCGAGGAGGCGCTCTACGGGCCCGGCGGCTTCTACCGGCGACCCGAGGGCCCCGCCGGGCACTTCCGTACGTCCGTGCACGCGTCCGCGTTGTTCGCGCGGGCCGTGGCCGGGCTGCTGTGCCGGGTCGACGAGGCCCTCGGGCGGCCGCGGACGCTGGACTTCGTCGACATGGGCGCGGGGCGCGGCGAGCTGGTCACCGGCGTGCTCGCCGCCCTGCCGTCCGACGTGGCCGCCCGCGCGCGCGGGTACGCCGTCGAGATCGCCGGGCGCCCGGCGGGCCTGGACGAGCGGATCACCTGGCTGTCCGAACCCCCGGAGGCGGTGAGCGGGCTGCTGTTCGCCAACGAATGGCTGGACAACGTGCCCGTGGACGTCGCCGAGGTGGACGCTGCGGGCGTGCCCCGGCTGGTGCTGGTCGCGGACGACGGCGCCGAGCGGCTGGGGGCGCCGGTGTCGGGCGCGGACGCGCAGTGGCTGGCGCGGTGGTGGCCGCTGCCGGGCGAGGAGGGTCTGCGCGCCGAGATCGGGCTGCCCAGGGACCGGGCGTGGGCGGCGGCGGCGGGCCGGGTGAGCCGGGGGCTGGCGGTGGCCGTGGACTACGCGCACACCGTGGACGCGCGCCCCCCGTTCGGGACCCTCACCGGCTTCCGGGAGGGACGCGAGACGGCTCCTGTGCCGGACGGGTCGTGCGACATCACGGCGCACGTCGCGCTGGACGCGTGCGCGGCGGCATGCGCGACGGCATGGGCGGCTCCTCGCACCGCGCCCACGTCCTCCGGCATCGCGCACACGTCCTCTGACACGGCGCACGCACCCTCCGCGGAGGCGCACACAATCCCGACCGCGCGCCTGCTCACGCAACGCGCCGCCCTGCGCGCCCTGGGCATCACCGGCGCACGCCCCCCACTGGCACTGGCCTCCACGGACCCCTCGGCCTACGTACGCGCCCTCGCGAGCGCCGGCGAGGCCGCGGAACTCACCGCGCCGGACGGCCTCGGCGACTTCGGCTGGCTGCTCCAGCCGGTCGGAATCCCCGACCCGCTCGCCCGAGGCGCGGCCAGTTGACGGTCACCTGACGATCAAGCGACCGTCACTTGTCGATCACTTGTCGGTCACTTGTCGATGTCTCCGACCACGAAGAACATCGAACCCAGGATCGCCACCATGTCCGCCACCAGCGTCCCCGGCAGCAGTTCGGTCAGCGCCTGGATGTTGTTGTACGAGGCCGAGCGCAGCTTCAGCCGGTACGGGGTCTTGTCCCCCTTGCTGACCAGGTAGTAGCCGTTGATCCCGAGCGGGTTCTCGGTCCACGCGTACGTGTGCCCCTCGGGCGCCTTCAGCACCTTCGGCAGCCGCTGGTTGATCGGCCCGGGCGGCAGCTCGGCCATCCGGTCCAGGCAGGCGTCGGCGAGGTCCAGCGCGTTGTGGGTCTGCTCCAGGAGGCACTCGAAACGGGCGAGGCAGTCGCCCTCGCCGTGGGTGACGACCTTCAGCGTGTCCTGGAGCTCGCCGTACGCCAGGTACGGCTCGTCACGGCGCAGGTCGAAGTCGACGCCCGAGGCGCGCGCGACGGGCCCGCTCACACCGTAGGCGTGCACCGTCTCGGGCGCGAGCGTCCCCACGCCCCGCGTACGCCCCCGGAAGATCTCGTTGCCGAGCACCAGGTCGTCGAAGACGTCCATGCGGGAGCGCACGGCGGCGACGGCGGCACGCGCGCGTGCCGTCCACCCCGCCGGCAGGTCCTCCTTGAGGCCGCCGACCCGGTTGAACATGTAGTGCATGCGCCCGCCGGAGACCTCCTCCATGACGTTCTGGAGCACCTCGCGCTCCCGGAACGCGTAGAAGACCGGCGTGATCCCGCCCAGCTCGAGCGGGTACGACCCGAGGAACATCAGGTGGTTCAGGACCCGGTTCAGCTCGGCGAGGAGCGTACGGGTCCACACCGCGCGCTCGGGGACCTCCATGCCGAGCATCCGCTCCACGGCGAGGACCACGCCCAGCTCGTTGGAGAACGCCGACAGCCAGTCGTGGCGGTTGGCGAGCATGATGATCTGCCGGTAGTCGCGCGCCTCGAAGAGCTTCTCGGCGCCCCGGTGCATGTAGCCGATCACCGGCTCCGCGTGCAGGATGCGCTCGCCGTCCAGCACCAGCTTGAGCCGCAGCACGCCGTGCGTGGACGGATGCTGGGGGCCGATGTTGAGCACCATGTCGGTGCTCTCGGCGGCACCGCCGATGCCGACCGTGGTCTCCGTCGCAGTCATGGACCCAGTCTCCCCTACGTACGCTGGGCCCATGGAGACGGGGATCCCGGCGGAGACCGGGGTGGCGGGGGACGGGCAGGAGTGGCGGGGGCTGCCGCCCGGCCTGCTGCGGATGCGGCGGCTGCTGCTGGGGGTGTGGACGGGGGTGCTCGCCCTCGCGGCGGGGCTGCTGCCCGGCCTGCTCGCGGGACCGGCCTGGGCCGCCTTCGCGCTGCTGCCACTGGCCCTGGCCGCGTGGGGCTGGCGGCTGCTGGGCCGCAACTGGCGCTCCTGGCGGTACGCCGAGCGCGCCGACGACCTGCTGATCAGCCGGGGCGTCCTGTGGCGCGAGCAGACCGTGGTGCCGTACGGGCGCATGCAGCTGGTGGAGGTCACCTCGGGGCCCGTGGAGCGATACTTCGGGCTGGCCAGCGTGCAGCTGCACACCGCGGCAGCGGCGACCGACGCGACCATCCCGGGCCTGGAGCCGGCCGAGGCGGAGCGGCTGCGCGACCGGCTCACCGAGCTGGGCGAGGCCCGATCGGCGGGCCTGTGACCACCCCGGACCTCGACGGCGTACCGGCGCGCCCGCCCGTCGCCGAGCGGCGGCTGCACCCCGTCACGCCCTTCCGGCGGGCCTGGGCGCCGGTTGCCGTGCTCGCCGGCTGGGCCGCGCACGACCCGAACAGCGCACAGGAGCAGTTGCAGAGACTGACCTCCACCATGCTCCTCGTCGGAGTGGCCGTGCTGGTCCCGGCGGCCGGCCTCTACGGCTTCCTGTCCTGGTGGTTCACGCACTTCGCGGTCACCGACAGCGAACTGCGCATACGCACCGGCCTGTTGTTCCGGCGCAGCGCGCACATCCGGCTGGAGCGCATCCAGGCGGTCGACGTCACGCGTCCGCTCCTCGCGCGCGTGGCGGGTGTGGCCAAGCTGCGGATCGACGTCGTCGGGGCCGACAAGAAGGACGAACTGGCCTTTCTGGGCGAGCAGGAGGCGCGTGCCCTGCGCGCGGAGCTGCTCGCGCGCGCGGCGGGTTTCGCGCCCGAGACGGCACGCGAGGTCGGCGAGGCGCCGGCGCACGACCTGCTGCGCGTGCCCCCGCGCGAACTGGCGCTCTCCCTGGTGCTGACGGGGGCGACCTGGGGCTCCCTGATCGCCGCCCTCGTCGTACCGCCGGTGCTCTGGCTCGCCACCCACAGCGTGTGGACGGTGCTCGCCGCGGGCCTGCCGCTGCTCGGCGCGGCGGGCGCGAGCAGCGCGGGCCGGTTCGTCGCCGAGTACGACTGGACGGTGGCAGAGTCCCCGGACGGGCTGCGCATCGACCACGGGCTGCTCGACCGCGCGCACGAGACGGTGCCACCGGGGCGCGTGCAGACCGTGCGGATCGTGGAGCCGCTGCTGTGGCGGCCACTCGGCTGGGTGCGGGTGGAGCTGGACGTGGCCGGGTCCGCCAACTCCGTGCTGGTGCCGGTCGCCCCGCGCGTGGTCGCCGAGTCGGTCATAGCGCGCGTGCTGCCCGGCGTGACCGTGCCGGCGTCGCCGTCCCGGCCGCCGCGACGGGCCCGGTGGTGCGTGCCGGTGCGGTGGCGCGGGTACGGCCTCGCGGTCACCGAGACGGTGTTCACCGCCCGGCACGGCCTGCTGCGCCGCCGCCTGTCACTGGTCCCGCACGCCAAGGTGCAGAGCGTACGGCTCACCCAGGGCCCCTGGGAGCGTCTGTGGGGGCTCGCCGACGTCCATGTGGACACGGGAGCCGGCAAGACCGTCACGGCCCGTCTGCGGGACTCGCAGGACGCGGCGCGGCTGCTGGGCGCCCAGGCGGAGCGGTCCCGCACCGGCCGCAGGGACGCCCGCCCGGACCGCTGGATGGCATGAGCCCGGCCCACCCCTCGCGGGTGAGCCGGGCCCGGTGCTGGTGGGGTCTCAGGAAGCCGCGGTGCGCAGCCCCTGGACGTCGATCTGCTCCGTCTCGTCGTGCGCGGTCAGGTCGATCACCTGGCCGACGCCGCGCGACTCCGCGTCGGCCGGCTTGAACTGCGCCTCGGTCTCCGCCTTGTGCAGCGCGAGGGCCTCCTGGCCGACGACGTCGGCGAGGTCCTCGTTCTGCACGGACTCCAGCGCGGCGGACGACGTCTCCTTCTGCGTGCCGAAGAAGTCGAACCCGCCCTCGACCGCCGGGCGCCGCACGGGTGCGGCCGGTACGACGGCCACCGCGGTCGGCACCGTGAAGTGACCGGTGGGCTGCTGCCCGGCGGACTTGCCGGCTCGGTCCGGCGCGGTCGTGGAGGCGGCCGCGCGGGCGTGCCCGTCGACCGCCTCGGGCTTCCCCTGCGCCTCGCCCTCCTGAACGGGCCGGCTTTCCGAACCGTCACCCCGGGCCTCGGCTGCCCCGGCCTCGGCCCCGGCAGGCTCGGCCGCGGGCTCGGACTTGGCGGGCTCGGCCTTGGCGGACTCGGCCTTCGCGGGCTCGGACTTGGCCGACTCGGCCTTCGCGGCCTCGGGCTTGGCGGCCTCGGGCTTGGCGGGCCCGTCCTCCGGGGGCTCCGGCTCGGTCGTCCCGTCCCCGGCCTCGGCCGACGTCCTGTCACGGTCGAGCCGGGACAGCGCCACCGCGGCCTTCAGGAACAGCTGGGCGCCCTCCGCGGAGAACGCGGTGCCGGTCTTCGGCTTCTCCTCGTCGGCCTCGGCCGTCCCGACGGCCTCGGGCTCGGCGCTGCGCGCGGGCGGCAGCGCGGGCGCACCGGACGGCACGGCCGCCTCGATCTCCAGCAACCGGCGCCCCTCCAGGGCGGTCGCGCGCTCGGTCTCCGCGGTGGCGTAGCGGCGCAGCAGGGCCGCGTGCTCGTTGCGCAGGCCGGCCAGCTCCGCGCGCTTGGCGCGCAGCCGCTGCTCCAACTTGGTGCGCAGCTCGCGCGACTCCTCGAGGTCGGTCTCCAGTTCGGCGACCCGCTCCTCGTAGCGCCACTCGTCGCTGGCACGCGCGCGCGTGAGGTCGGCGACCTGCTTGCCCGCCTGGGCGTCCCACCGGCGCATCACGACCGCGCCCACGACAGCCGTCGCCGCGGCGGCGGCGGCCAGCGTGCGCAACACGGTGACCTCGGAGAACACCCAGGGACCCAGCGCGCAGACGACGGAGACGCCGGCGATCGCCGACGAAGGCAGCAGCCGGTGCAGAGGCGGTGAATGGCGGTGGCGTCCACGTGGCATGGCCAGAAACTTACCGCGCGTAGGCGAATCGCGGACCCCCGCCCCGCAAAAAGCAGCCATACCAAAGGCTTCACGGGGCATCAGGCATCCGACGGGCTCAGCGGTCGCTCAGCCGCCCGCTGATCCACTGCAGCGTCGCCGGGATCTCCCGCCGCCAGGTGTTGAAGTTGTGGCCGCCGCTGTCCAGGATGATCGACGAGATCCGGGTCAGGTTCGTGGCCCGCACCCGCTCTATGAATCTGAGCGTGTCCTTGTAGTTGTGTTCGCCGATCCTGCTGCTGGTGACGAGCAGCGAGGTGTCGGGCGCGGGCTCGTGCGTGAGCATCCACCACAGGTCGGCACGATTCCGCAGATTTCCGTCGCCGCGGAAGAGGTCACCGGTCGTGGGGTCGATCGGCGCCTTGTAGTACGGCGACAGGCCCGCGCCGGCCGCGTAGACGTTCGGGTGGTGCATGGCGAGCTTCAGCGCGCAGTAGCCGCCGGTGGAGTCGCCGATGACGCCCCAGCTGCCGGGCCGCCTGCCCACCCGGTAGTGAGCCAGCACCGCCTCCGGAAGATCCTTCGCAAAGAACGTCTCCGCCTGCGGGCCGCCCGGGACGTCCACGCACTCCGTGTCGCGCGGCGGCGCCACGGTCGGCCGCAGCATCACCAGGATCATCGGCTGCATCCGCCCGTTCTTGGCCAGCTCCTGCGCGGTGCGCGGGTAGTGCAGTTTGTCCACCAGCGCCTGGGCCGTACCGGGGTAGCCGGTCAGCACGACGGCCGCCGGGAACGTACGCGTGCGGTACTGCGGCTGGAAGTACTCCGGCGGCAGATACACGTACGCCGGTGTGGCGATGTGGCTCTTGCGGCCCACGATGTCGACCCGCTGGATCTGCCCGGCCGCCTGCGGCCGCGAGCCGGCGGCGCCCTGCACGGCGGCGGTGGAGAGCACCTGCAGCGGGCCGCCCGTGCCGCCGTTGGCCGAGTGGTCGATGACGACGCCCTGGTCGGTCTCCCGGCCGAACAGGTCCGCCCAGCTGGCGTAGAAGCCGAAAGCCTGGTTGGCGGCGATCCCCAGGGAGGTGAACAGAGCAAGCTGGGTGGCGAGGAGCAGACCGACGCGCCCACTGACGGCCCGCCAGTTGCGCCGGGCGAGCCCCGGCCACAGCCACACCGTGGCGACGAACAGCATCACGGCGAAGACGACCGCCAGCACCAGCACTTTATTGCTCGTGAGACCCATGGGCTGCTTCCTGCCTGCGCTTTCCGCCCGTGGCCGCCCACGCACCGTTGCGAGGACTTGCCCGGGGCTTTCCTTGGCCTTTGACCCGACTTTCCGGTGGGGAGTGAACCTGTCTCCCCGAGACACCGTCCTAGAGGGCGCAATGTCGCCGGATGCCCCGATCGGCACCGGGTTCAAGGTCTCTCGCAGAACTACGGGATGCGATGTCTGTCAGGATAGATGGGGAAATGTCGGGCGGGGTTCCGGGCCGATCAAGCCGGGCGCGGCGCATACTGCGCGGCCCGCGCCCCGAGGCCGCCCCCGCTCTGGTCGCAAGGGCGTGTGCCCTCGTGGGCGTGGTGGACATTGCGGCGGGCGTGTTCCCGCGCTTCCGTCACAGCCGTATGCACGCCCTGGCGGAGGTGCTGCCCGGCTCCTTCGGGCCCTTCGCCGCCGCGCTCTCACTCAGCGCCGGCGTGCTGCTGCTGCTGCTCGCGCACGGGCTCAAACGACGCAAACGCCGGGCGTGGCGCGCCGCGGTCGCACTCCTGCCGGCCGGCGCCGTAGCCCAGTTCGTCTACCGGCACTCGCTCATCGGCATGCTCATCTCGGTGGTGCTCCTCGTGCCGCTGCTGCGCCACCGCGACGAGTTCGCGGCCCTGCCCGACCCGCGCAGCCGCTGGCGCGCGCTCGCCAACTTCGTCCTCATGAGCGCCGGTTCCCTCGCCCTCGGACTGGTCATCGTCAGCGTTCACCCCAACCGCATGGTCGGCGACCCGAGCCTGGCCGACCGCCTGACGCACGTCGTCTACGGCCTGTTCGGCTTCGAGGGGCCCGTGGACTACGCCGGCAACACCTCCTGGACTGTGGCCTTCTCCCTCGGCGCCCTCGGCTGGCTGACCGCCGTCACCACCATCTACCTGGCCTTCCGCCCCGAACACCCGGCCGCCCGGCTCACCGAGGAGGACGAGACCCGCCTGCGCGACCTGCTGGAGAAGCACGGCCGCCGCGACTCCCTCGGCCACTTCGCGCTGCGCCGCGACAAGGCGGTCGTCTTCTCCCCCAGCGGCAAGGCGGCGGTCACCTACCGCGTCGTCTCCGGCGTGATGCTCGCCAGCGGCGACCCGATCGGCGACGTCGAGGCCTGGCCCGGCGCCATCGAACGCTTCATGGACGAGGCCAAGGCCCACTCCTGGACCCCCGCGGTCATGGGCTGCTCCGAGACCGGCGGCGAGGTGTGGACCCGCGAGACCGGCCTGGACGCCCTGGAACTGGGTGACGAGGCGGTGGTCGACGTGGCGGATTTCTCGCTCGCCGGACGCGCGATGCGCAACGTGCGCCAGATGGTCAAGCGCATCGAGCGGGCCGGCTACGAAACCCGGGTACGGCGCATCCGTGACCTCGGCGAGGCCGAACTGGAGCGCATCCGCCGGGCGGCCGAGGACTGGCGCGGCACGGACACCGAGCGCGGCTTCTCCATGGCGCTCGGCCGCATCGGCGACTCCGCCGACGGCGACTGCCTGATCGCCACCGCCCACAAGGCCGAGGACCAGCCCGGCGAGTACGGAGACCTGAAGGCGATCCTGCACTTCGTGCCCTGGGGCGAGGACGGCGCCTCCCTCGACCTCATGCGCCGCGACCGCAGCGCCGACCCCGGCATGAACGAACTGCTGATCGTCGCCGCCCTGCAGGCCGCCCCCCGGTTCGGAATCACCCGGGTCTCGCTGAACTTCGCGATGTTCCGCTCCGCCCTCGCGCGCGGCGAGAAGATCGGCGCGGGCCCGGTACTGCGCGCCTGGCGCGGTCTTCTGGTGTTCCTCTCCCGCTGGTTCCAGATCGAGTCGCTGTACAAGTTCAACGCCAAGTTCCAGCCCCGCTGGGAGCCGCGCTTCGTCGTCTACCGCGCCTCCGCCGACCTGCCCCGCATCGGCTTCGCCGCCATGCAGGCCGAGGGCTTCGTCAACCTCGCCCTGCCGCTGCCGCGCTTCCTGCGCCGGCGCGGAGCGGCCGCCCAGCGCCCCTGCGCGCACGCCGTCGCGGAACGCGACGTCCGTGCCGCCTGACCCCGGCCCGACCCCGCGACACCCCCCGATCAACCCCCGGCCCGCCCCCCCGACTGGCCCGGACGGAAGCCCCACCCCCTCCAGCACAGGGGCCTCCGCCCGGGCCGCGGCGCGTTCACGGCCCCGCCCCTGGGCCTACGCTGAACATATGAACAACCTCAGCGGGCGCGGCCAGGTGGTGGGCCTTCCGGAGTGGGACCGGTGCGCGGTCATGGGCGTCGTCAACGTGACCCCCGACTCCTTCTCCGACGGCGGCCGCTGGTTCGACACGACCGCCGCCGTCAAACACGGCCTGGACCTGGTCGCCGAGGGCGCCGACCTGGTCGACGTCGGCGGTGAGTCCACCCGCCCCGGCGCCACCCGCGTCGACGAGGCCGAGGAACTCCGACGCGTCATCCCCGTCGTCCGCGGCCTCGCCTCCGAAGGTGTGGTCGTCTCCGTCGACACCATGCGCGCCTCCGTCGCCGAACAGTCCCTCGCGGCCGGGGCCGCCCTCGTCAACGACGTCAGCGGCGGCCTCGCCGACCCCGCGATGATCCCCGTGGTCGCCGCGACCGGCGCCCCCTTCGTCGTCATGCACTGGCGCGGCTTCCTGGAGGGCGGCAACGTCAAGGGCGTGTACGAGAACGTCGTCGCCGAAGTCGTGGACGAACTGCACGCGCGCGTGGAGGCCGTTCTCGCGGGCGGGATCGCCCCCGACCGCATCGTCGTCGACCCCGGCCTCGGCTTCTCCAAGGAGGCCGACCACGACCTCACCCTCCTCGCCCACCTCGACCGTCTGCGCGTCCTCGGCCACCCCCTGCTCGTCGCCGCCTCCCGCAAGCGCTTCCTCGGCCGCGTCCTCGCCGGCCCGCAGGGCGCGCCCCCGCCCGCCCGCGAACGCGACGCCGCCACGGCCGCCGTCTCCGCCCTCGCGGCCCACGCCGGCGCATGGGCCGTGCGCGTGCACGAGGTACGCGCCACGGCTGACGCCGTACGCGTCGCACGCGCCGTGGAAGGAGCGCGTACGGCACCGGACGCTCCGGCGGCAGAGGTCGGGCGCGGGGCGGAAGGAGCCCGGTGAGCGCCCCCCACACCGACGTCGAACAGGTGGAGGCCGCCAACACCGCCTTCTACGAGGCGATGGAACGCGGAGACTTCGAGGAACTGTCCTCGCTCTGGCTCACGCCCTCCGACCTGGGCGTCGACGAGGAGTACCACGACCCTGCCGACACCGGCGTGATCTCCTGCGTCCACCCCGGCTGGCCCGTGCTCACCGGCCGCTCCGAGGTCCTCAGGTCGTACGCGCTGATCATGGCGAACACCGACTACATCCAGTTCTTCCTCACCGACGTGCACGTCTCCGTCACCGGCGACACCGCCCTCGTGAACTGCACCGAGAACATCCTCAGCGGCGGCCCCGCCCCCGAGGACGGCGCGGAACTCGGCCCCCTGGTCGGCCAGCTCGTCGTCGCCACGAACGTCTTCCGGCGCACACCCACCGGCTGGAAACTCTGGTCCCACCACGCCTCCCCCGTACTGACCGAAACCGACGAGGAAGACGAAAACGGCCAGAACGGGGTGAACGGCGTCGACCCGGACGACAACCCACTCGCCTGAGGGGTGCGCGCCCCGCAGGGACCAAGAAGTGGTTGGAATCACGAACCCGCGGGTAGGTGCGGCTACCAACCCATGACGCGACCGGGTTCCCCAGGGGAAACACACGGTGAAGCCTCCGGACACCCGTCCCGGCCCACGCCCCCATGACCCGGTCGTGTCAGTGCCCGCAGGTAGATTCGTCTGAGGCCGGTGTGCCGCCCGCACGCGACATCGACCGGCCGTTCCCGACGATTGCAGGAGTGATTCGCGTGGATCGTGTCGCGCTGCGCGGCCTGAAGGCCCGCGGGCATCACGGGGTGTTCCCCAGGGAGCGCGAGGAGGGCCAGACCTTCATCGTGGACCTCGTCCTCGGCCTGGACACCCGGCCGGCCGCCGCCGACGACGACCTGACGAAGACCGTGCACTACGGCATCGTGGCCGAGGAGGTCGTGGCCGTGGTCGAGGGCGAGCCGGTGAACCTCATCGAGACACTCGCCGAGCGGATCGCCCAGACCTGCCTGAAGCACCAAGAGGTCCAGGAGGTCGAGGTCAGCGTCCACAAGCCGGACGCCCCGATCACCGTCCCCTTCGACGACGTGACCGTCACCATCACCCGGAGCCGAGTATGACCCGACCTTTCGCCCAGGGTCACAGCGACCCGACCGTCCAGCCGGTGCCCGCCTCGGTCGTCGAGCGAGTCGACGCCGCCGACACGACGCTGAGCAACCCCAAATGGGCCGTGATCTCCATCGGCTCCAACCTCGGCAACCGCCTGGAGACCCTCCAGGGAGCCGTCGACGCCCTCGAGGACACCCCCGGCGTCCGCGTGAAGGCGGTCTCCCCCGTCTACGAGACGGATCCCTGGGGCGTCGAGCCGGGCTCCCAGCCCTCCTACTTCAACGCGGTCGTACTCCTCAAGACCACCCTGCCCCCGTCCTCCCTGCTGGAGCGGGCCCACGCCGTCGAGGAGGCCTTCAACCGCGTCCGCGACGAGCGCTGGGGGCCGCGCACCCTGGACGTCGACATCGTCGCGTACGCGGGCGTCACCTCCGACGACCCGCAGCTCACCCTCCCCCACCCCCGCGCCCACGAACGCGCCTTCGTGCTCGCGCCCTGGCACGACATCGACCCCGAGGCACAGCTGCCCGGCCGCGGCACGGTGGCCGACCTGCTGTCGCTCGTCACCCACGAAGGCGTCGCGGCGCGCCAGGACCTGGAACTCCGACTGCCCGAGTAGTCGTTAAGGTCAAGACGACCACAGTCCGGGATCGGTCCGGGGGAGCTGAAGGGACACCGTGAGAGAGCTGCGCATCAGGGTGCTGGCCGGCGTGTTCGTCGTCGCCGGAGTCCTGTCCTGGGCGGGCGCCCGCCTCTGGAACTCGATCGGGACACTCCCCAGCGTCCCCCTGGCCGCCCCCATCGTCCTCGCCCTGATCGCGGTGGTCCTGCTCTCCACGGCACTCTCGCTGCGGGCCCGCTTCAAGGCCCAGCGCGAGCGCCGCCCCGGCGCGAAGGGCGTCGACCCCCTCATGGCCGCCCGGGCGGTCGTCTTCGGCCAGGCCAGCGCCCTGGTGGCCGCCCTGGTCGCCGGCATGTACGGCGGCACGGGCGTCTTCCTCCTGGAACTCCTCGACATCCCCGCCCGCCGCGACCAGGCCTTCTACGCCGGCTTCTCGGTCCTGGCGGGCATCGGAGTCATAGCGGCGGCCCTGTTCCTGGAGCGAGTCTGCAAACTCCCCGAGGACGACGACCAGAACCACACGGGGGCGGAGCCGGTGGCCTGACCACCGGCTCCCGGCAGAGGTCGGTCAGCGCGCCATGATGAGGCTCATCGCCTCGTTGCGCGTCGCCGCGTCCCGCAGCTGACCGCGCACCGCCGAGGTGATGGTCTTCGCGCCCGGCTTACGGATGCCGCGCATCGACATGCACATGTGCTCGCACTCGACGACCACGATCACGCCCCGCGGTTCGAGTATCTCCATCAGGGAGTCCGCGATCTGCGTCGTGAGACGTTCCTGCACCTGCGGGCGCCGGGCATAGACGTCCACCAGGCGAGCGAGCTTGGACAGGCCGGTGATCTTGCCTGAAACGGACGGAATGTAACCAACATGGGCAACACCCCTGAACGGCACCAAATGGTGCTCACAGGTGCTGTAGACCTCGATGTCCTTCACCAGGACCATCTCGTCGTGCCCCAGGTCGAACGTCGTCGTCAGGACGTCCTCGGGCTTCTGCCACAAGCCCGCGAAGATCTCCTTGTACGCCCGCGCCACCCGGCCCGGCGTCTCCCTGAGACCCTCGCGGTCCGGGTCCTCGCCGACCGCGATCAGCAGCTCCCGTACGGCGTTCTCGGCGCGCTTCTCGTCGAACTCGCCGATGGAGCCCTCGCCGTCCAGGGTCACGGGGTCGGTCATCTGGTTCCTCGTTCCTGTGCCTGTCACGCGTGCGTCCACGCGCTCTGTCCGCGGACATGCGAAATGCCGCGCCCCCCAGGCTAAAACCTGGGGGGCGCGGCATTCATTCCGGCCCTGTCGGCCGGGACGCGGTCAGTTGTCGGGGCGGTCGTCCGGGGTCTGCTCCGTCACCGGGGCGGACTCCGACGCCGTCGACTTGGCCGTGCTGATCGCCGCCGTCGCTCCGTTGGCCCCGTTGGTCAGTGCGAGCTCCTTCGGGGAGAGCACCGGCGGGCGGGTGGAGGGGGTGCGGCGGGAGGAGCCGGTCCACGCGGGCCGCGGCGGGCGCTTGTGGATCGGGGCGAAGATCTCGGCGATCTCCTCCTTGCCCAGGGTCTCCTTCTCCAGCAGGTGAAGGACGAGCTGGTCGAGCACGTCGCGGTTCTCGACCAGGATCTCCCAGGCCTCGTTGTGCGCGGTCTCGATGAGCTTCTTGACCTCTTCGTCGACCAGCGCGGCGACCTCTTCCGAGTAGTCGCGCTGGTGAGCCATCTCACGTCCGAGGAAGGGCTCGCTGTTGTCGCCACCGAACTTGATCGCGCCGAGCCGCTCGGTCATGCCGTACTGCGTGACCATCGCGCGGGCCAGGCTGGTGGCCTTCTCGATGTCGTTGGCGGCGCCGGTGGTCGGGTCGTGGAAGACCAGTTCCTCGGCCGCGCGGCCGCCCAGCATGTACGCCAGCTGGTCGAGCATCTCGTTGCGGGTGGTCGAGTACTTGTCCTCGTCCGGGAGCACCATCGTGTAGCCGAGGGCGCGGCCGCGGGACAGGATCGTGATCTTGTGGACCGGGTCGGAGTTCGGGGAGGCCGCCGCGACCAGGGCGTGACCGCCCTCGTGGTACGCGGTGATCTTCTTCTCCTTGTCCGACATGATCCGGGTCCGCTTCTGCGGGCCCGCGACCACGCGGTCGATCGCCTCGTCCAGCGCCTTGTTGTCGATCAGCTTCTGGTCGCTGCGGGCGGTGAGCAGCGCGGCCTCGTTCAGCACGTTGGCGAGGTCGGCGCCGGTCATGCCGGGGGTGCGGCGGGCGACGGCGGCCAGGTCGACGTCGGGCGCGACCGGCTTGCCCTTCTGGTGGACCTTGAGGATCTCCATGCGGCCCTGCAGGTCCGGCGGGTCGACCGCGATCTGGCGGTCGAAGCGGCCGGGACGGAGCAGCGCCGGGTCGAGGATGTCGGGCCGGTTCGTCGCGGCGATGAGGATCACGCCGCCCTTGACGTCGAAGCCGTCCATCTCGACGAGCAGCTGGTTCAGGGTCTGCTCGCGCTCGTCGTGACCGCCGCCGAGGCCGGCGCCGCGGTGGCGGCCGACCGCGTCGATCTCGTCGACGAAGACGATCGCCGGGGCGTTCGCCTTGGCCTGCTCGAACAGGTCACGGACCCGGGAGGCACCGACACCGACGAACATCTCGACGAAGTCGGAACCGGAGATCGAGTAGAAGGGGACCCCGGCCTCGCCGGCCACGGCGCGCGCGAGGAGCGTCTTGCCGGTACCGGGGCGGCCGTAGAGGAGCACGCCCTTGGGGATCTTGGCGCCGACGGCCTGGAACTTGGCGGGTTCCTGCAGGAACTCCTTGATCTCGTGGAGTTCCTCGACGGCCTCGTCGCAGCCGGCCACGTCGGAGAAGGTCGTCTTCGGGGTGTCCTTGGTGATGAGCTTGGCCTTGGACTTGCCGAAGTTCATGACCCGGGAGCCGCCGCCCTGCATCTGGTTCATCAGGAACAGGAAGACGACGACGATCAGGACGAAGGGCAGCAGGGAGAGCAGCACGCCGACGAAGGGGTTCTGCTTGGACGGCGAGACCGTGTAGCCGTCCGGAATCTGCTTGTCCTGGTACTTGGTCTGCAGCGTGCCGGCGATGGTCACGCCCTGGTCGCCGATGTAGCTCGCCTGGATCTTCGAGCTGCCGTCGACCTTCTGACCGTCCTTGAGCGTGACCTTGACGGTCTGCTCGTCACCGGTGGTGAGTTTGGCCGACTGGACCCTGTTGTCGTTGATCGCCGCCACGACCTGGCCGGTGTCCACCGTCTTGTAGCCGCCGGACGAGCCGACGACCTGCATCAACACGACCACGGCAAGGACGGCCAGCACGATCCACATGACCGGCCCACGGAAGTATCGCTTCACGTCCATCCATACGGAGCGGTGTCGCCCCGTCCCTCCTGCCATAGTGAGTTTGATAAGACAGTTCTTCTGACGGTACCCCAGCATTGTTGCCCGAAGCCGCACGGAGCGGCTTCGACGGCCGGCAATCCCGTCTCTGCATGCTCCAACGGCCCGAAACCCGCTGGGGTTCCCGATCGTCTTACATGGGCTGGCCCTGTTGGCTCAGCCTGGGCTCAGCCGCCGTAGACGTGGGGCGCGAGCGTACCGACGAACGGCAGGTTGCGGTACTTCTCGGCGTAGTCGAGGCCGTAGCCGACGACGAATTCGTTCGGGATGTCGAAGCCGACCCACTCGACGTCGATGGCGACCTTGGCGGCGTCGGGCTTGCGCAGCAGCGTGCACACCTTGAGGGAGGCGGGCTCGCGCGAGCCGAGGTTGTTGATCAGCCAGGACAGGGTCAGGCCGGAGTCGATGATGTCCTCGACGATCAGGACGTGCCTGCCCTTGATGTCGGTGTCGAGGTCCTTGAGGATGCGGACGACACCGGAGGACTGGGTGCCCGCGCCGTAGGAGGACACGGCCATCCAGTCCATGGTGACGGGGGTGGACAGCGCCCGGGCGAGGTCCGCCATGACCATCACGGCGCCCTTGAGGACGCCGACGATGAGCAGGTCCTTGCCCGCGTACTCCGCGTCGATCTTCGCGGCCAGCTCGGCCAGCTTCACGTCGATCTCTTCCTTGGTGATGAGCACCTGCTGGAGGTCGGCACCCATGTCTTTCGCGTCCACCCGCATCACTTTCGGTCGTCCCGCACTTATGGCCGCAGTCACGGCCGCCGGCTGCCCGAGCCCGTCGGAGGGGTTGCTCCGGGGGGCCGGGATTTCAGCCTTGCCGAATCACCAGTCTGCCACCCTGTCGCTGGGCGACGACTT
The DNA here is from genome assembly GCF_056434305.1 of Streptomyces sp. NPDC044061. NCBI lineage: Bacteria > Bacillati > Actinomycetota > Actinomycetes > Kitasatosporales > Streptomycetaceae > Streptomyces > Streptomyces sp. NPDC044061. Next base: position 34,514 of record NZ_JBWKFL010000049.1, on the reverse strand, counting down.
TGCCCGGGAGATTGATGGCTCCCTGGCCTCGCCAGCCGGTGATCAGCCGGTCGACTTCCTCGATGTGGCGGGCGAAGAGGGAACCGGCGGGTGCGCCGGCCTCGATGGCGGCCCGGCGCAGGATGCGGCGGCGTACGGCGGGCGGGAGGGCGTAGAGCTTGGCGCACTCCAGCAGGCCCGTGGCGTCGCGTACGGAGGCTTCGGCCTGGCTGGCCCAGGTGTCGAGGGCGTCGGCGTCGTCGCGCGAGAGCTGGGCGGTACGGGCGAGGGCCTCCACGACGCCTTTGCCGAGGGCCTTCTCGAGGGCGGGCAGGCCCTCGTGCCGCAGCCGGGAGCGGGTGTAGGCGGGGTCGGCGTTGTGCGGGTCGTCCCAGACGGGCAGGGACTGGGCCATGCAGGCCTTGCGGGCGGTCTGCCGGTCGAGGTGCAGGAAGGGGCGCCGGTAACGGCCGTCGGCCCCCGAGACCGCGGCCATGCCGGACAGGGAGCGGATGCCGGAGCCGCGGGCGAGGCCGAGCAGGACGGTTTCGGCTTGGTCGTCCCGGGTGTGGCCGAGCAGGACGGCGGTGGCGCCGTGGCGTTCGGCGGCTGCGTCGAGGGCGGCGTAGCGGGCGTCGCGGGCGGCCGCTTCGGGGCCTCCCTCGCGGCCGACGGTCACGGCGATGGACTCGACGGGGTCCAGGCCGAGTTCGCACAGCCTGAGGACGACCTCCTCGGCGCGGAGGCCGGAGCCGGGCTGGAGGCCGTGGTCGACGGTGACGCCGCCGGCGCGGATGCCGAGTTTGGGGGCCTCGAAGGCGAGGGCGGAGGCGAGCGCCATGGAGTCGGCGCCGCCGGAGCAGGCGACGAGCACGAGCGGGTACGGGCGCTCGGTCCGGCTCGGTTCGCGGGCTTCTTCGGTGGCCGCCGCGGCGGCTGTCGCTGCTGCTGCGGGTGTGCGGTTGTGGTCGATGAGGATGTCGTGGAGGACGCGGCGGACCGCCAGGCGTATCGCCGCGACCGCAGGATGGGGACCCATGTCCGGTTCCCTTCATGAAGTTTTCGGGGGGTGAGCCCGACGTCGGTCACTCAGAGTGTGTAGATGGTGACAGAAGCGGGCCGTTCCCCGAGCATTGCACGCCTACCCATGGCTCACGGTCCCTCGGACGGGTGATTGGAGAGGCGTTCGCCTGCCGTCGGCCGGATTCGTTTCACGACTCCCTCACCGGTTCACGACTCGGCCTTGCGGTGCACCCGTGCGACCCAGTCCGCCGGTTTGGCGATCTCGGCCTTGGTGGGCAGGGTGTTGGGGGATGTCCACACGCGGTTGAAGCCGTCCATGCCGACCTGGTCGACGACGGCTCGTACGAAGCGTTCGCCGTCGCGGTACTGCCTGAGTTTGGCGTCGAGGCCGAGCAGTTTGCGCAGGGCGAGGTCGAGGCGGGAGGCGCCCTTGGCCCGGCGTTGCTGGAACTTCTCGCGGATCTCGGCGACGGTCGGTACGACCTGGGGTCCCACGCCGTCCATGACGAAGTCGGCGTGGCCCTCGAGCAGCGACATGACGGCGGTGAGGCGGCTGAGGATCTCGCGCTGGGCCGGGGTCTGGACGAGTTCCACGAAGGAGCGTCCGCCGTCGTCCTCCTCGCCCTCGGGGCGGCCGCCGGCGAGGGTCTGGGCGGCTTCCCTGACGCGTTCGAGGACGGTCATGGGGTCGACGTCGGTCTCCGCCAAGAAAGACTGGATTTCGCCCTCGAGGTGGTCGCGGAGCCAGGGCACGGCGGTGAACTGCGTGCGGTGGGTCTCCTCGTGCAGGCACACCCACAGGCGGAAGTCGTGCGGCTCGACGTCGAGTTCGCGTTCCACGTGGACGATGTTGGGGGCGACGAGGAGGAGTCGGCCGCCGCCGTTCTCACCGGCCGGGAGGTCGCGGCCGGCGGGGGCGAACGTCTCGTACTGGCCGAGGACGCGGGAGGAGAGGAAGGACAGCAGCATGCCGAGTTCGACGCCGGTGACCTTGCCGCCGACGGCGCCGAGGACGGCGTTGCCGGGGCTGCTGCCGCGCCGTTCCTGCATCTTCTCCAGGAGGGGCCTGAGGATCTCCCGGAACCCGGCGACGTTGGCCCGGACCCATCCAGGCCGGTCGACCACGAGGACCGGGGTGTCGTGCGCCTCGTCGGTGCCCATACGAGTGAAGCCCCGGACGTGTTCCTCCGAGGCTTTGGCGTGCCGGCGCAGCTCCGCGACGACGGCCCTGGCCTCGTCGCGGCTGACCTCGGGTCCCGGACGTACGAGCCGTGTCGCGGTTGCCACCGCGAGGTTCCAGTCGACCATCCCGGGAGATGCGGTGCCACCGAAGCTCGTCATGTGTCAACCGTACGTGAGCGCTCCCTCTTGGGGCAGGCCGTGGGGCGGGGAGGGACGCGCGTGGTGCCGGGGAGCCCCGTACGCCGCCGGGCCCTTGCAGCCGGCCGTCCACCGCCCGGCGCCCCGGGCCGAACCCAGCGCGGACACTCAACTCCCCGTGGGCCGACGGCCAACTGCAGACGCGGACGGCACATGCCCGGGACCGAGCGGCGGCCGGTCGGCGGGGAGACTCGCGCCGACGAGCGGCCCACACAGCGGCTGCCGCCCAGCAGCCCGCGACCGCCGGGCGGCACGGACAGCGGACCTCAGTGCCGGGGGCGACGGATGCCGGGCGGCTCGCCCTCCGCGCCGAGACGCCGGTGGCGGTAGCGGCCTCGCGCCGGGCGGCTGCCCTAGCCGCAGCCGCACCCCGCCAGTGCCGTGGCTGTCTTGTCCAGGGCCGCCTGGGCCTGAAGGGGGTCTGTTGTGTTGGAGGCGAGGAAGGCGAAGGCCAGGAGGTGGCCGTCGTTGTCGACGACCGTGCCGGCCAGGGTGTTCACGCCGGTCAGGGTGCCTGTCTTCGCCCGTACGACGCCTGCCGCGCCGTCGGTGTAGCGGCCGGCCAGGGTGCCGGTGAAGCCGGCGACGGGGAGGCCGGTGAGCACCGGACGGAGGCCGGGGCGGGCCGGGTCGCCCGCGGTGACCAGGAGGGCGGTGAGGAGGTCCGCCGTGAGTCTGTCGTCGCGGTTGAGGCCGCTGCCGTCGTGGAAGGCGGCGCCGGACATGGGCAGGCCGAACTTCCTCAGCCGGGCGGCGATGGCCTTCGCGCCGCCGGCGAAGTCGGCCTGCTGGCCGCTCGCCAGGGCGGTCTGGCGGGCCAGGGCCTCGGCGATGTCGTTGTCGCTGTTGGTCAGCATGCGTTCGACCAGGGCGGACAGCGGGGGTGAGGAGACGGTGGCGAGGGTCTCGGCACGACTGGTGGCCTTGGAGGGGCCGGGCGCGGTGGTCTTGATGCCGGCGTCGCCCAGGAAACCGGCGAACTTCTTCGCCGCGTCCGCCGCCGGGTCGGCCACGCGGGTCGCCGGACCGCTCGTGGAGTCGTTGGTGCGGCCCTCGTCGGCGGCCAGAGCGCTGACGGGCGCGAGGTTGTCGTTGACGCCGACGGGGTGCAGTGCGGGGCCGGAGTAGAGCGTGGTGTCGTAGGACAGCGTGATCTTGTGGATGCCGCGCCGGCCCAGCTTCTCGGCGGTGTCGGTGGCGAGCGTGCGCAGGCTCGCCCAACCGTCGGCCTTCCGGTGGGCGGTGAGAGTGGGGTCGCCGCCGCCGACCAGGACCAGTTCGCCGGTGTCGGCCTCGAGGGCGGTGCGGGTGGTGAGGCGGTGGTCGGGGCCGAGGGCGGACAGGGCGGCGACGGCGGTGGCGATCTTGGTGGTGGAGGCGGGGGTGAGCGCCTTGTCCGCGTCGACGTCGTAGAGCCGCTTGCCGGTGGTGACGTCGACGACGGCCGCCGTGTGGCCGGCGCTGAGCGCGGGGGCGTCCAGGAGTGGCCCGAGGACGTCGGTGAGAGCCTTGCGGCCGGGCGGGGCCTTCTTGGTGCTGACGGTGCCCGTGGTGCCGCCAAGCCCCGCGAGGACGACCGGGGCGCTCGGTGCCGGCCGGGGTGCCGCCGCGGTCGCGCCGGAGGCGCCGTGATCTGCGCCACCTGGCCGCTCCAGAGCGGCGGCCCGGTCCCGCTCGGCCGTACGCTGACCGTTGGCGTCCCAGGGGCCGGCGGCTGTCACCACACCGGCGGCCAGCGCCAGCCCGGCGGTGGCGGCGCCCGCGCTGTACTGCCAGGTCCTGGCGTTCCGTGGACGGGGGAGGTGGGCAGGCCCGGGTCGCACCGCCCTCGCCAGCCGCGCGACCCCCGGTTTCGCGGCCGTCGCGGCGCGTGCCAGACGCGGTCGTACGGCGTTCGCGATCCGCACCACGTGCGGTTTCGCGGCTCGCCAAGGCCTCATCTCCGGCACGACCACCAGCCCCTTTCGCGATCACACACCTGCGTGAGGGACACTTAATCACCAGAACTATGTGTTGATCATGGAGGAGCCACCGGTGGAGTTCGACGTCACGATCGAGATCCCGAAGGGTTCGCGGAACAAGTACGAGGTGGACCACGAGACCGGTCGGATCCGCCTGGACCGCCGTCTCTTCACCTCGACCGCCTACCCGGCCGACTACGGCTTCGTCGAGAACACCCTCGGCGAGGACGGCGACCCGCTGGACGCGCTGGTCATCCTGGATGAGCCGACCTTCCCGGGCTGCCTCATCAAGTGCCGTGCGATCGGCATGTTCCGGATGACGGACGAGGCGGGCGGCGACGACAAGCTGCTGTGCGTCCCCTCGACCGACCCGCGGGTGGAGCACCTGCGCGACATCCACCACGTGTCGGAGTTCGACCGCCTGGAGATCCAGCACTTCTTCGAGGTGTACAAGGACCTGGAGCCCGGCAAGTCCGTCGAGGGCGCCAACTGGGTGGGCCGTACGGACGCCGAGGTGGAGATCGAGCGGTCGTACAAGCGCTTCAAGGAGCAGGGCGGCCACTGACCGGCCGGTTTTGCCCACCGCGGGCCGCGGCACCCTGACAGGGGTGGCCGTGGCCCGTTTGCGTGCGTGCGCATACTGAGGCCTACGGAAGGTGTCGTTCAGGGAGCTGTACGAGGTGACACAGGCGGAGGACCGGAAGCCGCGGTCGGACGAGGCACGGGCCACGTACGACCCGGAGACCACGTCCGAGTTCGCCATTCCCAAGGGCCTCGACGTGCCCAGAGGCGGCGGTGAGCCGGAGACCACGTCCGAGTTCGCCGTGCCGGAGGGCCTGCAGACGCCGCAGCCGCCCGGCGCGGAGCCGGAGGGGTCGGCGTTCAGCCTGCCGAACACGTACAGCGTCCAGGACGCCCCGCCCGCGTTCACTCCGGCGACCGGCATGCCGACGGTCAGCCTGATCAAGGACGCGCCCTGGCAGGACCGGATGCGCACGATGCTGCGGATGCCGGTGGCCGAGCGCCCGGCGCCCGAGCTCGTGCAGCGGGCCGACGAGGGCGGGCCGGCGGTCCCGCGCGTGCTCGACCTGACCCTGCGTATCGGGGAGTTGCTGCTGGCGGGCGGTGAGGGCGCGGAGGACGTGGAGGCCGCGATGTTCGCGGTGTGCCGGTCCTACGGCCTGGACCGCTGCGAGCCGAACGTCACCTTCACGCTGCTGTCGATCTCCCACCAGCCGTCCCTCGTGGACGACCCGGTGACCGCGTCCCGGACGGTGCGGCGGCGGGGTACGGACTACACGCGGCTCGCGGCCGTGTTCCAGCTGGTGGACGACCTGACCGACCCGGAGACCCATGTCTCCCTGGAGGAGGCCTACCGGCGGCTGGCGGAGATCCGCCGCAACCGGCACCCCTACCCCGGCTGGGCGCTGACCCTGGCGAGCGGGCTGCTCGCGGGTGCGGCCTCGGTGCTGGTCGGCGGTGACCTGATCGTGTTCATCGCGGCCGCGCTGGGCGCGATGCTCGGCGACCGGCTGGCGTGGCTGTGCGCGGGACGGGGGCTGCCGGAGTTCTACCAGTTCACGGTGGCGGCGATGCCGCCCGCGGCGATCGGTGTGGCGTTCGCGCTGGCGCACGTCGACGTGAAAGCGTCCGCCGTCATCACCGGTGGGCTGTTCGCGCTGCTGCCCGGGCGGGCGCTCGTGGCGGGCGTGCAGGACGGGCTGACGGGGTTTTACATCACCGCGTCCGCACGCCTGCTGGAGGTCATGTACTTCTTCGTCGGCATCGTCGCCGGCGTGCTGGTCGTCCTGTACTTCGGTGTGAAGGTGGGCGGCAAGCTGAACCCGGACGTGGCGCTGAGCATCTCCCATCGGCCGCTGCTGCAGATCGCGGCCTCCATGCTGCTGTCGCTGACGTTCGCGGTGCTGCTCCAGCAGGAGCGGTCCACCGTGCTGTGGGTGACGCTCAACGGCGGTGTCGCGTGGTCGGTGTACGGCGCGATGCACTACCCGGGGGGCATCTCGCCGGTGGCGTCGACGGCTGTGGCGGCGGGGCTGGTCGGGCTGTTCGGGCAGTTGCTGTCCCGGTACCGGTTCGCCTCCGCCCTGCCGTACACGACGGCGGCGATCGGGCCCCTGCTGCCGGGTTCGGCCACGTACTTCGGGCTGTTGAACATCGCGCAGAACCAGGTGGACAAGGGGCTCGTGTCGCTGGCGAACGCGGCCTCCCTGGCCATGGCCATCGCCATCGGGGTCAACCTGGGGTCGGAGATCTCCCGGTTGACGCTGCGGGTCGGCTCCGCCGGCAAGCGCCGGGCCGCGAAGCGGACTCGGGGTTTCTGACCGCTCGGCCCTCAGCGGTTGCGGTGGTCGTACGGGTACGGCTGCTGGTCGTACTGCTGCTGCCCGTACTGCTGCTCCGGATACTGCCGATCCGGGTACTGCTGCTGCGGATACTGCTGCTGCCCGTACTGCTGCTGGTCGTAGTACTGGTCGTCGTAGCCGCCCTGGTTCCAGTACTGCTGCGGCTGCTGCTGTTGCTGCGGGTGCGGCTGCTCGTACTGCTGCTCGTACTGCTGCTCCGGCTCGATACGGCGCAGGCGGGTAGTGGCGTCGTCCATGACCGGCTGCTGCTGGTACGGAGGCTGGAACTGCTGCGGCTCGGGCTGTTCGGCCGCCTTCTTGCTCTTGCCGCGCGCGCGGAGGAACTCGATCGCGATCGGGACCACCGACACGAGGACGATCAGGATGAGGATCGCCTCGATGTTGTTCTTGACGAAGCCGATGTTGCCGAGCCAGGAGCCGAGCAGGGTGACGCCGGCACCCCACAGGACACCGCCGATGACGTTGAAGACCAGGAACGAGCGGTACCGCATGCCGCTGACGCCGGCGATGATCGGCGTGAACGTGCGCACGATGGGCACGAAGCGGGCCAGGATCAGGGACTTCGGGCCGTACTTCTCGAAGAACTCGTGCGCCTTGGTGACGTTCTCCTGCTTGAACAGGCGCGAGTCCGGGCGGTTGAACAGGGACGGCCCGACCTTCTTGCCGAACATGTAGCCCGCCTGGTCGCCGAGGACCGCGGCGAGGCAGATCAGCGCGATGGCGCCCCACAGCGGGAAGTCCAGGTCCCCGGACGTGATCAGCAGACCACAGGTGAACAGCAGCGAGTCGCCCGGCAGGAAGAAACCGATGAGCAGGCCGGACTCGGCGAAGACGATGAGCAGCAGGCCCCAGATGCTGTAGGTGTCGAGCAGGTAGTTGGGATCCAGCCAGCTCGGGCCGAGGGCGAGTGTCATCACGGGTCCGGGCTCCTGAGGGGATGAAGGCGGCTACGGCGTCCTTGCGCGGTCGCACAAAGCTATCAACGGGATGTGACCGCCCCAGGTTCCACCGGTGCCTCCAGGATGCACTGTGCGGCGACTGGCACAAAGCTGTGAGCCATGGGACTCGATGACTACGGCGGCGGGCAGGGCCCCCAGCCGGACGTGCTGGTCGTGACGACGAACGACGTGCCCGGCTACCGGGTGCAGCAGGTGCTGGGCGAGGTCTTCGGACTGACCGTGCGCTCCCGGCACCTCGGCAGCCAGATCGGCGCCGGGCTCAAGTCGATGATCGGCGGCGAGCTGAAGGGGCTCACCAAGACGCTCGTACAGACCCGCAACCAGGCCATGGAGCGGCTGGTGGAGCAGGCACGCGCGCGCGGGGGCAACGGGGTGCTGATGTTCCGCTTCGACGTCACGGAGGCCGCGGACGTGGGCACGGAGGTGTGCGCGTACGGGACCGCGGTGGTCCTGGCCCGGGAGTAGGTCTCCTCCCGGGCCGGGATCAGACCGTGTGCCGGTCGGCGTTCGCGGCGATCGCCTCGCTCAGGTGGTCGGCGAGCCCGGGCCGCATGGAGTCGTAGAACGCCTTGAAGCGCTCGTCGGCGACGTACATCGAGCCCAGACAGCGGTGCATGGCGTGCGGGCACTCGTAGAACCACTTGCTGATGTGCAGGCGGTGTTCCTCGGCCAGGTCCATGGCCGCCTCGCCGGTCGCCTGCTCGCCGGCCGTCATCAGGGCGACGTAGCGCTCGGTCCAGTCGTCGACCTCGGCCTGCAGTCGCTTCCAGTCCTCCTTGGTGTAGCGGGCGGCCCGGCGCTGCGACTCGGCGTAGGGCTCGGTGCCGCCCCAGCGCCGCTCGGCCTCCTCGGCGTACTTCTCGGGGTCCTTGTCCCCGAAGACCTCGAACCGCTCCTCGGGGGTGAGGTTGATACCCATCGTGCGTGCCTCCATGGCGTGCTCCACGGCCGCGGCCATCTTCTGCAGCTGCTCGATCCGGGCGGTCAGCAGTTCGTGCTGGCGGCGCAGGTGCGCGCGCGGGTCGGCCTCCGGATCGTCGAGCAGGGCCGCGACCTCGTCGAGCGGGAAGCCGAGCTCCCGGTAGAACAGGATCTGCTGGAGCCGGTCGAGGTCGGCGTCGCCGTAGCGCCGGTGGCCGGCGTACGTCCGCTCGCTGGGTACGAGCAGGCCGATCTCGTCGTAGTGGTGCAGGGTGCGCACCGTGACTCCGGCGAACCCCGCGACCTGTCCTACGGAGTAGCTCACTTTCCGCTCCTTGTCGTCGGCGTCGTCGGTACGCCTCCACGCTGAGGCCTCACGCCACGTGAGGTGCAAGCCGGACCCGCTCCGGATGTTCGGCACGATTTGTCCGCTTATGGTGAGCCCGTGGCCCAGGACACCGACCAGCAGGCTCGCACGCCCCGTCCGGCGACCCCGGCGCGGGCCCTGCTGCCGCTGATCCTGCCCGCGGCCCTCGTGGGGGTGGCCGCGAGTCTGGTGTACATCGGGGTGAGCTCGGCGGCGGAGCAGCTCCAGCATGTGCTGTGGGGACCCCTGCCGGACGCGCTGGGCGTGGGCCCCTACTCGGTGCTGTGGATGTTCGTCATGCTCGTGGCGACCGGGATCGCCGTCGGGCTGGTGGTCTGGAAGGCCCCCGGGCACGCCGGGCCCGACCCGGCCACCACCGGTCTGGACGCGCCCGCCCTGCCCCCGGTCGCGCTGCCGGGCCTGGTGGTGGCGACCGGGCTGATGCTGGCCGGCGGGCCGAGCCTCGGCCCGGAGAACCCGATCATCGCCGTGAACGTGAGCCTGGCGGTCTGGCTCGGCGGCCGGTTCCTGCGCCGCGCGCCGGGCGCCCTGTGGCCGATGCTGGCCGAGGCGGCGACGATCGGGGCGCTGTTCGGCACACCGGTGGCGGCGGCGCTGGTCATCTCCGAGGCGCTGGCGGGGCGGCCGATGCGCGGGCAGTTGTGGGACAACCTGTTCGCGCCGCTGACCGCGGCCGCGGTCGGAGCCATGACGACCACCCTGCTCTTCCGTCCGGCCTTCGACCTGGGCCTGCCGCCCATCGGCCACCCCGGATGGGAGGACGTGCTGGCGGCGCTCGTGATCGCCTCGGCGGCCGCGCTGCTCGGCATGTGTGCCGTGCTGGCCTTCCCGTACGTCCACTCCGCCTTCCAGCGGCTGCGGCACCCGATGCTGATGCTGCCGGCCGGCGGGGCCGTCCTCGGGGCCCTGGCGGCCGTGGGCGGCCATCTGACGCTGTTCAAGGGGCTGGCCGAGATCGGGGTGCTGGCGCACGACCCCGAGGGATGGTCGGCCGGGCAGTTCGCCACGATGGCCGTGGTGAAGCTGGCCGCGCTGACGGTCGCGGCCTCCTGCGGGTTCCGGGGCGGCCGTATCTTCCCCGCCGTGTTCATCGGCACCGCCCTGGGTCTGTGCGCCCACGCGCTCGTTCCGGCCGTACCGCCCGCCCTGGGTGTGGCGACGAGCGTGCTGGGAATCCTCCTGGCGATCACCCGGCAGGGCTGGGTGAGCCTGTTCACCGCCGCCGTCCTGGTCGCCTCGCCCGTGATCATCGCCCTGCTGTGCATCGCCTCTCTGCCGGCCTGGCTGCTGGTGACCGGGCGGCCACAGATGCAGCTGCGGCAGGACGGCAGCTCTGTCCGCTGACCCTCACTCTCCGGTTGGAGGCACATCCATGGCCCTGCACAAAGGCCCCGAGAAGCACGACGAGCGGCCGATGTCGGTCAATCCGTTCTTCGGGGAGGCGAACCCGGTCGTAGAGATGATGGAGGCCCCGCCCAAGCACCGGCTCCCCGACCGGCCCCTGCCGCCCACCACGGCGGCGCAGATCGTGCACGACGAGCTGATGCTGGACGGCAACTCCCGGCTCAACCTGGCCACCTTCGTCACCACCTGGATGGAACCGCAGGCCGGGGTGCTGATGGAGCAGTGTCAGGACAAGAACATGATCGACAAGGACGAGTACCCGCGCACCGCCGAACTGGAGCGGCGCTGTGTGGCGATGCTCGCCGACCTGTGGAACGCGCCGGACCCGTCGGCCGCCGTGGGCTGTTCGACCACCGGGTCGAGCGAGGCCTGCATGCTCGCCGGGATGGCGCTGAAGCGGCGCTGGGCCAAGCGCAACGCCGACCGCTACCCGGGAGCGCGCCCGAACCTCGTCATGGGGGTCAACGTCCAGGTCTGCTGGGAGAAGTTCTGCAACTTCTGGGAGGTGGAGGCCCGGCTGGTCCCGATGGAGGGCGACCGGTACCACCTGGATCCGCAGGCGGCGGCGAACCTGTGCGACGAGAACACCATCGGGGTCGTCGGCATCCTCGGGTCGACCTTCGACGGGTCGTACGAGCCGATCGCGGACCTGTGCGCGGCCCTGGACGCGCTCCAGGAACGCACCGGCCTCGACGTCCCGGTGCACGTGGACGGCGCGTCCGGCGCGATGGTGGCGCCCTTCGTCGACGAGGACCTGGTGTGGGACTTCCGCCTTCCGCGCGTGGCCTCGATCAACACCTCGGGGCACAAGTACGGCCTGGTCTACCCGGGCGTCGGCTGGGCGCTGTGGCGGGACAACGAGGCACTGCCCGAGGAGCTGGTCTTCCGGGTCAACTACCTGGGCGGTGACATGCCCACCTTCGCGCTCAACTTCTCCCGGCCCGGCGCCCAGGTGGTGGCGCAGTACTACACGTTCCTGCGGCTGGGCCGGGAGGGCTACCGGGCGGTGCAGCAGACGACGCGGGACGTGGCGACCTCGCTGGCGTCCAAGATCGAGGCGCTCGGCGACTTCCGGCTGCTGACCCGGGGCGACGAACTACCGGTGTTCGCCTTCACGACCGCGCCGGACGTCCAGGCGTACGACGTCTTCGACGTCTCCCAGCGGCTGCGCGAGTGCGGCTGGCTGGTGCCCGCGTACACCTTCCCGGCGAACCGCGAGGACCTGTCCGTGCTGCGGGTCGTGTGCCGCAACGGCTTCTCCCACGACCTCGCCGACCTCTTCATCGACGACCTGACCCGCCTGCTGCCGACGCTGCGCCGGCAGCCGCATCCGATGACCAGGGACCAGGACGCGGCCACGAGCTTCCACCACTGACGGCCCGAAGCCCTGCCCACGGCCCCGCGACCGGCGGGGGAGCCCCGCCGGTCGACCGGTCAGCGGTCGTCTCCCGGATGCCGCTCCCCCGTCGCGTACGGGTTCTCCTGGCCCTCGGTGAGTACGCCGACGAAGGGTTCGCCCTCGCCGGCGAAGGTGTAGGCGCCGGCCGCCAGGCGGTCGATCAGCCCCTGGGTCCACGCCGCGTCGGAGTCGGCCGTGTGGAGCCAGAGGTTCATGATCTCGCCGATGTGGCCCAGCCGTTCGGGGCCGTCGTCGGGGAGGTAGTGCTCGGTGACGGCGGCCCGCCACTCCTCGATCCGCCGGATACGCTCCCCGAGCAGGGCCAGCGCCTCGGCCCGCGGCAGCTCGACCAGGAAGCCGATGGCCGCCGACTGGATGTCCGTCTTCTGGTCGTAGGAGACCAGGGACCCGCGGAGCAGCCGGAAGAACTCCTCCTGGCCGCGGTCCGTGATCTCGTACTCGGTGCGCGGGGGGCCGCCGGCGGTGGAGGGGGCGATCTCGTGCTCGTGCAGCAGTCCCTGCTTCGCCATCTGCCTCAGGGCGTGGTAGATCGAGCCCGGCTTGGCGTTGGACCACTCGTGCGCGCCCCAGTACTCCAGGTCGTTGCGGACCTGGTAGCCGTGGGCCCGCCCGTGCTGGCGGACCGCGCCCAGCACGAGAAGACGGATCGCTGACATGCGCTCCAGGTTATGGCCGGCCGTTACCCCTCCTGCTCCAGGGCCACCAGTTCGAACGCGGTCTTTCCGTCCAGCGACTCGCGGACGATGTCGGCGTGGCCGGCGTGCCGGGCGGTCTCGCGGATCAGGTGCAGACACAGCCAGCGCAGGGAGACGCGGCCCTCCGGCGGGAACCAGGGGTCGGGCGGCAGCGGGAAGCTGTCGTCCAGGCTCGGCGCGGAGCGGATGAACTTCTCCGTCTCGGCGGCGACCTCCTCCCAGTACGCGAGCTGGGAGGCGACCGTCTCGTCGCCAACCAGCTGGAAGGTCTCGTGCCAGTTCGACTCGTCGCGCCGGATTGCCGGCGGCTCCTGCTTGGCACGGGCCACCCAGCCCTGCTCGACTTCGGCGACGTGCTTGAGCAGGCCGCCCAGGGACAGCTCGCTGGCGCTGGGGCGGGAGCGGGCCTGCTCCTCCGTCAGGCCCAGCAGCGCCCGGCGGATCCCGCCGCGCTGCTCCTCCAGGAACGCGAGCAGCGCCCCTCGTTCGTCGCCCCGCGTCTCCGCTCCCACGTGAGTGACCATGACCGGCCGCCTTTCATCGGGTCCGTTTCCCTGACACCGATGACGCTACGGGCCCTTGCGGTCAGTTTCTGTCCGCAAGGGCCCGGCACGCGAAGGGGAAATCCCGAAGGGGAATCAGAACGGGAAGCCGCTGCGGCCGTGCTGCACCGAGATCCACTTGATCGTGGTGAAGGCCTCCAGGGTGGTCTCGCCGTTCAGGCGCCCGAGGCCGGAGTGCTTCTCACCGCCGAACGGGACGAGCGGCTCGTCGTGCACCGTGCCGTCGTTCACGTGGAACATGCCGGTGTCGATCTGCTTGGCGAACGCCACGCCGCGCTCGATGTCGCCCGTGTGGACGGCGCCGCTGAGGCCGTACGGGGTGTCGTTGACGATCCGGACCGCCTCCTCCTCACCGTCGAAGGGCACGAGGAAGACGACCGGCCCGAAGACCTCCTGCTGGAGCAGGGCGGAGTCGGCGGGCAGGTCGGTGAGCACGCTGGGCTCGACCAGGTTGCCGGTGGTGGTGCCGTGCACCAGGGCCGTGGCGCCTTCGGCGAGCGCCTGCTCGACCGTCGCCGAAACGGCGTTGGCCTGGGCGGAGTTGATCACCGGGCCGATGACGGTCTGCGGGTCGCGCGGGTCGCCGACCTTGAGGGTCCTGACCTTGGCGACGAACTTCTCGGTGAACTCGTCCGCGACCGAGCGGTCGACGAGCACCCGGTTCGCGGCCATGCAGACCTGGCCCTGGTGGACGTACCTGCTGAAGACAGCCGCGTCCACCGCGTAGTCGACGTCGGCGTCGTCCAGGACCACCAGCGCGCTGTTGCCGCCCAGTTCGAGCACCGAGCGCTTGAAGTTGGCCGCGCAGACGGTGGCGACGTGCCGGCCGACCTTGTCCGAGCCGGTGAAGGAGATGACCTTGGGCACGGGGTGCTCGATGAAGGCGTCGCCGATCTCGGCTATGTCGGTGACGACCACGTTGAGCAGGCCGCCGGGCAGGCCCGCCTCCTCGAAGATCTTCGCGACCAGGGTGCCGCCGGCGATCGGGGTGTTCTGGTGGGGCTTGAGCACCACGCCGTTGCCCAGGGCCAGGGCCGGGGCCACCGACTTGATCGACAGCAGGAACGGGAAGTTGAACGGGCTGATCACGCCCACCACGCCCACCGGCACCCGGTAGACGCGGTTCTCCTTGCCGTCGGCCGGCGAGGGCAGGATCTTGCCCTCGGGACGCAGTGCCAGGTGGACCGCCTCGCGCAGGAACTCCTTGGCGAGGTGCAGTTCGAAGCCCGCCTTCACGCGCGTGCCGCCCAGCTCCGCGATGATCAGGTCGGCTATCTCCTGCTCGCGGTCCTCTATGAGTCTGAGCGCGCGCTCGAACACCGCACGGCGGGTGTACGGGTTGGTCGCCGCCCACTGTTTCTGGGCGCGGGCGGCGGCCCGGTAGGCCTGGTCGACCTCGTCGACCGTGGCCACGGTGATCGAGGCCAGCTTCTCGTCGTCGTAGGGGTTGAAGTCGATGACGTCCCAGGAACCCGTGCCCGGACGCCATTCACCGTCGATGTACTGCTGGGCCAGGTCGCTGAAGTAGGACGACATGTGATCCCTCAATCACTAGCAGACGCCAGATCCCGGTCACGGTCTGATCGCTCGTCATCGTACTTGCGTCGCAAGCGAGTTGAAGGTGTCATCTCAAGACAGTTGAAGAAGACCGCGCAGCAGGTCCCGGCTCTCGTCCGGGCCGGGGCTGTCCTGCTGCAACTCCTTCAGCGCCTGCTCGTACTGGGCGACGTCCTCGCGCTTGTCGAGGTAGAGGGCGCTGGTCAGCTGTTCCACGTACACCACGTCGGACAGGTCCGACTCGGGGAAGCTGAGAATGGTGAAGGCGCCGCTCTCGCCGGAGTGGCCGCCGAAGCCGAACGGCATGACCTGGAGCCGGACGTTGGGGCGCTCGGAGATGTCGATCAGGTGCTGGAGCTGGCCGCGCATCACGTCGCGGTCGCCGTAGGGACGGCGCAGGGCGGCCTCGTCCAGGACGATGTGGAACTCGGGCGCGTTGTCGGCGAGCAGGTGCTTCTGCCGCTCCAGGCGCAGCGCCACGCGCCGCTCCACGTCGGCCGCGCTCGCGCCCTTCATACCGCGCCGGACCACCGCGCGGGCGTACGCCTGCGTCTGGAGCAGGCCGTGCACGAACTGCACCTCGTACACCCGGATCAGCGAGGCGGCGCCCTCCAGGCCCACATAGGTGGGGAACCAGCTGGGCAGCACGTCGGTGTAACTGTGCCACCAGCCCGCGACGTTGGCCTCTCGGGCCAGGGAGAGCAGCGACTCGCGCTCCGCCTCGTCCGTGATGCCGTACAGCGTCAGCAGGTCCTCGACGTCCCTGGTCTTGAAGCTCACCCGGCCGAGCTCCATCCGGCTGATCTTCGACTCGGAAGCGCGGATCGAGTACCCCGCCGCCTCGCGCGTGATCCCCCGTGCTTCACGCAGTCGCCTGAGTTGCGAGCCGAGCAGCATGCGCCGCACCACCGATCCGGGCTCTCCCGCGCTCACGTTCGCCAGCCTCCCCAACCGTCTTCAGGGGCCGAAGTCTGCCACTAAAACACTTCGAGCAGTACTCGTCCGGTTACGGAAACGGAAAGAGGTCAGCCGTTTTACGCAGCAAGAGGTCAGGACCTCTGACAAATACGAGGTCCATGTTGGCGGAAAAAATGGCCAAGAAGCGGTACGGGCAGGTTCAATTCGGTCGCGTGCACGTGCATCTGCCCTTGCATCTGCCCTACGCATCCGAAACCATGGTGCCGCGCCACCGCTGCATCGCAACGACCGCGACTCCCGGGAGTGCCTCGCATGGGGACGAATGGATCGACCATGCTCAAGCCGTTACGGCAGGGCCTTCCGCCGTTGGACCCCGCGACCGTGTCCGCCGCCGCCTCCTGTGCCCTGCCCGCCCGCTACGAAGCGGTGCGCGAGGCCCGGCGCTTCACACGCGGCACCCTGGACCAGTGGGACGTGGGCGACCGCTTCGACGACATATGTCTGGTCGTCTCCGAACTCGTGACCAACGCCCTGCGGCACGCGCTGCCGACCGACGCGGGATGCTCCGAACAGGCCGCGGTGCGGCTGCACCTGATGCGCTGGACCGAGCGGCTGGTGTGCGCGGTGCGCGACCCCAGCCACGACACCCCCGTCCCGCGCGACACCGACGACTTCTCGGCCGAGTCGGGGCGCGGGCTGTTCCTGGTCGACTCCTTCGCCGACAGCTGGGGCTGGCACCCGCTCGCCGGCACCCTCAACGGCAAGGTGGTCTGGGCGATGTTCCGGCTCGTGTCGGCCGGCTGACGTGCCGCGGAGCCGAGCGACGCCACGTTTCTACGCGCGTACACCCGGACTTCGCCCGGCGGTCACCCAGCCGTGGCGGCCGGGTGAGTCGTTTCAGCCGGCCACCAGGTGATCGAACTCCCCGTCCTTGACGCCCAGGAGCATGGCCTCGATCTCGGCACGCGTGTAGACGAGCGCGGGCCCGTCCGGGAAGCGCGAGTTGCGTACGGCGACCTCGCCGCCGGGCAGCCGCGCGAACTCCACGCAGGAACCCTGCGAGTTGCTGTGCCTGCTCTTCTGCCAGGCCACTCCGTCCAGCTGCGTGGCAGCCATGCCGTTGTACACGTCGTACCCCCCGTACACGCCGTCAACGTCGCGGTCCACAGGTCGCTCCCCGGTGGTGCACTGGCTGATGTGGCCATAGGTGCTGTGGTCAACTGACCCGGATCATAGCCCTGTTCATGTGCAGATGCATGAGCAGATGCACGTGCACGCGGGGTGGTCCCGCGATTACAGCTTTGACGTGTGCTTTACCGAAGCTGTTCCAGCGTCTGCCCAAGGGAAGGCAGCACATGCCCCCTCCAGCCTCCGCCCATGATCTTCCGCGCCATCATCTGCGCCGGGTCGTCCGGATCGAATCCCTCGTGCACTAGGAAGAGACGCGTACCGCGCCCTTCCTGTTCCAGGGTCCAGGTAATGGTCCAGTCCGTGGGATTGGCGGGATCGGCATCCGCCCACCGGAGGGACAGCATCCGCTCGGTGTCGTAGGCGAGGACCTGGACCTCTACGACACCGGAGAAGCGGGCGTTGGGACGCGGGACCGAGGTCATCCGGTACCGGTGACCGACCTCGAGCCGGAAGTCCTCGGCGCCCGGCATCTGCCAGCGGGCCAGCAGGACGGGGTCGGTCAGGGCCCGCCAGACCTTGGCGGGCGGGTGGGGGAAGAACTGGGCGACGCGGATCGTGGTGAGGTCGTCGGCGTCACCGTCGGGTGCTGTGCTCATGGCTGGTCATCGTCGGGCATGCGGTCGAGCAGATCGCCGAGGCCCTTCAGCCTCTCGCGCCAGAACCGCTCGTACGGATGGAGCCAGTCCTGCACGTCGGCGAGCGGGGCCGCCTCGAGGCGGTAGATGCGCTGCCGGCCGGAGCGCTGCTCGGAGACGAGGCCGGCCTCCCGGAGCACCTTGAGGTGTTCCGAGAGGCTCGGGCGGCGCATGTCGAAGTGGTCGGCCAGCGCCTGCACGGGCTGCGGCCCGCGTTCGCGCAGCAGCCGGAGCACCTCGCGGCGGGTGGCGTTGGCGAGCGCGGCGAAGACGCGGTCCTCGGCGGCGGTACCCGTCCCGTTCATGGAGCGGTCAGAAGCCTTCCTTCTCCGTCAGCAGCATCAGACCGTTGCCGTCGGGGTCCGTGAAGGAGGCCATCCGCCCCCAGGGGAGTTCGTCCGGCCCCTGCACGGGAGTCCCCGCCGCGGCGAGGCGGACGCAGTCCGCGTCGACGTCGGTCGTGACCAACATGATCCCCCGCGCGGAGCCGGGCTCGAAACCGCCCATCCCCGGACCCGAAAGCGTGAAGACGGTCTGCGCGCCCCGGGGGGCGACCTGCAGCCAGCGGCCCTGGGGCAGATCCCGGTCCGCTGTGACCTCCAGGCCGAGGACGTCGGTGTAGAAGCGCAGGGCGCGGTCCTGGTCGGAGACGGGAAGGGTGACGAACGAGGCGTGCGTGATGGTCATGCCAGGAGAATAGGTAGGGGAAATCCTACGAGTCAAGCGTAGGAAATCCCCTACCTGATGACCGGTCGCGGTGGTCCCGCGCGAGCGGACGCGCAGTGGATTCCTTCCCGGTGTCCGGAAGTGCCCCTCGTAACGGCTGGTAACTTGCTGCGGTCCCTCCGGTCCGGGGGGTTGTCGTCCGGTACGGGTCGAACGGCCCGCGGGGCGGCCGGCCCGCTACAGCTTGGGAGCTTGACGTGACTACGGCGACTGCAAGGGTGCGGACCGCGACCGCGGCCGCGGGGCTGGTGGGAGCGCTCGCGCTGGCCGCGTGCAGCGGAGGCGGCTCCGAGGACGGCTCCTCGTCAACCCCGAGCGCGACCCCGACCACCACCGCGGGTTCCGGCGCCGGCGCGGTGACGGGCGCCTCCGGCAAGCTCCAGGGCAGCTGGATCACCACCAGCAAGGGCGCGGTCGTGGCCCTGGTGATCGACGGCAGGAAGGCCGGGCTCTTCGCCACCGGCGGGACCGTGTGCAGCGGTGCGGCGGGCAGCGAGGCAGGCATGCAGATGATCCATCTGACCTGCACCGACGGCAGCAAGGACCGGGGCACCGGCATGGTCGACTCGGTGAGCGGGGACGGCATGCGGGTGACCTGGTCGGGCAAGCTCGGCCAGGAGACCTACACCAAGGCCGCGGGCGGCAAACTGCCCTCCGGGCTGCCGACCGCCCTGAAGCAGTGAATCGGTGAATTGCGGTGGGGCGCGTGAACGCGCCCCGGGCGCAGACGCCATGATGCGTGGAGACCGTCACGAACTCGATGGGACCAGCTCATGCGCGCCATTTCGCTCACTGTCACCGCTCTCGCCGCCGCCCTTGCCCTGACCGCCTGCGACGACGGCGGCGGGAGCGACGGCGGCAAGAGCAAGTCCGGGTCGGGCTGCGCGGTCGGCAAGGTCTCCGTACAGGCCGGCTCCGCGAGCGTGGCACCGGCGGCCGGGGACACCGGCCAGGTGGTCGTCAGCATGACCAACCAGAGCGCGCCCTGCACCCTGGAGGGCTTCCCGAAGGTCGAGGTGTACCAGCCCGGCCTCAAGGTCGCCCTGAAGCCCCAGCAGGGGGCGAAGGCGCAGCAGTTGAAGCTCGCGAAAGGCGACTCGGCGACCTTCACGGTCACCTATGTGCGCGGCAAGGACGGCGACGCGAAGACCCTGAAGGCCACGTCGATGAAGGTCACCCTGCCTGGCGGCGACGCCGCCCAGGACATCCCCTGGAAGTACGGGCCGATCGCCGGCAAGAGCAGCCAGAGCGACCCGAACGCCTTTGTCAGCGCCTTCCAGCAGGCCGGGGACTGAGGCCGCCTCACTCGAGCCGCGGGCGGGCCCTGACCTGGGCCCGGTCCGCCGCGGCCGCGCCCTCCGTCCAGCCCGCCGCGTCGCTCACGCCCCGCAGCCGGGTCGTCGTGGTCTGCGGGAACATGCGCTCCAGCCGGTCGGTGACGGCGACCTCGCGGGTGGCGAGGACCGGCAGCAGGTCCTCGGTCACCTGGGTCTCGGCGGCGGCCGCGAGGCGGTCGCCCACCCGGTGGGCGTAGGCCGCGAGGAACGACTGCCGGAAGGTCTTGGTCCGCTTGCGGCCGCCGGCTCTCTGGGCGGCCTCGGCCCCGGCCATCGCGTGCGTGGCCTGCACCAGCAGCGAGGTGTGGAGCAGCTCGACCGCCTCCAGGTCCGCCTCGAAGCCGACGACCGTGGAGAAGCCCAGCGCTTCGTTCCACACCGCGCGACAGTGGTTGGCGGTGGCGACCGCGTCCAGCAGCACCGCCTTGGCCTGTTCGTACGGCGGCTCGATGCCGATGCGGCAGGCGCCGGGCGCGTCCGGCGCGGGGGCACCGGCGGCGAGCAGCGCCTCGTCGACGCTGTGCCGGGCCATCAGCTCCTGCGCCTTGGCGCTCAGCACCTCCGCCTCCTCCGGATATCCGGTCGCCTCGGCCTTGGCGAGCAGGGCGCGGATCCGGGTGAGCATGCGGGAGGCGGCCGGCCCGTGCTCGCGCCGGGGTTCTTCGAGGGGCTCCAGGGCGGGCAGACGGAGCAGTAGGCGGTACAGCTGGAGGACGGCGGTGGCGTGCGAGAAGCGGTCGCCGGTGCGCGCGGGGTCCTCGGGCAGCGCCTCCAGTTGGCCGGCCCAGCGGCGCCCGCGCGGGCGGTCCCGCCCGGCCTGGGCCCGGATCAGTCCCGCGGCCAGGCGTATGTGGACCCCCTCCAGGTCACGCCGCACGAGCCGCACGACATCGGCGGGCTGCCAGCCGCGCTGCCAGGCCGTCGCGACGAACTCCTCGCCGCGGCGCGTGAGTTCGGCGTCCTCGCCCGGGTCGGCGGCGAGCAGGGACGCGCCCGTGTCGAGTCCGGTGTCGGTGTCGTCGTACAGGGCGGCCCGGAAGGCCCGCTCGACGGTGCTGGCGGTGCTGGTCACGCTGTCGATCGTGCCACGCGGCACCGACAGGGGGCCGAGGTCGTCCACATCCTGTGGACAGCCTCGACCGCGGAGGGCCGGCCGCCATCACGGGACACCTGTCAACCATCGGTTGACACCCTAGGGGTGGCAACCTACGGTTGACACATGGCGACCAACCCGAACATCACGGCATCCGTCCGCCTCGACGACCTCATCGAGGCCATCAAGAAGGTTCACCCCGAACCCCTCGACCAGCTCCAGGACGCGGTGATCGCCGCCGATCACCTCGGCGACGTGGCCGACCATCTGATCGGCCACTTCGTCGACCAGGCCCGCCGCTCGGGCGCGTCCTGGACGGACATCGGCAGGAGCATGGGCGTCACCCGCCAGGCGGCACAGAAGCGCTTCGTGCCCAAGGAGTCGGCCGACCTCGACCCGAGCCAGGGCTTCAGCCGCTACACCCCGCGCGCGCGGAACGTGGTCATGGCCGCCCACAACGAGGCGGTGGCGGCCCGCAACCCCGAGGGCCGGCCCGAGCACCTGGTCCTCGGGCTGCTGGCCGAGCCGGACGGCCTGGCCGCGAAGGCGATCACCCAGCAGGACGTCCTGCTGGACTCCGTGCGCCAGGCCGCGACCGCCGCCCTCCCGCCGGCCGCCGAGAACGTCCCCGACCTCATCCCCTACGGCCCCGAGGCCAAGAAGGTCCTGGAGCTCACCTTCCGCGAGGCCCTGCGCCTCGGCCACAACTACATCGGCACCGAACACCTCCTGCTGGCCCTGCTGGAGCACGAGAACGGCGAGGGCGTCCTCAGCGGGCTCGGCATCACCAAGGCCGCGACCGAGGAGTACGTCGGCAGGGTGCTGGCGCTGCTGCTGGAGCAGAAGACGGCGGCGGCGGACGCGGAGCAGGCAGCGACGGACAAGTCGGCGGACTGAGCCCGGGTGCGGAGCGGACCACGCCACCGGGAGCGATCCCGAAGATCCTGCTCCAGTAGAAGGATCCGCAGGTCAAGCCCATTGTCAGTGCCGCCTGCCACACTCGCTGTCATGACCGACCGGTGGGCTCTCGCGCCGGCCGAGGACGGTGGCGTGGACGTCGCCCCCCTCGGCCCGGACGGGCTGCCCGCCGGCCCGGTCCGGCGGGAGACCGATCTCGCCGGGGCGGTGCGGAGCCGTCCGGAGGTGACGCGCTGGGTGTGGCGGTCGACCGCCGAGGTCTACCCGCGTCTGCTCGCCACGGGGGTGCGAGTGGAGCGGTGCTACGACGTCGAGGACGCCGAAACACTCCTGCTGGGCCACGAGGGCCGGTACGGCGAGCCACGCTCGGCCGCCGCCGCCCTGGCCCGCCTCCGCGGCGGCCCCGTACCGCCCGACCCGCCGCAGCGCCCGGCCGAACCGGGCGCCCAGTCCCCGCTGTTCGAGCCGACCGGTGCCCGCCTGCCGCTCGCGGACCTCATCGCCGTCCACGCCGACCAGCAGCGGCGGCACGAGAAGACCGCCCACCCCGACCGGATGCGGCTGCTGACCGCCGCCGAGTCGGCCGGGATGCTGGTGGCCGCCGAGATGAACCGCTCCGGCCTCCCCTGGAGCGCCGAGACCCACCGCGAGCTGCTGCACCGGTTGCTCGGCGAGCGGTACGCGGGCGGGGGCGAGCCGCGCCGCCTGGCCGAGCTGGCCGACGAGGTGTCCGCGGCCTTCGGCCGCCGGGTCCGGCCCGACCTGCCGGCCGACGTGGTCAAGGCCTTCGCCCAGGCCGGGATCAAGGTGAGGTCCACCCGCCGCCGGGAGATCGCCTCGGTCGACCACCCCGCGGTAGAACCGCTGCTGGAGTACAAGAAGCTGTACCGCATCTGGGTGGCGCACGGCTGGTCCTGGCTGCAGGACTGGGTCCGCGACGGCCGCTTCCAGCCCGAGTTCCTCGCCGGCGGCACGGTCACCGGGCGCTGGGTGACCAACGGCGGGGGCGCGCTGCAGATCCCCAAGGTGATCCGGCGGGCCGTGGTCGCCGACCCCGGCTGGCGGCTGGTCGTGGCCGACGCCGACCAGATGGAGCCGCGCGTGCTGGCGGCGATCTCCCGCGACCCCGGTCTGATGGAGGTGGCAGGCCGGGAGAGCGACCTCTACCAGTCCGTCTCCGACCGCGCCTTCTCCGGGGACCGCGACCAGGCCAAGCTCGCCGTGCTCGGCGCGGTCTACGGCCAGACCTCCGGCGACGGCCTGAAGAACCTGGCGGCGCTGCGCCGCCGCTTTCCCAGGGCGATGGCGTACGTCGACGACGCCGCGCGGGCCGGGGAGGAGGGCCGGCTCGTGCGCACCTGGCTGGGCCGGACCTGCCCACCCGCCGCCGGGACGGGCGAGGAGGCGGAGGAGGAGGCGGGCATCCCCGTCGGCGACGACGACTCCGGCGGGTCGTGGGTCCCCGGCCACTCTTCGAGCAACTCCCGCGCGCGGGGCCGCTTCGCGCGGAACTTCGTCGTGCAGGGCAGCGCCGCCGACTGGGCCCTGCTGCTGCTCGCCGCGCTCCGCCGGGCCTGCGCGGACCTCGAGGCAGAGCTGGTCTTCTTCCAGCACGACGAGGTGATCGTGCACTGCCCCGCCGAGGAGGCCGACACCGTGGTGCGGGCCATCCGGGAGGCCTCCGGCCTCGCTGGGCGGCTGACCTTCGGCGAGACGCCGGTGCGCTTCCCGTTCACGACGGCGGTGGTGGAGTGCTACGCCGACGCCAAGTGAGCGCCCGTCACGGGACGGAGCAGTCGGAAAGCAGCTCCCGCAGCTCCTCCAGGACCGCCTGCTCGTCCGTGCCGTCCAGCGCCGCGAGAGCCGCGCGCCAGGTGTCGTACGCCTCCGCCCGCCGCCCCTGTTCGCGCAGCAGCAGACCGTGCTGGTGGCGGGCGAGAGCGCCCATGTAGCGGTCGGCGCGGGCGTCGGCCCGGCGCAGCAGCTCGGCGCACTCGCCGGCCGCCCGCTCGGTCTGGTCCAGCCGGCGCAGCGCGCGCACCAGACCGAGTCGGGTCTGCGACTCGCCGTGCCAGTCGCCGTGGCCGCCGAGGATGCGCAGGCTCTCCTCGAAGTGCCGTGCGGCAGCCGCCGGTTCGCCGAGCGTGAGGTGGGCGTAGCCGATGTTGCAGTGCGCCGAGTGCTGCACGATGACCGCTCCGATCGCGTCCCCGATCGCCAGTGAACGCCGGTGCTGCTCGATGGCGGCACGCGGATCGGTGTGCTCGTGGAGGTTGCCGAGGTGGCTGTGGGTGACCGCCTCGCCGTAGGGGTCGTTCAGCTGCCGGGAGTACGTGAGGCTCTGGCGGAGCGCGTCGCCGGACTCCTTGAACCGGCCGAGCCCCTCCAGCAGCAGCCCGCGGTTGTTCAGACAGCGCCGGATCCTGGACAGCGCGCCCAGCCGCCGCCAGATCGCGAGGGCCCGGTCGGTGAGGATCAGGGCGTCGTTCTGCCGGCCGGTCAGGAAGTGCAGGCCCGCGAGGTCGCCCAGGGCGTACGCCTCGGCCGGCGCGTCCCCGAGCCGCCGCGCGGCACACAGCCCGGCCCGTCCCAGTACCTCCATCTCGGCGACCCGGCCGCTGCGCTGCACATAGGGGAAGAACAGCCGTACGAGAACCGAGAGATGGGCCCTGCGGCGCTCGTCGTCCGTGTCGGCGTTGCGCTCGACCAGCGCGACGATGTTCTCCAGCTCCACATCGCCCCAGGCGAACGCCCTCTCGGCGGACTCGAAGGAGTCCAGGTCCGCCACGTCCGCCGCGTGCTCGGGCGGCTGGGCGGCGGTGGGCCGACGGCGGTCCTCCTGGTCGAGGCCGGGCTCCACGACGGCCGTGAGGGCCCGCTCGGCGGCGGCGGCGTACCAGCGCAGCGCGGTGAGGTCCGGGTCGGCGCCGGTGGCCGCCGCGGGGGCCTGGCCGGCCAGTTCGCGGGCGAAGTCACGCACCAGGTCGTGCGGGGCGTAGCGGCCGTACTCCGTCTCCTCCAGCAGGGCCACGTCGACCAGTCGGTCCAGGGCGGCCTCGGCGCGGCGCGCGTCGGTGCCGGTGAGGCGGGCGACCAGCGGGGCGCCGTAGGTGGGCAGGTCGAGGGCTCCGATGCGGCGCAGAACGAGGGCCGCGTCCCGGTCCGCCTCCCGCTCGGCGGCGGCCAGCGCGTCGTGGGCGACGGCGAGGGAGCGGCGGACGCTCAGGTCGTCGTACTCCAGGTGGTGCAGTCGGTCCTCGGTGGCGGCGAGTTGGCCGGCCAGCACGTCCGGGGTCAGGGCCCGGCGGGCGGCCAGCCGGGCCGCCACGACCCGCAGCGCGAGCGGAAGCCTGCCGGTCAGCTCGACCAGCGCGTGTCCTGCGCCGAGCCCCTCGCGTCCGCTCACCGCTCGGAGCAGCGCCGCACTGTCCTCGCCGGTCAGCGGGCCCAGCGGGAAGCGCCGGGCGCCGTCCAGGGCGGTCAGGGGCGAGCGGCTGGTGACGATCACGGCACAGCCGGGGCCGGCCGGCAGCAGGGGGCGCACCTGGGCCGCGCTCGCCGCGTCGTCCAGCACCAGCAGGATGCGGGCGGGGGCGAGCAGTGAGCGGAGCAACGCGGCTGCGGCGTCGGGGTGTTCGGGGATGCTGCGGGGTTCGGCGCCGAGGTCGCGCAGCAGGGCGGCGAGCGCCTGGGCCGAGGTGAGCGGGGTCATGCCGGGTGTGGCGCCGTGCAGGTTGACGTACAGCTGGCCGCCGGGGAAGCGTTCCCGCAGGCCGTGGGCCACGTGCAGGGCGAGGGCGCTCTTGCCTACGCCGGCCATGCCGCTGATCACGGCGAGTTGGCTCCGCCGGTTGGCGAGGGTGTGGTGCAGGTCGCTGAGTTCTGTGGCTCGGCCGGTGAAGTGTGCGGGTTGTGGTGGTAGTTGGGCCGGTGCGGGCGTGTGCGGTGCGGGCGTGTGGGCCGGTGCGGGTGTGTGGGCCGGTGCAGGTGTGTGGGCCGGTGCAGGTATGTGGGCCGGTGCGGGCGTGTGGGCCGGTGCAGCTGTGTCGGTGGTTGCGGGTTCGTGGGTGGGTGCGGGTGTGTGGGTGGGTGCCCGGCCTTCGGCCGGGATCGAGTTCCCACCCGCACCACCCGTGCTGGTTTCGTCGTCGAGTGCGGGTGGCCCCTGTGGGGCGGAAGCGCCGTCGGCGGGTGCGGGTGTGCTGGGGGCGGCATACTCGCCGTCGACGGGTGCGGGTGCGCTGTGGACGGGACGCTCGCCGTCGGCGAGTGCGGGTGCGCTGTGGACGGGACGCTCGCCGTCGACGGGTGCGGGTGCGCTGTGGACGGGACGCTCGCCGTCGGCGAGTGCGGGTGCGCTGTGGACGGGACGCTCGCCGTCGGTGGACATCGGCTCGGTGATGGTGGGGGAATCCGCAGGCCCCGATGGCGTGGAGTCGCGCAGTACCTCCACGTGGGCCTGGCGGACCGCGGGGCCGGGCTCGATGCCGAGTTCCTCGATCAGGCGGGCGCGCAGGTCGCGGTGGACGGCCAGGGCCTCGGCCTGGCGGCCGGTGCGGTGCAGGGCGAGCATCAGCTGACGGTGGTATGCCTCGCGCAGCGGATGCTCGGCTACCAGGGCCGCCAGTTCCGGGACGAGTCCGGCCACTCTGGCCCCGCCGAGGGCGAGTTCGGCGTCGTACCGCCACTCCACCAGGAGC
The DNA here is from genome assembly GCF_056434305.1 of Streptomyces sp. NPDC044061. Taxonomy (NCBI): domain Bacteria; kingdom Bacillati; phylum Actinomycetota; class Actinomycetes; order Kitasatosporales; family Streptomycetaceae; genus Streptomyces; species Streptomyces sp. NPDC044061. The sequence continues at coordinate 8,362 of NZ_JBWKFL010000049.1, read as the reverse complement.
CGGCGCGCCTCCTCCAGACGCTGCACGAACGCGAAGCCGCCGAAGTCGGCGGGGAACCCGCTGAGCGGCGTGCCGCGCCAGAGCGCCAGCGCGGCCGCGCAGGGGCGCACGACTCCCGCCCAGTCACGCCGGCCATGCGCCGTCCGCGCCTCGGCCACCCGGGCGTCGAAGACATGCACGTCCAGCTCACCCTCGTCCACCCGCAGCACATAGCCCGGCGCGACGGCCCTGAGCCGCTCGGGGTCGTCCAGGAGCCGGCGCAGCCGGGTGACGTGGTTGTGCAGCGACGCCTGAGCGGAGGCGGGAGGCGCGCCGCCCCACAGGGCGTCCTTCAGCGACTCGACCGACACGACCCGGCCGGCCTCCAGCAGCAGCGCGGTGAGCAGGGCACGGACCTTGGGGCTGCCAATGGCGCGGACGACGTTGTCGGGGGTGTGGTCAGGGGTGCTGCCGACGTCACCGGGTTCGTCGGGGCCGCCGTACGAAATCCCGTACGGCTGTCGGTCGTACAGGACGGGCGGCCCCAGCAGTCCGAAGCGCAGCTCGCACCGCCGCATCACGCCGCCCCACTGCCTTCCCGCACGATCCCGTGACCGTGCCGCGCGGCGGGCACGCGCCCACCGTTCCCTGGCGGAATTCCGCCCCGTCCGCCACAGTTTCCCGCCACCTTCCCCCTGCCGGTGGGGGTCGGAATCCGTTAGGGTTCCGGCTTACCGCGGCCGCCGTCCGGCGACTTCTGGCCAACCGGTCCTCGACCTGCGGACGAACCGTTGGCCACATGTTAGCGATCCGTTGGTGAGCCCTGATGTGATCTTTCCATCGGATCCGGCCCGACGGCGCGCGCGTCATGTCGCGTAACTCGGGGGAGTGTCGCCGCAGGCCTGGTCCGGGGACGTAGAAGGGCCCCGGTCGGCGGAGGTGAACGACCGGGGTCCTGTCCCGTACCCTCCGTGCCCCTCGCTCAGACGACGGGCGGGCGCCCCAGCCGGGTCAGCCGCCACACCGTCCGCCAGCGCATCGGCCGCCGCTCGCCGGCCGGCTCCCGCAGCCCCTCCGCGAACCCGCCGAACCAGGCCCGCAGCCCGGCCGGGGAACGGGTGCGGGCGAGGGTGAGCAGCGTCCAAGCCCCCAGGTGCACCGGGACGAGCGGCAGCGGAAGCCGGCGCCGGACGAGCCACACCCGATTGCGGGCGTTGACGCGGTAGTAGATGGCGTGCCGGGCCGGTGAGGTCTTGGGGTGCCGCAGGAGCAGTTCGGGGGCGTAGAGGATCCTCCAGCCCTCGTCGGCGGCCCGCCAGGCGAGGTCGGTCTCCTCGTGCGCGAAGAAGAACTCGGCGGGCCAGTCCCCGGTCTCGGCCAGCATCGCCATGCGGAAGGCGTGCCCGCCGCCGAGGAAGCCGGTGACGTAACCCCCGCGCAGGGGGTCGGACTTGCCGAGCCGGGGCACGTGCCGCTGCTGGGTCTCGCCGTGCTCGTCGGCGATCCGGAAGCCGACGATGCCGAGGCGCGGGTCGGCGGCGTACAGCTCGCCCACCCGGCGCAGCGCGTCGGCGTCGACGAGCAGCCCGTCGTCGTCGAGTTCGACCACGATGTCGACGTCGCCGTACTCACGGAGCCGGGCCAGGGCGACGTTGCGGCCGCCCGGGCAGCCGAGGTTCTCCTCGACGTCGATGGTGGTGACCTCGCCCGGCAGGGACAGCCGCCGGGCGAACTCCGGCAGCCGGCAGCCGTTGCCGACGATGACGATGCGGGCGGGGGCCACGTCCTGCTTGGCCACGGACTCCAGCAGGGCGTCGACTTCGGCGGGCCGGTTGCCCATGGTCACCACGGCGACGGCGATCCTCGGCTCCACCACGTCCCTCACCCCATCCGGCGTACGACGGCACCGGCGTCCTGACCGCGCGGCGCTCGCCGTTCACCAAGATGTTGCCTCAGAGGCGCCGGTTCACCTGACGTGGATTCACTTTGCGGCCCCTTTGCTGCGGTTTTGTCCGCGCCTTTCCCGGCGCGGATGGGTCAACCCAGATGGCTGCCGCGTCGACGAGCGCCCAATACTCCTGGCAGGAGCCATTGCCACCGCTTCGACACCGCCCTCTCTTCCGAGCGCCCCCCACGACGCGGCGGCAGTGGGCGCCCCTCGGATCACGACCGGCCGCCCGGCCCGCTCCCCCGTCCGGGGAACGCCACGGTCCTCTCCCCCCACGGTAGGAAAGGCCTCGAGATGTCACGTTCCACTTCGGGCACCGCGTCGAGTCCGTCCGGGTGCGGCCGCGCCCACCGCCGTCACCGCCGTGATGGCCGCTCCGCACCGGATCTGACGGCGGCAGCCGCCGTAGGCGAGGAGGCCGTCAGCCCACGTCGGCGGCGCGAGCGGTCCAGCGCTCCTCGACCTTGGCCAGGCGCCAGTACCCTACGGCCACGGCCCAGACGACCACGAACAGGCCGACGATGACGTAACCGACGTTGTCCAGGTCCAGTCCCGCGATCCAGCCCGTGACGTCGTCGCGCAGACCGAGCTTGTCGTGCAGGACGCCGACCAGTTCGATCGTGCCGACGAAGAAGGCCACCGCGATGGACAGTCCGGTGATGGTGAGGTTGTAGAACACCTTGCGCACCGGGTTGGAGAACGCCCACTGGTACGCGAAGTTCATGAACGTGCCGTCGAGGGTGTCGAACAGGCTCATACCGGCCGCGAACAGCAACGGCAGGCACAGGACCGCGTACCACGGCAGTCCGGCGGCGGCGCCGTTGCCGGCCAGGGCGAGGAGCAGCACCTCCGTCGTGGTGTCGAAGCCGATGCCGAAGAGGAAGCCGAGAGGGAACATCTGGCCGGGCCGGCGTATGGACCTGGTGAGCCGACCCAGCAGGCGGTTCATGAAGCCGCGCGAGTCGAGGTGGGCCTCCAGCTCCGCCTCGTCGTAACGCCCGGACCGCATCGCCTTGAAGACGCGCAGAATCCCCAGCAGCGCCACGAGGTTGAGGGCGGCGATGAGATACAGGAAGGAGCCGGAGACCGTCGTGCCGACCGTGCCGAGGACCTGGTGGGTCCGGGAGCCGTCGTTCATCAGGGTGCCGGCGAGCTTCGCGCCGCCGGCGACCAGCACGGCCATGACGACCACCACGCTGGAGTGGCCGAGCGCGAACCAGAAGCCCACCGACACCGGCCGCTTGCCGTCGGCCATCAGCTTGCGGGTGGTGTTGTCGATCGCCGCGATGTGGTCCGCGTCGAAGGCGTGCCGCATGCCGAGCGTGTACGCCGTGACGCCCAGGCCGATGCCGAACGCCTTGGTGCCGACCTCGTAGTGACGCGGTATCACGAGCAGGAACAGGATGCCGAACGCGACCACGTGCAGGGCGACGATCACGGCCAGGAGGCCGGCGGTCCGGACGGTGTCCTCGCGTCGCCAGCGGAAGGACGGGGCGGCGGTGGTTTCGGGCACGCCTTCGGACACGGTCATACGGTCACGCTCCAGCACCTCGTGGATCAGCTTCGTGATGCCGTGGCCGGTCTCCTGGCTGACGGGTCGACGCGCCCGCCCCTGCCTTCCCGGCCGTGCGGCCAGTGGCGTGTAGGGGGCGGGAACTTCCCGATCACAGTGGCGAGGGCCGCTCCGGACTGAGCCCCTGAGGGCTGTCACCGGTCTTCCCGAACACCACGGCCCGTTCACCCTAGAAGGGCGTGGGCCGTGGCTGCAAGGCTGCACATCTGAACAGGTATGGAGGCCTGCGGCGGTGCCCTGCGATGATGGCTCCATGCATCTCGTCCCCGCGGAACGTGCCGGGCAGCGCACCATCGACGGCCATCGGGTGTGCGACGCCATCGCCGCGGTCGGCGAGCCCGAGCGCGTACGGGCCTGGGCGGACCGCTTCTCGCTGCTCTCCGATCCCGGACGGCTGTCCCTGCTGCTCGCCCTCCACGAGGCCGGCCCCATCGCGGTCTCCGACCTCGCCGTCGCCACCGGGATGAGGGACACCGCCGTCTCGCAGGCGCTGCGCCTGCTGCGGACCGCGGGCGTGGTCGAGGGCGAGAAGGACGGCCGGGTCGTGCGCTACCGCCTGGTCGACACATCGATCTCCGGGCTGCTGCGGCACTGCGTGTCCGGCGGCTGAAGGCTCGGCACGATGGCCTCCCTCGTCCACTTCAAGAAGGAGTCCGAGGACGGGTCGGTCGTCCGCCACTCCTTCGGTGAGGACCCGGCGGAGATGCCCCGGCTCCTGACCATGAACACGCACACGCACACGCGCACGGCCCGGCCGGACGACGGCGCCGTCGACCACACCTTCCTCAAGGCATCCCGGAAGATCAATGCCGTCTACGACGAGCGGTCCCGGTGGCCGGAGCGGGGCATGACCGCGGGCTGATCCCTCCTGGTCCGGAGGTGTCCGGGGTGTTCGGGTCACCGAGGCCGGGAGCGGGCCGGGGGCTACGGGTTTCGCCGCAGGCGACACGGTGACGGTGGTTCGGCCATTTGGCCGCCGTCGGTTCGCGTGCGCTGCCGGGCCGCGGTGCCGTTGACGCGGAATGCGTGCCGACGCCCGACACAGCGGGGCGTCCGGCGCTCAGCCGTGGAGGGACAAGGCATGGGCATATCCGGACCGACAGCGGGCCGTCGGGGTCGTGCCGCGCTCGTCGCCGTGTTGGTGACCTGCTCGACCGTTCTGAGCGGGCAGGACCTCGCCGCGGTCGGCGGCGCGCCCACACCTTCGGTGCCGGCCCCGAAGCTGGACTGGAGACAGTGCGTTCAAGGCAGCCCGTTCGACTGCGCGACCGCGAAGGTGCCGCTGGACTACGGCAACCCGGGTGGCCGCACCATCGACCTGGCCGTGGTCAAACGGAGGGCGACCGACCCCGGCCGCCGCATCGGCACCCTGTTCTTCAACCCCGGCGGACCCGGCGGGCCGGGAACGGTCCAGATGCCGCAGAACTACGCGTCCTTCCCGCGCGAGGTGCGGGAGCGGTTCGACATCGTCAGTTGGGACCCCCGCGGCATCGGCAGCAGCACTGCGGTGAACTGCTTCGCGAGCCGCGAAGCAGCCGCCGCCTGGAGCGCGAGCAAACCGGCGGGCTTCCCGGTGGGCGAAAAGGAGCGGACGGCCTGGACCGCCGCGTACAAGGACCTGTCCCGGCGCTGTGAGCGGCGAGACCCCGAGCTCCTGCGTCATGTCTCGACCGCCGACACCGCTCGCGACCTCGACCAGCTCCGCCGGGCGGCGGGCGAGTCCCAACTCACCTATCTCGGGATCTCCTACGGCACGTTCCTGGGCGCCACCTACGCCAACCTCTTCCCGGGCAAGGTGCGCGCCATGGTCCTCGACAGCAACTGGGACCCGCAGGCCTGGACGAATCACGCCTCCGACGACGCCCGGCTCACGGCATTGCTGCGCTTGGGCTCGGACCGCTCCGCGGCAGCGACCCTGGACAGGTTCCTCGCCCTGTGCGGGTCCACCACCACCGCCCGCTGCGCCTTCTCCGCCGGCAGCCCGAAAGCGACCCGGGACAAGTTCGACCAGCTGATGCGGCGGCTCCGGAAACGTCCCGTGGGCACGTCGACCTATGCCGGCACGGTCGCCGACGTGGTGAACAGCCTCTACGTCGTTCACCCCGGCTGGACGGACCTGGCCGGCAGGCTGCAGGACCTGTGGCAGGGCCGCACCCCGAAGCCGTCCCCACCCCCGCCCGCCCCACCAGTCCCGAATCCGGATCCGTACCTGGGCGAGGAACAGGCCGCCGCGGTGTTCTGCGGCGACAGCCCCAATCCACGCGACCCCGGCGCCTACCACGCTCTGGAGGAGGCCGGCGCCCGCCGTGCGGGTGACGCCGGACGCTACTGGACATGGAACGCCGAGGGATGTGCCACCTGGCCGGCGGTCGCCGCGAACCGTTACCGCGGCCCGTGGAACAAACCCACGGCGCACCCCGTCCTGGTGGTCGGCACCGTCTACGACCCCGCCACTCCCTACTCGGGCTCCCGGGCCATGGTCCAGGAACTGGCAGACGCCCGCCTGCTCACCAACGACGGATACGGGCACACGGCCCTGATAAACCCCAGCAACTGCGTCAAGGGCCACGAAAGCCGCTACCTCATCGACGGCACCCTCCCCCCGACCGGAACGACATGCCGTCCGGACACGCCCCCCTTCGCCCCGCCGAAGCCGAGCGGCGGCATCGCCACCGGAGGTGGCGGGACGGCCCACGAGAGACGCGCCTGAACGAGAGCACCCCAGGACGGAGGAGATCCGAGCCGGGGTTCCGGGACGAGCCGCTTTGCTCGGAGGCCGCTTGAAACCGGCCAACCAGGAACCCGCGCGTCCGCTCCTCCGTCCTCCCACAGGGTGTGCCACGTCTGCCGGCCACCATTGCAGACATTACTGGCCAATCCGTACAGATTCGGCCAAAGGTCCAAAATTCGCTCCCCCATCATGGCTACTCATGGGTAACCTCAATGGATCCCGAAGCCGCCTCGACCGAAACACTGGCGGCCGGGAACCGTTCACAGGGGGAAGGAACCCGACTCTTGCGTAACAAGCTCGGCCGCACGATCACGTGCGCAGCAGTGCTCGCCCTCACCGCCACCGGCGCCGTCACGGGAACAGCGAACGCCGCCACGGACGTTCCCGACGCCACCGGCACCATCACGGGAACAGCGAACGCCACCACGGAGGCTGCCGACAACGCCGCCACAGACGTTTCCGGCGACGCCGCCACAGAGGTCTCCGACACCGCCTCCGCAGATGTTCCCGACGCGGTGTGGACCACAAATGGTTGGCCCGCGCCTTCAGCCGATCCGCACCTGCCCGACGCAAACGGCAACATCCCCGCCGACCAGGAGCAGGCACCGCAGCCGCTCATCGACGAAGGCATCTACGGCCCTGCCGCCGATCCGGTGCCCACGTCGGCGGAGTCGGCCTCGGCAGCTGCGGCGATCTCCGGCAACGGAACGGCCAACTGGGCATACAACAACCTGGACACCAGGTGGGAGTACAGGACCGACTGCGCGAACTTCGTCTCGAAGGCCCTGTACCACGGGGGCGGGATGCAGATGCGCCCCGGCGGCCGCAAGGCGGACAACGCGTGGTGGCAGGGCAGGTACGGGTTCGGCAAGAGCTGGAGCTGGACGAGTGCGGACTACCTCCGGCGGCACGTGACCAGGTGGCGGCACTCCGCGATGATTCCGCACGAGTACAACGCCAAGGTGGGGGATCTCGTCTTCTTCAAGTGGAAGAGGGAGCGGGTCTACAACCACGTGGCGATCGTGTCGGCCATGGTGCAGGGGCACGCCAGGATCGTGCAGCACGGCCTGAAGAATGAGACAACCCTGCACGAGGTGCTCGAACGGTACAGTCACACCTCGAACCCGATCGAGAAGGTCACGATCGTCAGGCCCAAGGACCGTGGGTAGCAGGGACGTTGAGATGCCGAGGTTGAAGCGGAGTCACACAGCGGCCGGATGGCTGGCAGCAGCAATGGTCCTGACGGCTGGATGCTCCGTCCTGGACAGCAGCTCTGCTGATGCCAGAGGACCCGGCGCGTCCTACGAGCAGGCGTACGCCGACCACGAAGCGCTGCACGTGGTCGGCTACCCGTCCACCGGCTCTCTGCTGGTGGTGCAGAAGCTCGTGTGGGACATCGCCGACGGCAGGACGGACGAACTCCGCAAGCTGGCGACCAGCGACGGCAGCGAGACGGATGCCCGGAAGACGGCCGCCAACTGGATCAAGGGCTTCGGTGCCGGCGCCCGCGGCAAAGTGACAGGCGATTTCTATGACGACGGCTCGGAGCGCCAAGTCGTGGTCCTGTACTTCCATGACACCCACCAGGTCAAAGAGTTCACCGTTCGGCTCGATGGCGACGCGGGCAAGGAGGACTGGCGGATCCTGATGAAGTCGACCGATTTCAAGGACGCCACCCACGCTCCCGGCTGGGCGCCGAAGGAGCCGGGGGGAACCGGCTCCAGGAGGAAGAACACCTGATCACAGGAGCACCCGGGGCTGTGGGTTCGGCCCGGAAGCAGGCGCGTCATATCCATGCGCGCGACTGAAAGTCCACGTAGGCCAAATTGACATATGTGGCAATATGGCCTACGTGGCACTTGATGCCGATGGGGGCTTCTTCAGCGAACCCTCAGCGGGGAGAGCTCAGACAGGCGAGAGGAGTGAACATCATGATCGCCAAGCTGCTCGGCAAGCTGTCCTTCACCCGCCACTACGGTGCGTACGGGGAACACGACTGGGACTCGTACGTCGGCGCCGACTCGGCCTGACCGCACTGGCGGGGGGGGGGCCCCAGGGGCCGCCAGGGTCCCACCCCCCGTCCCGCAGGCGTTAGCTTGAGAGGGGCGGGAGCACGGGGGTAGTCTACGGG
>NZ_JBWKFL010000048.1:12349-56140 GCF_056434305.1 Streptomyces sp. NPDC044061 | reverse complement strand
CCCCCACCCCCCCCCCCCCCCCCCCCCCCCCCCCCCCCCCCCCCCCCCCCCCCCCCCCCCCCCCCCCCCCCCCCCCCCCCCCCCCCCCCCCCCCCGCCGCATGTCCGCTCAGAGCGCGGTCAGATGCCCGGGCTGCTCCGGTCGCCGTGGCACCAGCGCCGGTTCGGCCGTGGCCGTGCCCGGCTCCAGGGCCAGCACCGCGGCCACGGGGTGGGCGTCGTCCTGGCCGGCGTCGTGCGCCGGCCGCGCCGTGCCCCGGGTCAGCAGGAACACGCCCCGGGCGGCCAGACCCGCCCCGGCGAGCGCCAGCAGCACGCCGCCGGCACCACCCTGCAGGCCCTGCCCGAGCAGCGTGAGCCCGATGACCGCGGCGGCCACCGGGTTGGCCAGGGTGACCACGGCCAGCGGAGCGCCGAGACCGCCGCGGTAGGCGGTCTGCGACAGCAGCAGCCCACCGGTGGCGAACCCGGCGACGAGGACGGCGACCACGACCACCTCGGCGCTCACCCCCGGCCTCCCGGGGTCCGTGGCCGCCACCGTCACCGTCTGGGTGAGCGCGGAGGCGACACCCGAGGCGAAGCCCGAGGCGGTCGCGTGCCTCAGGCCCGGCCGGGCGCCGGGCCGGGACAGCATGCCGATCAGGGCGGCGGTCGCACCGGCGACCGCCAGCGCCTCGGTCAGGCTGAGCACCCGGTGGGGCGCCGGGCCGGACGCGGTCACCAGCAGCGCGGCGAGTCCGAGCAGCGTGAGGGCCGTTCCCCGCCACTCCGCCGCGCTGACCCGCCGGCCCGCCGCCCGCGCCCCGAGCGGCACGGCCGCGACGAGGGTGAGCGCGCCCAGCGGCTGCACGACCGTCAGCGGGCCGTACTTGAGGGCGACGACGTGCAGCAGCGCGGCGGCCGCGTTCAGGCCGACCGCCGACCACCAGGCGCCGGTGCCCAGCAGCCGTACGAGGCTCGCGCCGGAGCCGCGGGAGGCGAGGCGTTCCTGGGCGACGGCGGCCGTGGCGTAGGCGACGGCCGAGACCAGGGACAGGCCTACGGCGATCAGGGCTGCGATGCTCATCGGGCCGCTCCCACCAGGACGGTCTCCTTCGCGGCGAGCCGCTCGGTGCCCCGTCCCGCCGTGCTCGACGTCCGTCCCGGCGGCGGGACGAGGGCGAGGGCGGCGCCGAGCATGGCGGTCGCCACGACCGCGTCGAGCCAGTAGTGGTTCGCCGTGCCCACGATCACCAGCAGGGTGATCAGCGGGTGCAGCAGCCACAGCGGGCGCCACCGTGAGCGGGTGGCCGCGATCAGGCCGATCGCCACCATCAGGGCCCAGCCGAAGTGCAGCGAGGGCATCGCCGCGAACTGGTTGGAGAGGTGGTCGCTGGAGGGCGGACCGTAGACGGAGGGGCCGTAGACCCGTGCGGTGTCGATCAGGCCGGTGCCGGTCAGCATCCGCGGCGGGGCCAGCGGGAACGTGAACGGCAGCACCAGGGCGGCGGTGGTCACCGCGGCCAGGACCCGGCGGGCCCACACGTAGTGCGCGGGGCGCCTGAGGTACAGCCAGACCAGAAAAGCGAGGGTGGCCGGGAAGTGGACGGTCGCGTAGTAGGTGTTCGCCAGGTGAACGAGGGTGTCGCCGTGCAGCAGTGCGGACTGCACGGCGGTCTCGTGGGGTAGGTGCACGGCCCGTTCGAGGTCCCACACGCGGTGGGCGTTGTGGAAGGCGTCCCCGGTGTGGCCGACGGCCAGCTGCCGCCCGAGCTTGTAGACGAGGAAGAGCCCCGCGACGAGCAGGAACTCACGGAGGAGCGGCGGGCGCGCTGTCGCTATCGCGTCCGGCTCCGCTTCTGCAGGCTCGGTTCGGGCATTCATCCCCCGGCCCCTTCGCTGACGGTCGTGCGTGTGGTGGTGCGTGCGAGCCCGGGCCGGAGCCCGCGCATTCATCGGTACGTCTCCGTACCGATACGCCAGTGTACCGATACGGGAGTGTACCGATACGGGAGTGTACCGATACGCTCAAGTACCGGTACACTGGCGTATCGATTGATGTGCGACACACTGGAGACAGGGTCCGCACTCGTCCTTGAGCGAAGCTGTAGCGGGCCGTAGACGAGAGGAGAGGCAACGCATGACGTCGCAGGCCGCGGACGGACCGGAGACGGTCGCCGCCTCGCGCCGCTCCAAACTCACGCCCGAGCGTGAGCGGGAGTTCTTCGACGCCGTGCTGGAGCAGATCCGCGAATGCGGATACGACTCGGTGACCATGGAGGGTGTCGCCGCCAGCACCCGCTGCAGCAAGTCCACGCTCTACCGGCAGTGGAAGACCAAGCCCCAGTTCGTCGCGGCGGCACTGCGCGCCAGCCGCAAGGTGCGCTTCGCCGGCATCGACACCGGCTCACTCGCCGAGGACCTGCGGGAGGCCGCACGGGTCGCGGGCGACTGGTCCAACAAGGACGCGCGGCTCATGCAGGCGCTCGGCCACGCGGTCACTGCCGACCAGGAACTGGCGCAGGCGCTGCGCGAGGCGCTCGTGCTGCCCGAGATCGCCGCGCTGCAGGAGATGCTGGGGCGGGGCGTGGAGCGGGGCGAGGTGCCCGCCGACCACCCCGCGCTGGAGTACATCCCCGCGATGATGTTCGGCGTCCTGCGGGTGCGCCCGGTGCTGAGCGGCCAGTACGCCGACGGCGACTATCTCGTCCGCTTCGTGGAGGCCACCGTGCTGCCGGCACTCGGACTGACCTGAAGACTCAGGCCGCCGTTCACGGGATGACTGAACGGCGACCTGTCCGCGCCGCACCGTGGGGACGGGGGCGGCGCGCACCCCCCGGCCGGGTGGGGCTCCTCTTGAGCGGAGGGGCGCCCCACCCGGCCGCTTTCCGTCTCAGACGTTCTGGCCGTTCCCGCCGCCCGACGAGACCTTGATGCCCTTGAGGATCTCGTCGATGACGGACACCTTCTGGCCGACGTCCACGCCGAAGCGCACCACGACCATCTGCCCCGCGTCGTTGGGCGAGGGGAAGGCGACGGACTCGACATAGCCGTCGGCGCCCTTGCTGGTGACCGCCTTCCAGCGCACCAGATAGCCCTTCTGCCCGGCCACCGTCACCGCCTTGGCGGCCAGCACCTCGTGCGAGGTGATGCTGCCGTAGGTGGTACCGCCGTACGAGTCCTTGGCGTTGGCCGCGATGTCGGCCTTGGCGACCGCCTCGGCCGTGTCGCCCTTCGCGCCGAGCGAGGCGGCGGGCGCGGTGTAGGCGCCACCCGGGGTGCAGGTCTGGGCGCTGTTGCCGGGGCACTTGTAGGAGTCGTCCGACGTCACCTGCGCGCCGACACTGATCGTCTGCCCGGTCCAGCCGTCCGGCACCGGCAGGCTGATCCCGTTCACCGGATCCGGCACCGTGCCGCCGCCCTTGACCTTGGGCGCCGCGGACTGCCCAGGGGACGGCGACTCGGAACCGCCCGAGCCACCGCCGGGGCCGCCCTGTCCGCCGTTCTGGCCGCCGCTCTGTCCGCCGGGCGCCTGCTGAGAGCCGGCGCGGTCGCCCTCACCGCTCCCGCCGCTGGAGAGGGCGTACACGCCGACCCCGATGCAGGTCAGCACCGCGACCGCCGCCGCGACGGCTATGCCAGTGCGCAGCCCACGCCGGGGCGCGGTCGGCGGCTGGGCGGGATAGCCCGGGTAACCCGAATAACCCGAATAACCCGAATGACCCGGCTGACCCGGATACGCCGCGTACCCCGGCGGAACCGGTTGCGCGCCGCCGACGGGCTGCTGTGGCGGGGGACCCCACGTGGCGGCCGTCCCGGCGGGGCGGGTCTGGTCCGTCCAGGCCTTGCCGTCCCACCAGCGCTCGGTGGGCGGACCGTCATTCGTCTGCCCGGGGTCGGGGTACCACCCGGGAGGAGTCACCTGCGTCATGCCCCCACCGTAAGAGGCATCGGTGAAAGTCGGATGAGAAGATCCGGCCCCAAATCGACGGAACGGAACATTTCACCCCGGATTTCTGTACGGTGCCCTGCGGCGGGTGCCTGTTCCGGCCGGCCGGCGCGCGTCCGGCCGGCGTCTCATGTCTCCACCACCAGTCGCGTCGGACCGCCCCCCGCCCCTCGCAGCGGGGGCGAGCCGGCGCGTCCCGGTGTCACCGAGCCCAGGACGCTCGGATGCCGGGCGCCCGTGCTGCGCGGGTCGGTGCCGGGGAGGCCGTGGGCGGTGAGGAAGCCGAGGACGGCGAAGGCGTACGCCTCCTTCGCGGCGGCGGGCAGGCCCAGTTCGTCCGAGGTGCGCACCGCCGTCTTCGAAAGCAGCCGCCGGAGCAGGGACATGAGGACCGGGTTGCGGGTGCCCCCGCCGGAGGCGATCAACTCCGTCGCGCCGACGGACCGTACCGCGTCGGCGACCGTCCGGGCCGTCAGCAGGGTCAGCGTCGCCAGCACGTCCTCGGCGGACAGGCCGTCCGGCCCGGCCGCCCCCAGGTACCCGGGGTGGAACAGTTCCTTGCCGGTCGTCTTGGGCGGCCGAAGCGCGTAGTACGGCTCCGCGAGCAGCCGGTCGAGCAGCGGCCGGTGCGGCCGGCCCCGGGCGGCCAGCGCCCCGTCGGCGTCGAAGGCCAGGCGCCCGCCGCTGTACTCGCGGGCCGCCGCGTCGAGCAGCGCGCAGCCCGGCCCGGTGTCGAAGGCGGTCCCGTCCGGCGCGGTCAGGTTGGCGATGCCGCCGATGTTCAGCGCGACCGGTGTACCCGGCCTGCCCCGCAGCCACAGCAGGTCCACCAGGCTCACCAGAGGCGCGCCCTGGCCGCCGGCCGCGACGTCCCGGGCGCGGAAGTCGGCGACCACCGGCAGCCCGGTCTCCTCGGCGATCCACGCGGGCTGCCCCAGCTGGAGCGTTCCGTGCACCCGGCCGCCGTCGGCCCAGTGGTAGACGGTCTGGCCGTGCGAGGCCACCAACTCTCCGCGGCCCGCGAAGAGTTCCCGGTCGGCCCGCAGCGCCGCGGCGGCGAACGCCTGCCCGATCCGGGTGTCGAGCCGGCACACCTCGGCGAGCGGGACACGGGCCGGCGGCAGCGCCGCCGCGAGGGCCGCGCGCAGCCCGTCGTCGTACGGTGTGCTCACCATGCCCAGTGGCTTCAGCACCAGCGTCCTGCCGTCCAGGCGCAGTTCGGCGGCCGCCGCGTCCACCGCGTCGTGCGACGTCCCTGACATCAGCCCGATCACCCGCATCGGCCGTACCGCCTTCTGTGTGGAGTTCCCAGCAGCACGAGCGCGCTGACCGCGCACGCGGACGCCGCGTAATAGGCGGGCACGTCCATGTCCCCGGTGCGCCGCACCGCCTCCGTGATGATCAGCCCGGCGCATCCGGAGAACACCGCGTTCGACAGGGAGTAGGCCAGCCCGAGTCCCGTCCAGCGCACCCGCGCCGGGAACATCTCGGCGAGCAGCGCGGGCCCGGGGCCGGCCATGAGGCCCACCACCGCGCCCGCGGCGAACGTGGCCACGCCCCTGGCCACGGCCGAAGTCCCCTCGTTCTGGAGGAGGTTGAGCACAGGCACCGCCAGTCCTACGACCAGCAGTGCCCCCGTCAGCATCACCGGCCGCCGTCCGATCCGGTCGCTGAGCAGGCCCGCCGGGAGGATCGACGCGGCGAATCCCACGTTGGCCGGCACGGTGGCGAGCAGCGCCTGCCGGACGTCGGCGTGCAGCGCGGTCTGCAGATACGACGGGAGGACGACGAGGAACGTGTATCCGGCCGCCGACCACCCCATGACCCGCCCGGCGGCCGACAGTACCGCCGCCGCGACCGCCCCGGCGCCGGCCGGTCGGACGGGACGCCCTCCCCGGAACTCCGGTGTCTCCTCCAGCCCCGTCCGCAGCCACAGCGCCACCAGCCCCAGCGGCAGAGCCAGCAGGAAAGGCAACCGCCATCCCCAGTCGGCCAGTTGCGCCCCGGTGAGCACCGTGGCCGTCGTCGCCGCAACCCCCGCCCCGCCCAGCAGGCCCAGCGCGACCGTGAACGACTGCCACGCGCCGTACAGACCACGCCGGCCCGGCGGGGCGAACTCCGTCAGCAGCGTCACCGAACCGCCGAACTCGCCGCCCGCCGACAGTCCCTGAAGGGCCCTCAGAAAGGTGAGCAGCCAGGGCGCCACGGCACCCGCCGAGGCGTATGTCGGCAGCGCGCCGATCAGCGTCGTCGCGGCCGTCATCAGCGCGATCACCCCGATCAGCACCGGCCGCCGGCCGATCCGGTCGCCCAGCGCGCCGAACAGGGCCGCCCCGAGGGGCCGGAAGAAGAACGCCAGCGCGAAGGAGGCGTAAGTCCGCACCAGACCCTCGGCCGCGCTCCCGCCCGCCGGGGTGAAGAACCGGTCGGCCAGGACGGTGGCGAGATAGCCGTAGACGCCGAACTCGTACCACTCGACGAGGTTGCCCACCGACCCCGCCGCCACCGCCCGCACCGCCGGAGCGCGGGCCGCGGCACCGTCGCGGGTCCCGCGCTCGCCGTGACCTTCCTCGTACTCGAAAATCAGCTTCATTCCCAGCCCTGTTGACGGTCCGTCCGCTGCTCACCGGCTGGTCGGGCGGGGTGCGCGTCGTCCAGCCGCATCCTCTTTCACGCGGCGGGGCAACACGTGCACCGACCAGCCACCACACATCCCACCGGACGGCTAGGCTCGTGGTCTGTACGTCATTCGGGCGACCTGGGGAGGTAACGGGATGACGGAGGGACGGCCGTCGGCGGCCGGCTCGGCTCCCCTGTGGGAGCGGGACGCGGAGATAGCCACGGTCACCCGGGCGCTCGACGTCCTGTGCGCCGATCGGTCCTCCGCGGGGAACCTGCTGGTCTTCCGGGGCGAGGCCGGACTCGGCAAGACCGCGCTGCTGGCCGAGACGCGCCGCATCGCCGAGCGCCGGGGCTGCGCCGTGTGGTGGGCACGCGGTGGCGAGACCCTGAAGTCCGTGCCGTTCAACGTCGTACGGCAGCTGCTGCAGCCCGCCCTGGTCGCCCTGCTGCCGGAGGAGGCCCGGGAGTACCTCGGCGACTGGTACGACATCGCGGGACCCGCCCTCGGCATAGTGGACCCCGGAGAGGGCAGCGTGGACCCGCAGTACGTCTGCGACGGACTCGTCGCGGCCGTGCGCCGGCTCGCCCGCCGCGAATGGCCGCTGGTGCTGCTCGTCGACGACGCGCACTGGGCCGACCAGGAGACCCTGCGCTGGCTCGCCGCGTTCGCCGAACGCCTCGACGACCTCCCCGTGCTGGTCGTGGTCGCCCGCCGCCCCGGTGAGGTGAGCGGCGACAGCGCCCGTCACCTGGACGCGGTCGCGGACGCCGCAGGCCGCCCCGTCAGCAACCTCAGCGCCCTCACCCCGGACGCCGCCGCCGGACTCACCCGCGCCACCGTCGGCCGGCAGGCCGACGACCCCTTCTGCCGCGAGGTCTGGGCCGTCACCGGCGGCAACCCGTACGAGACCGTCGAACTCCTCGCCAAGGTGCAGGACAGCGAACTCCAGCCGGTCGAGGCCCGGGCCGGCGAACTGCGCGCCCTGAACCGCGCCGCGCGCGGCGGCGGCCTCGTCGACCGCCTGAAGGGACTCGGCATCGAGGCCACCCGGTTCGCCTGGGCGGCCGCCATCCTCGGCACCGGCATCTCCGTCGACCTGGTCGCACAGCTCGCCGGGATGCCCACCGACATCGCCGAGCGCTGCGCCGACCTGCTGCGCGGCGCCCGCATCCTCACCGAACCCGACCCGGCGGCCGCCACCGAGATTCCGGACGAGCTGGAGTTCGTCCACCCGCTGATCGCCTCCGCCGTCTACAACTCCATCCCGCCCGGCGTGTGTACCGCCATGCACGGCATCGCCGCGCAGATCGTGACCGAGACCGGGCGCGGCGCCGCCGAGGCCTCCCGGCACCTGCTGAAGGTGCACCCGGACGACGACGAGGAACTCGTCGAGCAGCTGCGCGACGCGGCCCGTGAACACCTCGCCGTCGGCGCGCCCGACGCGGCCCGCCGCTGCCTGGAACGCGCCCTCGCGGAGCCGCCCCGGGCCGAGGTCCACGCCCAGGTGCTCTACGAACTCGGCCAGGCCACCCTGCTCACCGCACCCGCCGTCACCGTGGAGCACCTGCAGAGCGCGCTCGGCATGCCCGGCCTCGACGGCGACCAGCGGGTCGACGCCGTGGTCCGGCTCTCTCAGGCGCTGCTCCACAACGACCAGCTGGAGGAGGCCGTCCGCACGGTCGAGGCCGAGGCCGCCCGGCACGAGGCGGGTCCGGTCCGACTGCGGCTGCAGGCCGTGCAGTTCATGTGGGAGGGCATCCACGGGGAGACCGGCTCCCAGGAACGCTCCCAGCGCCTGGCCGAACTGGCAGCCACCTGCACCGGCCGGGACAACTCCGAACGCGCCCTGCTGATCCTGCGCGGCTTCGACGCGATGACCCACGGCGAGAGCGCCGAGGAGGTCCTCCAGATGTGCGACCGCGCCCTCGTCAACGGCCGTCTCGCGCCCGGTCTCGGCTGGACCGACGAGTGGGGCATCGAACTGCTGATGATGCTCGGCAGCGCGTACACCTACGCCGACCGGCTGGACCGCGCCGAGAGCCTCTTCGCCGAGGCGCTGCGCACCTACACCAGTGCCGGCTGGCGCGGCGGCCACCTCTCCCTGGCCAACGCCTTCCTCGGCCTCGCCTACCGCAGGCAGGGCCGGCTGAAGGACGCCGAGTCCACCCTGCGCGAGGCGCTGGTCCTGGCGGAGCGGGTCGGCCGCGGCCTGCCGCTGTACTGGTCGGCGACCTGCGGACTCGTCGACACCCTGCTGGCCCGCGGGCAGGTCGGCGAGGCCTGGGCGACAGCCGAGCAGTACGGCTTCGCCCCGCCCTACCCGTCCACGATCGTGCTGCCCGACATCCGCTCCGTACGCGGCCGGCTGCTGCTCGCGGTGGGCCGCACCGAGGAGGGCGTCAACGAACTGGAGGCCGCGGAGAAGACCGCCGCCTCCCGCGGTGGCCACAACCCCGTCCTCGCACCCTGGTCCATCGACCTCGCCAAGGCCCTCGCCACCCAGGAGCCCGCCCGCGCGGCCCAGCTCGCGGCGGACGCCCGCGGGCGGGCCGAGCGGTTCGGCACGGACACCGCGATCGGCGAGGCCCTGCGATGCGCCGCCGCCCTGGAGACCGGGCAGCGCGCGGTCGGCCTGGCCGCCCAGGCCGTCGCCTGTCTGGAAGCCTCGCCCTGCCAGTACGAGCACGCGGCGGCCCGGGTCGAGTACGGCATCGCGACCCGCTCGGTCGCCGAACTCAACCGCGGCCTGGCGCTGGCCCGTTCGTGCGGCGCGGACGGGCTGGCGGCGCAGGCACGGGAGATCCTGGAGACGGGCCGGGGGCTGCGGTAGGAGCACGGTCGGCGCACGACGGTGTGCGGCCGCGGGGCTACCGCACGCCGTCTTCCGCCGACCGTGACGGCGGACGGCCGCACTCCGTACGCCTCACACGGCGAGCAGCTGACCGGTGACGGTCTCCAGCCGCTCGCGCACCTCGGCGTCGTACGCCGCCCGGTGCGCCCGCGCCGGCCGGGTCCCGTCGAAGTAGCCACCCGAGCCCGTCTCCCGCGTGGCCAGCGCCAGCACACCGGGCGCACCGTCGGCGACCGAGTTCCACGGGGTGATCCCGCCCTCGCGGACCATCGCCGTGTCCATATAGGTGGCGGGGTGCAGCACGTTCACCACGACGTCCGTGCCCGCCAGCTCCTCCACCAGGGTGAACGTGTGCGCGGCGAGGGCGAACTTGCTGCGGCAGTACGCCGAGACGCCGCTGTAGGCGCGGGTGAGTTCCGGATCGGCGAAGTCCAGCGGCTCCTGGCCGGCCGAGCCGACGTTCACGATCCGGGCGGGCGGGTTGGCGCGCAGGACCGGCAGCAGAGCGCGGGTCAGCACCACGGGTGCCAGATAGTTCACCGCGAGCCGCAGCTCGTGTCCGTCGGCGCTCAGCTCGCGCCCGGAGCCGGGCGAACCGCTGCCGACGCCCGCGTTGTTGATCAGCACGTCCAGCTCGGGACGCGCCTCGGTGACCCGGACGCCCAGCTCACGCACCTCGGCGAGCGAGGCCAGGTCGGCGACGAACCCCTCCGCCCGGCCCTCGGCGCGCAACTCCTCGACGAGCTGTGCGGTGCGCGTCCGGTCGCGACCGTGAGCGAGGACGAAATGGCCGTCCCGGACCAGTTCGAAGGCGAGGTACCGGCCCAGACCTGAGGTGGCGCCGGTGATCAGAACAGTGGACATGCTCCCACCCTAGGCACGGCCCGCCGGCCGGAGGAGGTACTGCCGAAGCTACGACCAGCAGGGTCACCCTCGGCCGGAGCGACCCTGCTCCTCCTCGGCGAGCACTCGCTGGGCCGTCGCGAACGCCGAGTTGGCCGCGGGCACCCCGCAGTACACGGCGGTCTGCAGCAGCACCGCCCCGATCTCCTCCGGGGTCAGCCCGTTGCGCCGCGCCGCCCGGAGGTGCATGGCCAGCTCCTCGTAGTGGCCGTGCGCGACCAGCGCGGTCAGGGTGATCATGCTGCGCTCGCGGCGCGAGAGGGTGGGGTCGGTCCAGATCTCGCCCCAGGCGTAGCGGGAGATGAAGTCCTGGAACCGCGCGGTGAACGGGGTCTGCCGGGCCTGCGCCCGGTCGACGTGCGCCTCGCCCAGCACCTCCCGGCGCACCGCCATCCCGCTGGCCGGGGCCCCGTTCAGCTGGGTCTTCAGGGCGGTCAGGACGGCCTGCGGGCACTGCGCGGGCGCCAGGTGGGAGGCGCCGGGCAGCTCCACCAGCGCGGCCCCGGGCACCGCGTCCGCGATCTCCCGCAGATGCGCGGGCGGCGTCGCGGGATCCTGCCGTCCCGCCACCAGCAGGGTCGGTACGGCGATGTCGGCGAGCCGGTCGCGCAGGTCGAAGGAGGCCAGCGCGTCGCAGCAGGCGGCGTACGCCTCCGGGTCGGCCTCCCGGTGGTCCCGGAGCAGCCGCGGCACGGTGAAGCCGGGCGTGAACCAGCGCGCGTCGGCAGTCTCCAGCAACCACTCCATGCCCTCCCGGCGCACCCGTTCGGCTCGTTCCCGCCAGGCGGCGGCGCCGCCGAAATGGGCGGAGGAGCAGATGACGGCCAGGGAGGTGAGCCGTTCGGGGTGGTGCACGGCCAGGTGCAGGCCGACCGCGCCGCCCAGGGACACGCCCGCGTAGGCGAACCGGTCGATGCCGAGCGCGTCGGCGAGCGCCAGCACCCGCGCGGCGAGGTCGCCGACGGTGGCGCCGGGTCCGATCAGGTCGGCCGCCGATCCGCCGTGTCCCGGCAGGTCCCAGCGCACCACCCGGTGGGTGATCGACAGCTCGGGCGCGACCCCGTCCCACAGGGCGTACGAGGTGCCGAGCGACGGGCCGAGCAGCAGCGGAGAAGCAGAGGCCGGGCCTTCTTCCAGGTGGTTGAGGAGTTTCACGGTCAACGTCGCTCCAGGGCACGGTCGGTGAGGGAACCGGCGAAGCCGGTGTAGTGGGCGGGGTCGGTCAGGTCGTCCAGGTCGATTTCCTTCAACACCGGTTCCTCGGCCAGGAGTTCATGCAGCGTGCGATCCTCGGCGTGGGCGCGGCGGGCCAGCCGGGTCAGCAGCTCCTTCGCCCGGGCCCGGCCGAGCAGGGGCGCCAGTTCGGCCGACAGCCGCTCGGAGACGATCAGACCCCGGGTGAGGTCGAGGTCGCGGCGCATCGCGGCGGGGTGCACCCGCAGGCCCTCGGCCAGCTCGGCCGCGTGGGCGGCCGCACCGCCCACCAGCCGGAGCAGGTCGCGCAGCGGCTCCCACTCGGCGTGCCAGGCACCGGCCGGCCGCTCGTCCTCGGCGACGAGTGAGCCGTACAGGGTGGCCGCCAGCTGCGGGGCGCGCCGGGCGGCGGCCGCGAGCAGCGTGGACCGGACCGGGTTCGCCTTGTGCGGCATGGCCGACGAGCCGCCGCCGCTGCCCTCGCTCACCTCGCCGAACTCGGTGCGTGACAGCGTCAGTACGTCCACGGCGAGCTTGCCCAGCGCGCCGGCCGTGAAGGCCAGGCAC
Organism: Streptomyces sp. NPDC044061; assembly: GCF_056434305.1. NCBI lineage: Bacteria > Bacillati > Actinomycetota > Actinomycetes > Kitasatosporales > Streptomycetaceae > Streptomyces > Streptomyces sp. NPDC044061. The sequence goes on along the minus strand of NZ_JBWKFL010000048.1, from coordinate 44,075 downwards.
CCGGCCAGGTCCGCGATCGGCGTGCGGAGCGTGTGCCACGGCAACGCCGGTGCGGCGAGCCCGACCTCGCGGGCGTACGCCCGCGTCAGCGCCTGCGCGTCCTCGGCGCCGTACGCCCGGAAGGCCGCCAGGGTCCCGGCCGCACCGCCGAGTTGGGCGGGGAGCGAGTCCCGCACCCGGGCCACGCGGTCGCGGGCGTCCAGGACCAGGGATCGCCAGCCGGCCGCCTTCAGGCCGAACGTGGTCGGCACGGCGTGCTGGGTGAGCGTCCGCCCGGGCATCGCCGTGTCGCGGTGCCCGGCGGCGAGCCCGGCCAGCGCCCGCTCGGTCCGGTCGAGGTCGGCGAGGACCGGCTCCAGGGTGTGTACGGCGACCAGCATTGTCGCCGTGTCCATGATGTCCTGGCTGGTCGCACCCCGGTGGACGTAGGGGCCGTACTCCGCACCGACCGCCTCGGTGAGGTCGGCGACCAGCGGGATGACGGGGTTGCCGCCGGCCGCGGTACGCGCAGCGAGGGAGCGGATGCCGAAGTTCGCCGGTACGGCCGCCTCGGTCACCGCCGCCGCCGCCTCGGCCGGGGCGAGGCCCAGCACGGCCTGCGCCCTCGTCAGCGCGGCCTCGGCGTCCAGCAGCGCCCGCAGGTACGCGTGGTCGCCGGTCGCGGAGGCGGCACCTGTCTGTGCCCACTCGGGAGCGAGCAGGCCGGTGTCGGCGTACGGAGGGGACGCAGATGTCACTGGAACTCCAGGAAGACCGTCTCGCCTTCGCCCTGAAGGCGGATGTCGAAACGGTAGGTGCCGGCGCCCTCGTCCCCGGCGATCAGCGTGTCGCGCCGGTCGCCCACCTGGGCGAGCAGCGGATCGGCGGCGAGCGCTGCGGCGTCGCCCGGCAGGTAGATCCGGGTGAACAGATGCACCAGCAGGCCGCGCGCGAAGACGCAGACGCTCAGGTAGGGCGCGCTGTTCCCGCGTGCGCCGGGCCGCAGCGTCCGCGCGTACCAGTGGCCGTTCGTGTCCGTCTGGATGCGGCCCCAGCCGGTGAACTCCACGCCGTTGCGGCCCAGACAGCCGCCGGTCGCCGGGTCTCGCCGGATGGATCCGTCCACCTGCGGGACGGTGCCGTCGGGGCGCGGCCCCCACACCTCGACGAGGGCGTCCGGCAGCGGCCTGCCCTCGCCGTCCAGGACGTACCCGTGCACGGTGATCGTGTCGGGGTGTCCCAGGGGCGCGATCTCCTCGCCGCCGCGGAACGGCAGCGCGTACCCGTAGAAGGGGCCGACCGTGTGGGAGGGGGTGGGCAGCACGTTCTCCGGGCTGCTCGTGTCGATCTTCGTCATGGCCTGCGTCAGCGTCCTTCCTCGATCCAGGTGGCGGCCGGGCCGTCCAGCACGATGTCCCAGTGGTAGCCGAGGGAGAACTCCGGCACCGACAGGCCGTGGTCGTAGGTGGCGACCAGCCGCTGCCGGGCCGCGTCGTCCGTCACGGACTGCAGGATCGGGTCGTACGGGAAGAGCGGGTCGTTCGGGAAGTACATCTGCGTCACCAGCCGCTGGGTGAACGCCGAACCGAAGACCGAGAAGTGGATGTGGGCCGGCCGCCAGGCGTTGACGTGGTTGCGCCACGGGTAGGGGCCCGGCTGGATGGTGGTGAACCGGTAGCGGCCCTCGGCGTCCGTGAGGGTGCGGCCCACGCCGGTGAAGTTCGGGTCCAGCGGGGCGTCGTGCTGCTCGCGCTGGTGGGCGTAGCGGCCGGCCGAGTTGGCCTGCCAGATCTCGACCAGCTGGCCGCGGACCGGGCGCCCGGACCCGTCCAGCAGCCGTCCGGACACGGTGATCCGCTCGCCGACCGGCTCGCCGGTGTGCTGCCGGGTGAGGTCGTTGTCGATCTCGGTGATGTCGCGCTCCCCGAAGGCGGGGGAGTGCAGTTCCACCAGTTCGGGGTCCTTGGCGGTGTCGATGGCGACCAGGGGCTGCTTCGGGTGGCGGAGCACCGAGGAGCGGTACGGCGCGTAGTCGCGGCGCGGGTGGTGCTCGACGGGAGCGCCGTCGGCGAGCCGCTTCTCGTACGCCGCGTGCTCGGCCGCGATCTCCTGGTCGATGTCCTGCTGCGTGAGAGTCATGGGGTGTACCTGCCGCTTCCTTATCGTTCGAGGACCAAGGCGAGGCCCTGGCCCACGCCGATGCAGAGGGTGGCCACGCCGGTGCCGGAGCCACGGCGGGCGAGCTGGTGGGCGACGGTTCCGGCGAGCCGCGCGCCGGAGGCGCCGAGCGGGTGGCCGAGCGCGATCGCGCCGCCCTGGGGGTTGAGGACCGCCGGGTCGAACTCGGGCCATTCGGCCAGACAGCCGAGCACCTGCGCGGCGAACGCCTCGTTCAGCTCCAGCACCGACAGATCGGCGAAGTCCTTGCCCGCCTTGGCCAGTGCGCGGTTGACGGCCTCGACGGGAGCGAGCCCGAAGTACTGCGGATCGATCGCGGACACGCCGGTCGCGCTGATCCGGGCGAGGGGTTCACGGCCGATGGCCCGCAGGCCCTCCTCGTCGGTGAGGAGCACGGCCGCGGCGCCGTCGTTGAGCGGGGAGGCGTTGCCCGCGGTGACCGTCCCGCCGTCACGCCGGAACGAGGGCTTGAGCTTCGCCATCGCTTCGAGGGAGGCGTCGGGCCGTACACACTCGTCGGCGGCGAAGTCGACCGGGTCACCCTTGCGCCGAGGCACCGGTACGGGCGCCAGCTCGGCGTCGAACAGGCCCTGTTCCTGTGCGGCGGCCGCCTTGCGGTGCGAGGCGAGCGCGAACTCGTCCTGCTGCTCGCGGCCGATCTTGTGCTTGTCGGCGATCAGTTCCGCACTCTCCCCGAGCGGGATGGTCCACTGCGGGTCCATCCGCGGGTTGACCATGCGCCAGCCCAGCGTCGTCGAGTACAGCTCGGTGTGGGCGGCGGGGAAGGGCCGGTCCGACTTCGGCAGGACGTACGGCGCCCGGGTCATCGACTCCACACCGCCGGCCACGGCGATGGACGCGTCGCCCACCGCGATGGCGCGGGCCGCCTGGATCACCGCCTCGAGGCCGGAGGCGCACAGCCGGTTGACGGTCACGCCCGGTACCGAGGTCGGCAGGCCCGCGAGCAGCGCGGCCATGCGGGCGACGTTGCGGTTCTCCTCACCGGCACCGTTGGCGTTGCCGAAGTAGACGTCCGCGACCCGTGCCGGGTCCAGCCCGGGGGTGCGGGCGAGGAGTTCACGGATCGCGTGGGCGGCGAGGTCGTCGGGGCGCACGGCGGACAGTCCGCCGTTGTAGCGGCCGATCGGGGTGCGTACGGCGTCGACGAGGTACACAGGGTTCACAGCACGTTCTCCCCGATGGTCAGTTCGGCGTCGGTCCCGGCGACGACGTCCTCGACGGTCACGCCCGGCGCGGTCTCCACCAGGACGAGCCCCTCGTCCGCGACGTCCAGCACCGCCAGATCCGTGATGATCCGGTTCACACACGCCTTGCCCGTGAGCGGCAGCGTGCACTGCTTCAGGATCTTCGGCGAGCCGTCCTTGGCGGTGTGCGTCATGACGACGACGACCGTACGGGCGCCGTGCACCAGGTCCATCGCGCCGCCGATCCCGGTGACCAGCTTGCCCGGCACGGCCCAGTTGGCGAGGTCGCCGCCCGCGGACACCTGCATCGCGCCGAGTACGGCGACGTCGATGTGGCCGCCCCGGATCATCGCGAAGGACAGCGCCGAGTCGAAGAAGGAAGCGCCCGGCAGGACCGTCACGGTCTCCTTGCCGGCGTTGATGAGGTCCGGGTCGACCTCGTCGTCGAGGGGGTAGGGGCCGGTGCCCAGGATGCCGTTCTCCGACTCCAGGACCACCTCGACGCCCGGCGGCAGATGGTTCGGGATCAGCGTCGGCAGGCCGATGCCGAGGTTGACGTACTGCCCGTCCCTCAGTTCGCGGGCCGCGCGGGCGGCCATCTCCTCGCGTGTCCGGGCCATCAGGACCTCACCGTCCGCTGCTCGATCTTCTTGTCCGCCGCCTGCTCCGGGGTCAGCGCCACCACGCACTGCACGAAGACGCCGGGCAGGTGCACCGCGTCCGGGTCCAGCTCGCCGGGCTCGACGAGCTCCTCCACCTCGGCGATCGTGATCCGCCCGGCCATGGCGGCCAGGGGGTTGAAGTTCCGGGAGGACTTGTTGAAGACGAGGTTGCCGTGCCGGTCGCCCCTGGCGGCGCGGACCAGCGCGAAGTCGGTGCGGATGCCCCGCTCCAGGACGTACTCGGTGCCGTCGAACTCCCGCACCTCCTTCGGCGGAGAGGCCAGCGCGACCCCGCCCGAGCCGTCGTAGCGCCACGGCAGCCCGCCCTCGGCGACCTGAGTGCCCACGCCCGCCGGGGTGTAGAACGCGGGGATCCCGGCGCCGCCCGCGCGCAGCCGCTCGGCCAGCGTGCCCTGCGGGATCAGCTCCACCTCCAGCTCGCCGGCCAGGTACTGGCGGGCGAACTCCTTGTTCGCGCCGATGTAGGAGCCGGTCACCCGGGCGATGCGGCCGGATGCCAGCAGCACCGCGAGCCCGGACTCCATCGCACCGCAGTTGTTCGACACCACGCTCAGACCGGTCGTCCCGCGCTCGTACAGCGCCTGGATCAGTACGTTCGGCACACCGCTCAGCCCGAAGCCGCCGACCGCGAGCGACGCGCCGTCCGGCACATCGGCCACCGCCTCGACGGCCGTGGCGACCACCTTGTCCATTCGTGAAGCCTCATCTCTGCAATTAATCAGCACACTGAGTATTTGGGCGAGGTGTTCCTCACGCTGCCACTGGACATCGAAACCGTCAAGACCTCGGATTACTCGTGCCCCAGCAGGCAGACAGTCGGCCTGCGGCCCAGGTAATGTTCAGTACACCAACGATTTCATCAAGGGAGCGCACATGGCCGCCGTGGACCTCGCCACCCATCCCGGGCACCTGGCCCGGCGGCTCCAGCAGGCGCACTACCTGCTGTGGAACACCATGGTCTCGGAGGAGATCACCTCGCCTCAGTTCGCCGTCCTGAACGCGCTCGTCGCCGAGCCGGGTCTCGACCAGCGGACCGTGGGGGAGCGGGTGGGCCTGGACCGGTCGACCATCGCCGAGGTCATCAGCCGGCTCGGCCGGCGCGGGCTGCTGGACAAGGTGCGCGACCCGCAGGACGGCCGCCGCTTCCTGCTTCGCCTCACCGACGAGGGGACGCGTACCCACCGCAAGCTGACCGTGCGCACCGCCCGGATGAACCAGGTCTTCCTCGCCCCGCTCTCCACCGAGGAGCAGACCGTCTTCTTCGACCTGATCCGCCGGGTCGCGGACGGCGCCGAGGGCCTGCGCAACCCTGCCGAGCCACTGGCCGCCCAGCAGGGCTGAACGGGCCGGATCAGGCAGACCGAGCCGCGTCCCGGTCAGGACGGCGCCGCGGCGAACACCACCCACACCTGGCCGTCGGCGAAGTTCATCCGGCCGCCGTCCACTGCCGTGAACGTCGTACCGCCCGTAGCGGCCGGCCGGGACCAGGTGGCGTCGTAGGACCGCCCGTCCCGCAGCACCTCGGCCTTTCCCGAGCCGACCGTCTCGGTGTACGGCGTGTGGTTGCCGAGCTTGTCGTGGTACCGGGACGAGCGGATCTTCACGTACTGCACGACGACCGTCGCCGCCGTCACCCGCTCGCCGTCGGTCGTCACCGTGGGCGTGCCGTCCATCGTGACCAGCCAGCCGCCCTGCCGTGCGGACCAGGTGAAGGTGAAGCGCGCCGAGGGGTAGCGCACCGTGCGCGAGGACTCGGGGTCGCCGCCGGAGGGTGCCGGGCCGTAGCGGAAACCTGTGGTCAGCGCGCCCTTGCCGGGAGCGGAGGGCAGCAGCCGGGCGGGGTGCAGATAGAGGTTGTGCGGTGCGGACCGGTCGGTTCCGCGGTAGTAGGCGTCGGCGGCCTCGTCGGGGGACTCCGCCCGCAGGGGAGCCCGGTGGATCAGCGGCAGCAGCTTGCTCTGTGCTCCGGAGAAGGCCAGCGTCGGCTCCTGGAACTGGCGCAGCAGTTCCAGGTCGGACTCACGGGCGCTGCGCACCGGCCCGACCGACTTCGGGAGCTTGCCGGCGTACACCGCCATCAGACGGCTCAGGCCGCCCTCGACCTGCTCGGCGTAGACGACGTCCGCCGCGTCGAGCCCCGTCTGCGGACGGGCCGCGGGCACGTTGTCGATCTTCACGGCGAGCGGTGAGCCGGGTGCGGCCGAACTGGTCGGCGTCGGTGTGGGGGTCCGGTGCGGCGCGCGGGCGTCGTCGGGCGGGCCGTGCCGGGTGCAGCCCGCGATGAGGGAGACCGTCATCATGGCGGCGACCAGTGCCGCCGCCGGCGCCGCGCGTCGCGTGCGCGCTCTGTGTGCCATGCCCACCGTTGTCACCCCGTTCGTATATGTCGATTGTGTGCTCATTCAGTGACCTCGGGCCATACCTCGTCGGCCATACCCGGTCGGTTCCTGTCGCGCGCGTTCAGTGGGCCGATCGGACCCCACCGCGGTGGGACGCGCGGCAGAGGGGGGCGGGGTTCGCCGGGGGTGTGCGCGGGTACCCGGGCGCCACCGCAAACCGGACGCGCCAGGGCGAACCGGCGCGCACATGACCGAGGGAGCGCGACCCCATGAAGGCAGTCACCTGGCAGGGCAGGCGCGATGTGCGGGTGGAGGACATGCCCGACCCGCGGATCGAGGAGCCCACCGACGCCGTCATCCGCATCACGTCCACCGGACTGTGCGGTTCGGACCTGCATCTCTACGAGGTACTCACGCCGTTCATGACCCCGGGTGACATCCTCGGCCACGAACCGATGGGCATCGTCGAGGAAGTCGGCCCCGGAGTGCCGGACCTCGCGGCGGGCGACCGGGTCGTGGTGCCGTTCCAGATCGCCTGCGGAAACTGCTGGATGTGCCTGACCGGACTGCCCACCCAGTGCGAGACCACCCAGGTCACCGGCGAGGGCATGGGCGCCGCCCTGTTCGGCTACACCCGCCTGTACGGTGCCGTGCCCGGCGCCCAGGCCGAGTACCTGCGCGTCCCGCAGGCGCAGTTCGGTCCGATCAAGGTGCCCGAGGGCCCGCCCGACGACCGCTTCGTCTACCTCTCCGACGTGCTCCCCACCGCCTGGCAGGCCGTCGAGTACGCCTCCGTCCCGCCCGGCGGCAGCCTCGCCGTCCTCGGCCTCGGACCGATCGGCGACATGGCCTGCCGCATCGCGCTGGCCCGGGGCGCCGAACAGGTGTTCGGCGTCGACCTGGTGCCCGAGCGGCTCGCCCGGGCGAACCGGCGCGGTGTGCGGACGTACGACCTCAGGGCCTTCGACGACGAGAAGGAGCTGGTCAGGGCGATCCACGACGAGACCAGCGGGCGAGGTCCGGACGCCGTGATCGACGCCGTCGGCACCGAGGCGCACGGCAGCCACGCCGCCAAGCTCGCCCAGCAGGCCACCGCGCTCATGCCCCGCAAGATCAGCGGCCCGCTCGCCGAACGCTTCAGCATCGACCGGATGGGCGCTCTCTACATGGCCATCGACCTGGTCCGCCGCGGCGGCACGATCTCGCTCAGCGGCGTGTACGGCGGCATGGCCGACCCGATGCCCATGCTCACCCTCTTCGACAAGCAGATCCAGCTGCGGATGGGCCAGGCGAACGTCCGCCGGTGGAGCGACGAGATCATCCCCTACCTCACGGACGAGGACCCCCTCGGCGTCGAGGACTTCGCCACCCACCGCCTCCCGCTCGCCGAGGCGCCGCACGCGTACGACATGTTCCAGCACAAGCAGGACGGCGCGATCAAGGTCCTGATGCGGCCCTAGGTTCTCGCGAGCAAGGCCCCCGTGCGGCACCGGGGTCCGGTGGGCCGGTGGCCCACGCGGCCGACCGGGTGCGGGCCGTCCGGGCGAGGCGCCGGGGGGCCTACGGCATGGTGCCCGGGGCCGCCGCGCCCCGCGGCGGATGCTGATGCCTCCCGCGCAGGAGAGGCCCGTGACTGATCCCAGCCCCCGAGTGACCCCGCGGCCGGCATCCGTCGCAGCAGGCGACGACGCTCCCGCCCCCGGGGTCATCGGCATCGGACTCGCCGCGGTGCTGACGTTCGCGCTCGCAGAGGGTTCGTGGCAGTGGTTCGCCACGTTCATCGGGGTGACGCTGCTCGCGGTGATGCTCGCCTTCCAACGACGGGCGCGGTGGACCCCGGACATGCGCTCGCCGTACATGCGCGGCCTGGTCGCGTACGCGCTGGTCGTCGGCCTGTGCGTGGCGATCGCACTCGCACCCCTGCTGCAGCGCCGGGCCTGGCTGTTCCCGATGCCGGGCACGCGCAGTGAGTGCCTGCTGATGGGCAGGTACGAGGCCCTCCAGGTGAAGGCCACGCTGGGGGACCTGGCCGGCAGTGACGCCGCCGCCCTGGCTTTCGCGCAGGACACCCAGGCCCGCAAGGCCGTTGCCGAGTGCCTTTCGGCCACGACGACTCTGTGGCTGCCCCTGTACGGGATCGGGGCGGCAGTGCTGGTGGGGACGGTGGTGTGGTTCCGCGACCGGGCCCGGGCCCGGCTCGGCCCCGTCGGGTACTGAGGTTCCCGCCGACTGTTCTTCAGCTGCTCCGGCCCTGGCCCTCCTTGGCGCCCAGGATCTCCCCGAGGTCGTAGCGCACCGGTTCCTCCAGCTGGGCGTAGGTGCAGCTGTCCGGAGTCCGGTCCGGGCGCCAGCGGCGGAAGCGGGCCGTGTGCCGGAAGCGGGCGCCGTTCTCCATGTGGTCGTAGGCCACCTCGGCCACCCGCTCCGGCCGCAGCGGCACCCAGGACAGGTCCTTCTTCCCCGACCAACGGCTCGGCGCCCCCGGCAGCCGGGCCGTCTCGTGCGCCGCCTCGTCGCCCCAGGCCGCCCACGGATGCCCGCTCACATCCTCCATCCGCAGCGGCTCCAGCTCCTCGACCAGCTCGGCGCGGCGCTTCATCGCGAAGGCCGCCGACACGCCCACGTGCTGCAGGGCGCCCCGGTCGTCGTACAGGCCGAGCAGCAGCGAGCCGACCACCGGACCGCTCTTGTGGAACCGGTAGCCCGCCACCACGACGTCCGCCGTCCGCTCGTGCTTGATCTTGAACATGGCCCGCTCGTCCTGCAGATAGCGCAGGGTGAGCGGCTTGGCGACGACACCGTCCAGACCGGCTCCCTCGTACTGCTCGAACCACTGGTGCGCGACTTCCACATCGGTCGTCGCCGGCGCCAGATGAACCGGCGCGCCCACCCCGGACAGCGCGCCCTCCAGCAGGGCCCGCCGGTCCGTCAGCGGCATCTCCACCAGGGAGCGGTCGTCCAGCGCCAGCAGGTCGAACGCGACGAAGGAGGCAGGGGTCCGCTCGGCCAGGGTCCGCACCCGGGAGTCGGCGGGATGGATCCGCTCGGTCAGTGCGTCGAAGTCCAGCCGCCCGGCACGCGCGATCACGATCTCACCGTCCAGCACGCACCGCGTCGGCACCCGCTCCTTCAGCGCCGCGACCAGCTCCGGGAAGTAACGGGTCAACGGCTTGCCGGTGCGGCTGCCCAGCTCGACCTCGTCCCCGTCGCGGAACACGATCGCCCGGAACCCGTCCCACTTCGCCTCGTAGTGCATGCCCGGCGGGATCTTCGCCACCGACTTGGCGAGCATCGGCTTCACGGGCGGCATCACCGGCAGATCCATGCGTCCGATTCTGCGCGCATACCCCGGCTGCCGCCCGGTGTGCGGGCTGTGCGGGGTGCGCCTACCGTGGCCGCATGGGTGATGCGGTGCAACTGGAGGTGGCCGGCCGGACCGTACGGCTGTCCAGCCCGGACAAGGTCTTCTTCCCGGAACGCGGATTCACCAAGCTGGACCTCGCCCAGTACTACGCCGCCGTCGGCCCCGGCATCCTGCGCGCCCTGCGCGACCGCCCCACCACCCTCGAACGCTACCCGGACGGCGTCGGCGGCGAGTGGTTCTACCAGAAGCGCGCCCCCAAGGGCATGCCCGACTGGATTCCCACCGCCCACATCACCTTCCCCAGCGGCCGCAGCGCCGACGAGATGTGCCCCACGGAGGAGGCCGCCGTCGTGTGGGCCGCCCAGTACGGCACGCTCACCTTCCACCCCTGGCCCGTGCGCCGCGCCCTCGTCGACCAGCCCGACGAACTCCGCATCGACCTCGACCCGCAGCCCGGCACCGACTACGACGACGCCGTCCGCGCCGCCCACGAACTGCGCGCCGTCCTCGAAGAGTTCGGCGGCCTGCGCGGCTGGCCCAAGACCTCCGGCGGCCGCGGCCTGCACGTCTTCGTCCCCATCGAACCGCGCTGGACCTTCACCCAGGTGCGGCGCGCGGCGATCGCGGTCGGCCGGGAGATGGAACGCCGGATGCCCGAGCAGGTCACCATCAAGTGGTGGAAGGAGGAGCGCGGCGAGCGCATCTTCCTGGACTACAACCAGACCGCGCGCGACCGCACCATCGCCTCCGCCTACTCCGTACGACCCCGCGCGCACGCCCCCGTCTCCGCACCCCTGCGGTGGGAGGAGGTAGGCGTGGCCCACCCCAGGGACTTCGACCTCGCCACCATGCCGCCCCGCTTCGCCGAACTCGGCGACGTCCATGCCGACATGGACGAGCAGGCCTACTCCCTCGAGGCCCTCCTGGAACTCGCCCGTCGCGACGAACACGACCACGGCCTCGGTGACCTGCCCTATCCCCCGGAGTACCCGAAGATGCCGGGCGAGCCGAAACGGGTCCAGCCGAGCAGGGCGCGGCGGGACGGGACGGCCTGACGGTCGCCGGATCCAGGTGTGTCGAAAGGCTCTAGCCGACGGCGGCACCGGCGTGCTCGCCGAACCCCGCCAATATCCGGCCGCAGTCCGCCAGAAGACCCACGTCCGCGGCGACGTCGTAGCGCATGTTGCCTCTGGAGCCGTTGTTGTTGTGGCGGCGGGGGGAGTTCAGTTCCGTGCGTATCAGCGGGAGGGCCGGGGCCGCGGCGGGGCCCATGGCGGCCAGGCAGGCGGCCATGGCGGGGCGTTCCGTAGGGATGGCCGACCACTGGCCGAGGAGCACGGGCAGCACCTCCTCCGGGTCTCCGGTGACCCGCCACAGGGCGACGGCCGCCCGGGCGGGGGTGTGATCGGCCGCGATCAGCTCGCGCAACCGGGCTGCGAGCGCAGCGCCCGACCGGCCGAGCGCTTCGGTCACGCGTATCGCGGCGGACCACTGCCACCAGGTCGGCGCACGCAGGCTGTCGTCGACCACCGGCAGCACCGCCGCGGCGTCCCCGGTCAGCGACCACAGGGCCTCGGCGACATGAATCCGGTGCTCGTCCGCGACAGCGCCGTCCTCCCACAACCGGCGGACCAGGGGCGTAGCTTCGGCCGCTCGTGAGCCGTATCGGGACAGGGCCCGCAGCACTTCCTCCGTCGTGCGGAAGTGCTCGGCGTCGCCCAGGACGCTGGTGAGCAGGGGCAGCGAGTCGGCGTGCCCGAGGACGGCCAGGGCCTGGACGAGACGGTCCAGGCCGGCACCTGGTGTGCGGTGGTCCAGCTCGGCCAGCCGGTCGTGCAGTACCGGGACGAGCGGAGCCGCCGCCTCCGGGCCGAGCGCCTCGAGCCAGCGTGGCAGTCTCTCGGGGATCTCGACCACTTCCAGGATGTGTGCGAGCGCCGGCACGATCCGGTCGTCGCCCTGCAGGGCCAGCACCTCGAAGGCCATGCCGACGGCCAGGTCCCGGAACGGTGTGCCGGTCTCCAGCGGCCGCTGCTCCCAGCTCTCCAGGTAGGCCGCCACTCCCTCGGAGATCCGGTGTGCGGCAGGTGCCAGATACCGCAGTTCGGACAGCACCGCTTTCTGCAGGCGCAGATCGTCGTCGGCGAGCAGCCGGGCCAGTGCGAGCAGCGGCTCGTCGTCGGGGGCCCGCCAACCGGTCAGCAGCCGCCCCGCCGTGCCGACGGCATGCCGGCGCTGTCGAGGGCTCGGGCTGCCCAACTGTCCGACGAGGAGCGGAAAGCGTATGTCGACGCGGTCGCGCAGCTCCGTGTGCAGCTCTTCGAGCAGGTCCGCCGCGTCGTCCAGGTCGAGGTTGCGGCGGTGCTCCGCGTGCAGCTCGCGCACGCGGGAGATGAGGGTGTCGGTGCGGGGCCGGTCCGGGGCGGCCGGCGGCGGGCCCAGTTCGTCCGTCTCCCGAGCCAGCCGCATCACGTCCAGCGCGATCTCGGCCGTGTCCGGGGGCAGTTCGCCGGGTGCGCAGCGCCCCAGCCGGGCCAGTGCCGTCATCCGCAGCTGGGGATCGGGGGTGCCGGACACCAGATCCCGCAGCACCCGGACCGCCTCGGCGCCCGGGTCGGCCGGGTGCCGCACGGCCAGCGTGCCGAGGGCACGCGCCAGCGACCGGGCGGCCTCGGGGTCGGTCTCCGCGGGCACGCGGTCGCGCAGGACGTCGAACACCCGTACGGGGTCCGGGTGCAGCCGGGCGAGCGCACCCGGTACGGCGGCGCGCACCCCGGGATCCGGATCGCCGAGCAGCCCGAGGAAGGCCCCGGCGCGCTCGCGGACCATGTCCCGCGCCACGAAGAAGTGCCTCAGCCACTCCTCGTGCTGGTCCGCGTCGAACTCCGCGAAGTCCTCCTCCTCGGTGTCCTCGGTGTCTTCGTCCTCCTCCGAGGCGTGGGCGATGCTGCACAGCAGCCCGATCACGGCACCCCGGTCGGCGACCGACGGGTTCGCGATCAGCTCGAAGAGGAAGGGGACGCAGGCGACCGTGCTGTCGTAGACATCCCCCTGGTGGTGCACCGCGCCGTACATGCCGTCCAGCGCGATCTCCCGGCGCTCCGGGTCGTTTGACGCCAGCCCCCACAGCAGCTCCGGCACATCGGTCGCCGACTCCGTGTACGCATGTCCCATCGACGCCCAGTCGACGTCGTCGATCCCCCTGAACACCTTGCCTCCCCGTGGTCCATGGCGCGTGTTCCGCCACTGATCACAGGATGCAGCACGCCACTGACAACGGGCCGGGCCTGTGGATGACCGGCCTGTGGATGACCGGCTGTGCACAATCCTCACGCGAGGTCGAGCACGTTCCACTCGGTGAGTGGTTCGGTCTGGACGTAGATCCGGGAGCCACGGGAGACGACCCGGCGCCGGCCGATCCGGCCGCCGCCGGGGCGGACCAGGCGGCCCTCGCCCACCGGCTCCACGGACGTCCCCGTCAGTCGGCAGTCGACCAACCGGTCGCGGTCGTCGCCGTACCCACCGAAGAACACGGTCCGTTCACCGTGCACGGCCAGGCCGCCGGCGCCCCGCACCGGGTTCTGCCGCACCCGTACGGTCCGGTCCTCGCCGACCTCGAGAAGCGGGAAGTCCATGTAGGGGCACGCCCACGCGGTACGGCCGGCCACGTTCAGGGCATAGCAGTCGTCGATCCAGCGCGCGCCGGGCACCGGACCGTAGGCCCACAGGGGTTCGCCCGTGACGCTCCAGCGGCGCAGGCCCGCCGCGCTCAGCTCGTCGTCGCCGTAGATGCCCTCGTCGAAGTAGGCGAGCCAGAGTTCTCCCACGCGATCCGCCAGGAGGTGTTCGATCCCGTCTCCCACACGGAACGTACGGGTCGCCCGTCCCAGTGCGTCGAACACCTGGACCTGCTGCCCGTCGTCCTTGGCCGCGCGGGCTGCCGCCAGCACGAACCCGCCGTCGGGCAGCGCCTCCAGGCGGGGACGCCAGGGCAGCACCGCGCTCAGCCAGGTCTCGTGGCACGCGCCGTCGTCCAGGGTCACCACCAGCGCGTCGTACGGATCGGCTCCCTGCCGCTCGGGCGGGAGTTCGGTGAGCAGCCAGTGCGCCCGGCCGAAGGCGTCGACCGAGCTGTGGACGATCGACCGGTCGTGGTAGCTGCGCGGCAGCCGTGCGTAGGGCGCGAGCCGCGTCTCGGGGCGCTCAGCCGGCATGAGCCTTTCTCGTCGTCATGCGGCGATGGTCACCGGGCCGCACGCTCCGGCGCAACCCCTTTTCCGAGCCCCTACGACCCGGCCCGGCACGGTTATCCTGATCGCCAGCCGCCGATGAGGAGTCCCGAAGTGACCGAGGCAGTGTCGCGTCCCACGCTGGAGGCCGTGGCAGCGCGGGCCGGGGTGTCCCGGGCCACCGTTTCACGGGTCGTCAACGGCGGGGACGGCGTCAGGGAGCCCCTGGTCGAACGGGTCCGGCAGGCGGTCGAGGAACTCGGGTACGTACCCAACCAGGCCGCCCGCAGCCTGGTGACCAAGCGGCACGACGCCGTCGCCGTCGTCATCGCCGAACCAGAGGCCCGGGTCTTCGCCGACCCCTTCTTCGCGCTGCAGCTGCGCGGCATCAGCAAGGAGCTGACCGCACACGACAACCAGCTCGTGCTGCTGCTGACCGAGGGCCGCGCCGACCACGCCCGTGTGGCCCGCTACCTCGCCGGAGGCCATGTCGACGGCGCGCTCGTCTTCTCCCTCCACCTCGACGACCCGCTGCCCGGCCTGATCCGCAACGCGGGCGTGCCCACCGTGTTCGGCGGCCGCCCCGACTGGAACGACGGCACTCCCGGCCCGGTCTACGTCGACAGCGACAACCGGGGCGGCGCCCGCGAGGCCGTACGCCATCTCGTGGGCCTCGGCCGGCGGCGGATCGCCCACATCACCGGCGCGCTGGACCAGACCTCGGCGGTGGACCGGCTCGACGGCTACCGGGACGTCATGGGCGACGCCGATCCCCGGCTCGTCGTGGAGAGCGACTTCACCCCGGGCGGCGGTGAACGCGCCATGCGGGAGCTGCTCGACCGCTGCCCGGACGTGGACGCGGTGTTCGCGGCCAACGACCTCACCGCGCTCGGCGCCCTGCGCGTGCTGCGCGAGCGGGGCCGCCGCGTGCCCGAGGACGTGGCCGTGATCGGCTTCGACGACGTACTGCCCGTCGCGGAACAGTCCGACCCGCCCCTCACCACGGTCCGTCAGGACATCGAGGAGATGGGCCGGCTGATGGCCCGCCTGCTGCTGCGCGGCCAGGCCGGCCGGGCGCGTGACGCGGCGCCGTCGGACGCGGCCGCCTCCGGCGTCGTCCTGCCGACGACCCTGATACGACGCGCGTCCGCCTAGGCGTCCCGCGGCGGGTGACGGTTCAGCCCTGCGGCGGCTCGCTCCTGATCACCGCGAAACGGACCCCGTACGGGTCGGCGAGCTTGGCCATGCGGCCCACGCCCTCCAGCGTCGTCGCAGGCATACGCACCGTGCCGCCCAGCCGTTGTGCCTTCTCGACCACGGCGTCGGTGTCCTCGACCTCGAAGTACGGCAGCCAGTACGGGCCGGCCTCCGCCTCCTTCGGGTCGTCGGCCAGCGGCACCATGCCGCCGAACATCGCGTCCTCGCCCGCGCCGCTCGGGTTGACACACGTGTACGTGCCGCCCGGGAACGGCACGCCCGAGGTCTCGAGGCCCAGGACCTGGTGGTAGAACGCCGCGGCCGCCGCGATGTCCGGCGTGTACAGCTCCACCCAGCACAGCGCGCCCGGTTCGTTCGCCACGTCCACGCCCTTGGTCTGCCCGGGTTGCCAGAGCCCGAACGGAACGCCCGCCGGGTCGGCGAGGACCGCCATGTGCCCCTGGCCCATCACGTCCATGGGCTGGAACAGCACGCGGCCGTGCGCCTGTTCGGCCGCCTTGGCGGTGGCCTGTGCGTCCTCGCTCTGGAAGTACACCGTCCAGGCCGGCGGTCCCTGCTCCGGGCCGGTCTGCATGCCGCCGGCGACGGTCCTGCCGTCCAGCTGGAAGAAGCCGTAGCCGCCGGCGTCCGGTCCCGCCGACTGGAACTGCCAGCCGAAGAGACCGCCGTAGAAGGAAAGGGCGCCGTCGAGGTCGGGGGTGCCGACGTCGATCCAGTTGGGCGCGCCGTTGACGAAACGGGTGGTGAGCATCTTCGCCCTCCTTGAAAGGGGGCCCGTGAAAGGGGTCCGGTCCTCTGCACTGCCGAGTCTGGCACCGCCCACTGACAACCGCTGCCGGGACACGGCCGCGCGCCGGAACCACGCCTGCCGTCACCCTGGGTGCCCCGCCGGGTTCTCCGGGTCTTCACACCGCTGCCGCGCGCCGCCGTGCGCGGGCATGTCCGGGGGGAGCATCATCGGGGCGGACCGCAGCTCCGGAGGGAGCGTCGACGGGCGGAAGGGGCCCCGGCCGCGCCGTTGACCGCGCGTTGATCGAACGTTTTTCGCCGCACGGCACGATCCTGGCCATGCACATCGAAACGATCACCCCGGCCGACACCGCCTGGCAGTCGCAGGCCCTGTGCGCGCAGACCGGGGCGGACTTCTTCTTCCCCGAGCCCGGCAGCTCGGTGCGCGAGGCGAAGCGCATCTGCGGCATGTGCGAGATGCGTTCCGCCTGCCTCGACTACGCGCTCGACAACGACGAACGCTTCGGCGTCTGGGGCGGCCTCTCCGAGAAGGAGCGGCTCGCCCTGCGGCGCACGTCCCGCTGACAGCGGCCACCGGGGAGCCGCCGGGCTCGGCCCGGCACGGGGTGTGACCGCTCCCTGCCGAGGGCGTGCGCGCGCGTGCGCCCTCGGCGCCACAGAGGCGGCTCGGACCGACGGCCCACGCCGCGTCGCGCGGGTGGGCCGTTCCGGTTCAGCGGGCAAGGCCCGTTCAGGCTCCTGCCCGCGCCGCCATCCGCGCCCTGCGGGCCGCCAGCCTCTCGTCGAACTTGGCGGCCTCCGTGTCCAGGCCGCCCATGAACAGGCCCAGTTCCTCCTGCGCCTGGCGGCCCTCCGGGCCGAGGCCGTCGATCTCCATGATCTTCAGGAAGCGCAGCACGGGCTGCAGGACGTCGTCGTGGTGGATGCGCAGGTTGTAGACCTCGCCGATCGCCATCTGCGCGGCGGCACGCTCGAAGCCGGGGATTCCGTGGCCGGGCATACGGAAGTTGACCACGACGTCGCGGACCGCCTGCATCGTCAGGTCGGGGGCGAGTTCGAAGGCGGCCTTCAGGAGGTTGCGGTAGAAGACCATGTGCAGGTTCTCGTCGGTCGCGATGCGGGCCAGCATGCGGTCGCAGACCGGGTCACCGGACTGGTGGCCGGTGTTGCGGTGCGAGATCCGCGTCGCCAGCTCCTGGAAGGCGACGTAGGCGATCGAGTGCAGCATCGAGTGCCGGTTGTCGGACTCGAACCCCTCGCTCATGTGCGCCATGCGGAACTGCTCCAGCTTGTCCGGGTCCACCGCGCGCGAGGTGAGCAGGTAGTCGCGCATCACGATGCCGTGCCGGCCCTCCTCGGCGGTCCAGCGGTGCACCCAGGTGCCCCATGCCCCGTCGCGGCCGAAGAGCGAGGCGATCTCGTGGTGGTAGCTGGGCAGGTTGTCCTCGGTCAGCAGGTTGACCACGAGGGCGATGCGGCCGATCTCCGTCACCTTGGACTGTTCCTTGTCCCAGGCCTCGCCGTCCTCGAACTGGCCGGGGAAGTTGCGGCCGTCGCTCCACGGCACGAACTCGTGCGGCATCCAGTCCTTGGCGACCTTCAGATGCCGGTTCAGCTCCTTCTCGACCACTTCCTCCAGCGCGTACAGCAGCCGCGCGTCGGTCCACACGGACGGGCTGCCGAGGTGAGGGGAGGTGATCGTCACGGGAACTCCAGGGGGACGCCGAACAGAAGGGGGAGAGAAAGGGGACGGTCCGGCGAGCGGTGCCGGGAAACCTACGAGATCGTAGGCTACGAAGCCGTAGGTTACGAAGCCGTAGGTTAAGGCCGCTGTAAAGATCGCTGATCAGCGGGTACGGACCGGCTTCTGGACAGCATGCCGAACAGCCCCGGGACCCGCAGGTCCCGGGGCTGTCGGAGGGACGGGACCACCCGGTCAGGCGTACAACTCCCGCAGGCGCACCGAGAGACACGTCACACAACCCTCGAGCTTCTCGAACTCGCCGATGTCCACCGTGACCACCTCGTGGCCGAGGTCGGTCAGCAGCTCCGCCGTCTTCGGGGCGCTCGCCGCCATGAGCAGCTTGTGGCCGCCGAGCAGCACCACGTGCGCGCCCGACTCCTCCGGCACCGCCAGGAAGCCCGGGAACAGCGACGGCCGGTCGACCTGCGGAATGTGCCCGATGACGGTTCCGTCCGGCAGCGCGGTGACCGCCGACTTCAGGTGCAGCACCTTGCTCACCGGAACGGCCACGACGCGCGCGCCCAGAGGCTCGAAGGCGGCCCGCAGCTGCTGCACGCCGGCCGCGTTGGTGCGCCCGCCCCGGCCGACGTAGACGGTGTCGCCCACCTTCAGGACGTCACCGCCGTCCAGGGTGCCCGGCTCCCATATCCAGTTCACCGAGCAGCCGAGCCGCGCGACCGCCTCCTCGACACCGGCGGTCTCCGCGCGCCGGGACTCGGCACCGGGCCGGGTGATCAACGCCACGTTCTTGTACATCACGACGGTGTCCTCGACGAACACCGAGTCCGGGCAGTCGTCCTCCGGGTCGACCTCGATCGTGTCCCAGCCGTGCGCGCCGAGCGCCTCGACATAGGCCTCCCACTGCTCGACGGCGAGGTCCGCGTCGACCTTCTCCCGCTCGATGTGCGTCACCAGGCCTTCGGCGAGGCGCGGGCTGGGGCGGCGGACGAGGGCCTTCTTGCTGGGCACGAGGGGCCTTTCGAATCGGCGGTGCGGTTCCGGCGCCCGTGAAGGGCGCCGGTCCGCCATCATGCAGGGCGCTCCGGCCTGGACAAAACCCTCGTTGTCAGGCTGTGCCCCTCCTGAGACTCCCCGTCGCGCCGGTCAGGCCGGATCCGCGAAAGCCTCGGGCGTGGTCTCCTTCAGTCCTCCGTCCTCCATCAGCAGCCACCGGGTGATGCCGATCGACTCCAGGAACGGCAGGTCGTGGCTGGCGACGAGCAGGGCACCCTCGTACGACTCCAGGGCCGAGGTCAGCTGCCGGACGCTCGCCATGTCCAGGTTGTTGGTCGGCTCGTCCAGCAGGAGCAACTGGGGTGCGGGCTCGGCGAGCATCAGAGCGGCCAGGGCCGCCCGGAAGCGTTCGCCGCCGGAGAGCGTCCCTGCCTTCTGGTCGGCCCGTGCGCCCCGGAACAGGAAGCGGGCCAGCCGCGCCCGGATCCGGTTGTTGGTGGCGCCGGGCGCGAACCGGGCCACGTTCTCGGCGACCGTCAGCTCGTCGTCCAGCACGTCCAGGCGCTGCGGCAGGAATCGCAGCGGGACGTGCGCCCGCGCCTCGCCGGCCACCGCCGCCAGATCCCCGGCGACGGTCCGCAGCAGGGTCGTCTTGCCGGCGCCGTTGCGTCCGACGAGCGCGATCCGCTCCGGGCCGCGCAGGTCGAGGATCCCCTCGACGCGCGCCCCGTAGGCCGTCTCCAGGTTCTCCAGGGTGAGCACCTCCCGGCCGGGCGGCACGGCCGTGTACGGCAGGTCGACACGGATCTCGTCGTCGTCGCGCACGGCGTCCACCGCGTCGTCCAGACGCTCCCTCGCCCCGGCGAGCCGCTCCTCGTGCATGAGGCGGTGCTTGCCCGCGGACTCCTGGGCGGCGCGCCTGCGAGCCCCCATGACGATCTTCGGTTCGCGCTTCTGCTCGAACATCTTCTGCCCGTACCGCCTGCGGCGGGCCAGCTTGACCTGGGCGTCGGCGAGTTCACGCTTCTGCTTGCGCACGTCCGCCTCGGCGACGCGCACCATCCGTTCGGCCGCCTCCTGCTCCACGGCGAGTGCCTCCTCGTAGGCCGAGAAGTTGCCGCCGTACCAGGCGACCTCACCGGAGCGCAGCTCGGCGATCTGGTCGACGAGGTCCAGGAGTTCGCGGTCGTGACTGACCACGACGAGCACGCCGGGCCAGGAGGCGACGGCCGCGTACAGCCGCCGGCGCGCGTACACGTCGAGGTTGTTGGTGGGCTCGTCCAGGAGCAGGACGTCCGGGCGGTGCAGCAGCAGCGCGGCCAGGCGCAGCAGCACCGACTCGCCGCCGGACACCTCGCCGACGGTACGGTCCAGGCCGATGTGGCCGAGGCCGAGTTCGCCGAGGGTGACCAGGGCCCGCTCCTCGACGTCCCAGTCGTCGCCGACGGTCTCGAAGTGCTCCTCGGACACGTCGCCCGCCTCGATGGCGTGCAGGGCGACCCGCCGGGCGGCGATGCCGAGGGCCTCGTCGACCCGGAGCGTGGTGTCGAGCGTGACGTTCTGCGGCAGGTGGCCGACCTCGCCGGTCACCCTGACGGTGCCGTCGGCCGGAGTGAGCTCGCCTGCGAGCAGCTTCAACAGGGTGGACTTCCCCGATCCGTTGACGCCGACGAGGCCGGTCCGGCCGGGGCCGAACGCGATGTCGAGGCCGTCGAACACGGGGGTGCCGTCGGGCCAGGCGAAGGACAGGGACGTGCAGGTGAGAGAAGTAGACATGAGGCCTCGCGGTTGCTGGGTGCGGTCTGGGCGGGCGCTTGTCGAGACACCGCGAGGCGGAAGCCGAAGGGCCTGGGGCACGGGGGGCCATGAAAAAAGGCCTGTGCCGGAGGACGGCTCGGACGCCGAGGTCGAACGCCACGCACACCTCACCGGTGTGAGCGCGGTGTCTCAGGACCTCAGACGAGCAACGTCCTTCTCCAATCGACGGCAACAGGACCTCGTACACCGTAAGAGCGGCGCGGAAAGGGTGTCAACGCAATTAGTCGCGAGCCGCCGGACCGGGCCCACGTTCGCGTCGGATTCCTGCCAGCGGCCGCCCCGCCCCGGCTGGTTGGCTTGCCCCCATGACACTTCGGTACCCGCTGCACGACCTCGCCCTGTCCTTCCGCGCCCTGCACGTGCCCGGCCGTCCGCTCGTCCTGCCGAACGCCTGGGACCCGGTGAGCGCCGCCGTCGTCGTGGAGGCCGGCGCGCCCGCCGTGGCGACCACCAGCGCGGGGCTCGCCTGGGCGCTCGGCACGGCCGACGGGGACCGGCTCGACCGGGACCGCGCTATCGAGGCCGTCGCCCGGATCGCGGACGCCGTACGCGGAGTCCCGGTCACCGCCGACATCGAGGGCGGCTACGCCGAGGACGCCGCAGGGGTGGCCGAAACCGTGCGGGCGGCGATCGTCGCGGGGGCGGTCGGCGTCAACATCGAGGACGGCCGCCACGAGGCGGGCGGTGAGCCCCTGAGGCCGGTCGCCGAACAGGCGGAGCGGATCGCCGCCGCCCGAGCGACCGCCGACAGCGCGCGCGTGCCGCTGTTCGTCAACGCGCGGATCGACACCTTCCTGCGCGGTGCCGGGGGAGTGGACGTCACCCTGGAGCGGGCCGCGGCCTTCCTGGCCGCAGGCGCAGACGGGATCTTCGTCCCCGGGGCCGTCGACCCGGAGACGGTCGAGGCTCTCGTCGCGGGCATCGACGGACCCGTCAATGTGCTGGTGGGCCCCGGCGCGCCGACGGTCGCCGAGCTGGCCGCGCTCGGCGTCGCCCGGATCAGCGCCGGCTCGGGCATCGCCGAGGCCGCCCACGCCCTGGTCCGCCGCGCCGCGCGGGAGCTGCTGCGGGAGGGGACGTACGGGACGCTGGCCGGCGGGTTCGACTACGGCGAACTGAACGCGCTCCTCACGCGCGCGTAGAGCGTCGCGGGTGGGTCAGCAGGCGTCCCGCATCAGCTCGTCCAGGTCGTTGTCGAGGTCCAGCTGGAGGTGCTCGAGACCGACCGGCACCAGGTCGCCGGTCGCCTCGAGGAACCGCCGGATCTCTCCGGACCGCACGTGCACGATCGCGGTGCCCTCGGGCGCGTGGAACTCCAGGACGGTGCGGTCGTAGCCGTACGGCCGCACCCGCACGTCCCCGAAGCCCTCCGCGCCGTGCAGCCCGGCCGCGAGGAGTTCGCGGGAGAAGGTCCAGCAGACCTCTACACCCTCCAGCGTGGCCGGGGCTGGGAAGGTCATGCGGACGGCGAACGGATCGCGCCGGTCGTAGCACAGCGTCGCGGGGATGCTCGGCATGCGTGGTGCGGCGGCGACGAGGCGTGCCTCTACGGGCTGCTCGATGACGGTGGACAACGCCTTGCTCCCTCGTGACGGCTGGATGTACTTCCGGGTGTGTGACCTGGCACTGGAAGAGACGATGGAATCGGCCGATCCGTGCACACCGGGAACGAGTGACCTCGGTCACCGCGTTCATGCATGGTCACGCGGCCGCGAAGGTCCTCTGGACGGCGGCGGGCCGGTGGGCTAGCTTCGCCCGCCATGAGGCGCTTGGGGAGCACG
Source organism: Streptomyces sp. NPDC044061 (assembly GCF_056434305.1). Taxonomy (NCBI): domain Bacteria; kingdom Bacillati; phylum Actinomycetota; class Actinomycetes; order Kitasatosporales; family Streptomycetaceae; genus Streptomyces; species Streptomyces sp. NPDC044061. The sequence goes on along the minus strand of NZ_JBWKFL010000048.1, from coordinate 21,833 downwards.
CGACGCAGGGGACGGACGGCCCGGCTGGTGGCGGCGGGGGTGGCGTGCGGAGCGGCGCTGGCCGCGCTGACGGCACCGGTCGCGGAGGCGGGGCAGCGCGGGCACGGGGCCGTGCACTGGGAGGCGAAGAACAGCGGCGCCCCGCAGACGCGCTTCCGCGGGCTGGCAGCCGTGAACCGCGACACCGCCTGGCTGGCCGGTACCGGAGGCACCGTACTGCGCACCACCGACGGCGGGGCGAGCTGGCGGAACGTCTCTCCGCCCGGCGCGGCCGACCTGCAGTTCCGGGACGTCGAGGCGTTCGACGCGCGGCGCGCCGTGGTGCTCGCCATCGGCGAGGGCGAGGCCTCCCGTGTCTACCGCACCGACGACGGCGGCGCGACCTGGACCGAGTCCTTCCGCAACTCCGACCCGAAGGCGTTCTACGACTGCCTCGCCTTCTTCGACCGCCGGCACGGTCTCGCCATGAGCGACCCGGTGGACGGCAGGTTCCGCATCCTGTCCACCGGTGACGGCGGCCGCTCCTGGCGGGTGCTGCCCGCCGACGGCATGCCGGCCGCCCTCGACGGCGAGGCCGGCTTCGCGGCGAGCGGCCAGTGCCTGGTCACCTCCGGGCCGAAGGACGTCTGGCTGGCGACCGGCGGCGGCGCGCACGCGCGCGTGCTGCACTCCGCCGACCGCGGACTGACCTGGACGGCCGCCGACACCCCTGTTCCCGCGGGCGATTCGGCCAAGGGCGTCTTCGCGCTGGCCTTCCGCGACCGCACCCACGGCATCGCGGTCGGCGGCGACTACCGCGCGGACCAGCCCTCGCCGCAGGCCGCCGCGGTCACCGCCGACGGCGGCCGCACCTGGCGCCCCGCCGCCACCCCGCCGCCCGCCTACCGCTCCGGCGCCGCCTGGCTGCCGCACAGCCGTGGCGCCGCGCTCGCCGTGGGGCCCACCGGCACCGACCTGACCACCGACGGCGGCCGGACCTGGCGGACCATCGACACCGGCTCGTACGACACCGTGGACTGCACCCCGGACCTGAGCTGCTGGGCGGCCGGGGAACACGGACGGGTGGCCCGGCTGGAGCACTGACGTAAACGCGTGGAACCCGGGTACTCGTCCGCCACCAGAAGGAGGAAGGGAGCGATCATGCCTGCCGGTTCAAGCTCCAAGCGGGAGCGACAGTACGAGCACATCAAGGAAAGCGCGCAGGACCGGGGCGAGAGCACCAAGCGCGCCGAGGAGATCGCCGCCCGGACCGTGAACAAGGAACGCGCCCGCTCCGGCGAGTCCAAGTCCGCGAGCCGCAGTTCGACGCAGGACATGTCGTCCAGCAAGCGCGGTGGACAGCGCTCCGGCAACCGGACCGGCTCCCAGGGCCCGACCCGTGACCAGCTGTACAACGAGGCCAAGCAGCGCGGCATCGAGGGCCGTTCGAACATGAACAAGGACCAGCTGCAGCGCGCGCTGAACGCCAAGAAGAGCTGACCCCGACGGGTCAGCTCAGGGTCTGCCGGTGCTGTGCCAGCTCGGGGACCGTCTTCGTGGCGACGAACTCCGTGATGCGGTAGGCGCACACCCCGGCGGCGACGAACGGGTCGCCCGCGGCGACCTCCTCGATACGGGCGCGGTCCTCCGCGACGGCCAGGATCACTCCTCCGTCGCGGGGGTTCTTGCGTCCGGAGGCGAGGAAGAAACCCTTCTCGTACTGCTCGTCGAGCCATGCCGAGTGCGCCGGAAGCACGGCGTCCACGGCGTCGAGCGGGGCGGTGTAGGACAGCTCCAGTACGAACATGATCACGAGCCTACCCCCGCGGACCGACAGGGCGTCCGCTGACCGTACAGTCTTGGCCATCATGACGACCGTAGGCGTACCCGCGGGCTGGCCCGCGACCGAGGACGAGGCCCGCGCCGTACAGGACGAACTGCGCGGGCGGGTGGTGCTCGACGAGCCGGGACCGCCCCCGGGGACGGGCCATGTCACCGGTGTGGACGTCGCATACGACGACGAACTGGACCTCGTCGCCGCGGCGGCCGTCGTCCTGGACGCGGCCACCCTGCGGGTCGTCGCCGAGACCACGGCCGTCGGCCGGATCTCCTTCCCGTACGTTCCCGGGCTGCTCGCCTTCCGCGAACTGCCGACCGTACGGGCCGCCCTGGACGCCCTGCCCTGCCCGCCGGGCCTTGTCGTGTGCGACGGCTACGGCCTCGCCCACCCGCGCCGCTTCGGCCTCGCCAGCCACCTCGGCGTGCTCACGGACCTGCCGACCATCGGCGTCGCCAAGAACCCGTTCACCTTCGCGTACGACGACCCCGGGCCCGCCCGGGGCAGTGCCGTACCGCTTCTTGCGGGCGCCGAGGAGGTCGGCCGCGCCCTGCGCACCCGGGACGGCGTCAAACCGGTCTTCGTCTCCGTCGGCCACCGGGTCGGCCTGGACAACGCACTCGCGCACACGCTGTCGCTGACCCCGAAGTACCGGCTGCCGGAGACGACGCGCCGGGCGGACTCGCTGTGCAGGCGGGCGTTGAAGGAGGCGACCCGTCCCAGGAGCCCCCTCGCCGAGCGGGCGGCGGCGGACCCGGACCGCAGCTGGGGCCGCACCCTGTACGAGCGCCGACGCGACCCGGTGACCTGGGCGGGCCGGGTGCTCGGGGCCGCGGCCGAGGGGCTGGGCCGGACAGCGGAGATCGAGGCGGCCCTGGAACTGGCCGCCGACCGCGACCGGTGGATCCGGGGGCGTGAGGTGTTCGAACTGATCCGACGTGGCACGCCCCTGCCCGAGGAACAGCCCACGGCCGAGCGGCTGCTGCTGTTCCGCCTCGCGGAACAGGTCGCCAAGGTCGCCCACAACGCGGCCGGGCCCCCGCCGTTCTTCGACCACCACGCCGGCTGGGACATCGGCCCCCTCGCACACCGGCTCGCCGTGCTCACGCAGGACGCCGCCGTGCGGGACCGGATCGCGGACGCGCTGGGGGACTGGCCCACGCCCGGCTCCGGCGACGACGCTCCCCGGGCGGCGGAGCGGCACCGGTCGACGGGCGGCTGAGCACCCGGCCGTCGGCCGGCGGCTGAGTACCCGGACTGAGTATCCCTACGGATGTGTGCGCCCTGGGGCGGTCGGCAGGCTGTGCCGCATGACGACGCACCGTGCACCCAAGCCCCTCGCCGACCCGAACCGGCCTGTCGAGCGTGCCGTGAACGCCGCGCTCGCACTCGCCGTCCTCGCGGGCTTCGGTTGGATCTGCGGGATGATATACACCCTGGTGCAGTGGCCCCTGTAGGACCGCTCAGCGGCTTGCCGCCACCCGGAAGACGATCCCCGCGGCACGCAGCCGCTCGATCAGCGCGTCGCCCATCGCGGCGGCCGTGGTGACCTGCCCGGCGGTCGGCGGCAGCTCGTCGAAGGCCAGGCTGAGGGCCGCCTCGGCGAACATCTTCGCCGTCTCGTCGTAGCCCGGGTCGCCGCCCGCGACCTCGGTGAAGACACGCCGTCCGCCGCCCTCGCCGACGAAGCGCACCCTGAACCAGCTCTTCGCCCGCTTCTCGGCGCTGGGCCCGTCACCGGGTTCGAGGCGCTCGGACAACCAGCGCCGGGCGGCCGGCAGCTGGGCGGCGGCCGCGACGGCGCCCACGGCCGCGACCCCGCCCGCGGCGACCGGGAGATGCCGGACCGCCGCGTAGTGCCGGTAGCGGAAGTCCGGGCCGTACCGGTCCAGGGCCCTCGCCGAGCGGCGCACGATCTGCGGGTCGATGGTCGGCAGCGGCAGCGCCCAGGCGCCGACCTCCCTGGCGAACCGCGGCAGGCCCGTCGGTGCGGCCACCCGGCGCTCGAACAGGCGCGGCTCGTGCCGGTGGCGTTCGCGGGCCGCGGCCAGCAGCTGCCGGCCGCGCGCGAACTGGTTCAGGGCCGAGGCCAGGGTGCCTCCGGAGAAGGTCGCGTCGGCGGTCACGAACCCGTCCACCGTCAGCGGTACGCCCTCCGGCAGTTGCCGGACCGTGAAGTACACGCCCAGGTCGTGCGGTACGGAGTCGAAGCCGCAGGCGTGCAGGAGACGCGCGCCGGTCTCACGCGCGCGTGCGTCGTGCCGGACGTACATCAGGTCCACGAACTCGGGCTCGCCGGTCAGGTCGAGGTAGTCGGTCCCGGTGTCCGCGCAGGCGGCGACGAGTTCCTCGCCGTAGGTGACGTAGGGACCCACGGTCGTGGCCACCACGCGCGCCTGCTCGGCGAGCGCGCGCAGGCCGGCCGGCTCGTTCACGTCGGCCCGCAGCACCCCGATGCCGGAGCCGCCGGGGAGCCGTTCGCGCAGCCGCCGCAGCTTCTTCTCGTCCCGGCCCGCGATCGCCCAGCGCAGGTCCGCGGGGGCGTGCGCGGCGAGGTACTCCGCCGTGAGCGTGCCGACGAAGCCGGTGGCTCCGAAGAGCACGATGTCGTAGGGACGGTCCGTCCTGTTCAGCCTGCTCATGACACCCCTTGGTCTCCAGCCGCGCCGCTGTCGGTGGCTGAGGTTAGCGTGAGGGGTGCGGTCCCGTTGATGCGGCCTCCGGTGGGGCCGGCCGGGCACTTGGCTAAGCGCTTGCTCGTTCAGGTCTTGTGTCCGGTGGAACGTGTTCTTAGCATCACTGGTGTTACATCATTGGTGTCACATGTGCTTGGGGGCAGGACGGCATGACGACGGCGAAGACGCCGAAGCCACCGGAGACGGGGCGGACGTCGGGAGACGGCCCGCTCTGCGGCGTGCGCGTGGTGGAGCTGGCCGGCATCGGGCCGGGCCCGTTCGCCGCCATGCTCCTCGCCGACCTCGGCGCCGACGTCGTCCGGGTGGACCGCCCCGACGGCCCGGGCCTCGCGATCGACCCCGCGTACGACGTGACCAACCGCAACAAGCGATCGGTGGTCGTCGACCTCAAGGCGCCCGACGGCCCCGCGCGCGTCCTGGACCTCGCCGAACGGGCCGACATCCTCATCGAGGGATACCGGCCCCGAGTGGCCGAGCGGCTCGGCGTCGGCCCGGATGCCTGCCACGCCCGCAACCCCCGTCTGGTCTACGGCCGGATGACCGGCTGGGGCCAGGAAGGCCCCCTCGCGGACCGCGCCGGGCACGACGTGGCGTACATCGCCCTCACCGGCACCCTCGGCATGATCGGCCGGCCGGACGAGCCCCCGGCCGTCCCCGCCAACCTGCTCGGCGACTACGCGGGCGGCTCGCTCTACCTCGTCGTCGGCGTCCTCGCCGCCCTCCACCACGCGCGTGCGACCGGCGCGGGCCAGGTCGTGGACGCGGCCATCGTGGACGGCACGGCTCACCTGTCCGCCATGATCCACGGCATGCTGGCCGCCGGCGGCTGGCAGGACCGGCGCGGTGCCAACCTCCTGGACGGCGGCTGCCCGTACTACGGCACCTACGAGACCGCCGACGGCGGGTACATGGCGGTCGGCGCCCTGGAGGCGCGGTTCTACGAGGAGTTCCTGCGCCTGCTCGACCTGGACGACCTGGCCCCCGCCCGCAAGGACTGGACCCGCTGGGGCGAGCTGCGCGAACGCGTCGCCGCCCGCTTCAAGTCCCGTACCCGCGACGAGTGGACGGTCGTCTTCGAGGGCTCCGACGCCTGCGTGGCGCCCGTGCTCTCCCTGCGCGAGGCCCCGCACCACCCGCACCTCGCCGCCCGCGGCACCTTCACCGACCACACCGGCATCACCCAGCCGGCCCCCGCCCCCCGCTTCTCCGCGACCCCCACCACCGTGCGCACCGGGCCGGCCCTGCCGGGCGCCGACACGGAGACGGTGGCGCGGGACTGGGGCATACCTGACCTCGTGAACGACGAGCTCGTCGCCGACGGCGACTGACCCCGGCACCTCGACGACCCTCCGCCCTCGGCGACCGACCCCGCTCGGCCCACCCTCCCGAAAGGCACACCAGTGAGCACCGAAGCGTACGTGTACGACGCGATCCGCACCCCGCGCGGCCGCGGCAAGGCGAACGGCGCCCTGCACGGAACGAAGCCCATCGACCTGGTCGTCGGCCTCATCCACGAGATCCGCGACCGCTTCCCGGGCCTCGACCCCGCGGCGATCGACGACATCGTGCTCGGCGTCGTCGGCCCCGTCGGCGACCAGGGCTCCGACATCGCCCGGATCGCCGCGATCGCCGCCGGACTGCCGGACACGGTCGCGGGCGTCCAGGAGAACCGCTTCTGTGCCTCGGGCCTGGAGGCCGTCAACCTGGCCGCCATGAAGGTCCGCTCGGGCTGGGAGGACCTGGTGCTGGCCGGCGGCGTGGAGTCCATGTCGCGCGTGCCGATGGCCTCGGACGGCGGCGCCTGGTTCAACGACCCGATGACCAACCTGGCCGTCAACTTCGTGCCGCAGGGCATCGGCGCCGACCTCATCGCCACCATCGAGGGCTTCTCCCGCCGGGACGTCGACGAGTACGCCGCCCTGTCCCAGGAGCGCGCCGCGACCGCCTGGAAGGAGGGCCGCTTCGACCGCTCCGTGGTCCCGGTCAAGGACCGCAGCGGCCTGGTCGTCCTCGACCACGACGAGCACCCGCGACCCGGCACCACCGCCGACTCCCTCGCCAAGCTCAAGCCGTCCTTCGCGGACATCGGCGAGCTGGGCGGCTTCGACGCGGTCGCCCTGCAGAAGTACCACTGGGTGGAGAAGATCGACCACGTGCACCACGCGGGCAACTCCTCCGGCATCGTGGACGGCGCCTCGCTGGTCGCTATCGGCTCCAAGGAGGTCGGTGAGCGCCACGGCCTCACCCCGCGCGCGCGGATCGTCTCCGCCGCCGTCTCCGGCTCCGAGCCGACCATCATGCTCACCGGCCCCGCCCCCGCCACGCGCAAGGCGCTCGCCAAGGCCGGCCTGACCATCGACGACATCGACCTGGTCGAGATCAACGAGGCGTTCGCCGCGGTCGTGCTGCGCTTCGTGAAGGACATGGGCCTGTCCCTGGACAAGGTCAACGTCAACGGCGGCGCCATCGCCCTCGGCCACCCGCTCGGCGCGACCGGCGCGATGATCCTCGGCTCGCTCATCGACGAACTGGAGCGCCAGGACAAGCGCTACGGCCTCGCCACCCTGTGCGTGGGCGGCGGCATGGGCATCGCCACCATCGTCGAACGCATCTGAACTCCCCGCGGAATCACGAGACCTCAACGGAGACGACTGTCATGACCGAGAGCACCACCATCCGCTGGGAGCAGGACGACACCGGTGTCGTCACCCTCGTCCTCGACGACCCCAACCAGTCCGCGAACACCATGAACCAGGCGTTCCGCGACTCCCTCGCCGCGATCACCGACCGGCTCGAGGCCGAGCGGGAGTCGATCCGCGGCGTCATCTTCACCTCGGCGAAGAAGACCTTCTTCGCGGGCGGCGACCTGCGCGACCTGATCCGGGTCACGCCCGAGACCGCCCAGGACCTGTTCGACGGCGGCCTCGCCATCAAGCGCAACCTGCGCCGCATCGAGACCCTCGGCAAGCCGGTCGTCGCGGCGATCAACGGCGCGGCCCTCGGCGGCGGTTTCGAACTCGCCCTCGCCTGCCATCACCGCGTCGCCCTCGACACCTCGGGGACGAAGATCGGCTGCCCCGAGGTCACCCTCGGCCTGCTCCCCGGCGGCGGCGGAGTCGTCCGCACGGTACGGCTGCTGGGCATCGCGGACGCCCTGCTGAAGGTGCTCCTCCAGGGCACGCAGTACAACGCGCGACGCGCCCAGGAGAACGGTCTCGTCCACGAGGTCGCGGCCACCCCGGAGGAACTGCTCGCCAAGGCCCGCGCCTTCATCGACGCCAACCCCGAGTCCCAGCAGCCCTGGGACAGGCCCGGCTACAGGATCCCCGGCGGCACCCCGGCCAACCCCAAGTTCGCCGCCAACCTGCCGGCCTTCCCGGCCACGCTGCGCAAGCAGACCAACGGCGCCCCGTACCCGGCGCCGCGCAACATCCTCGCGGCGGCCGTCGAGGGCTCCCAGGTCGACTTCGAGACCGCCCAGGTCATCGAGGCCCGCTACTTCGTCGAGCTGGCCGCCGGGCAGACCTCGAAGAACATGATCCAGGCGTTCTTCTTCGACCTCCAGGCCGTCAACTCCGGCGCCAACCGCCCGAAGGGCATCGAGCGCCGCCAGGCCCGCAAGGTCGCCGTCCTCGGCGCCGGCATGATGGGCGCCGGCATCGCCTACTCGTGCGCCCGCGCGGGCATCGACGTCGTCCTGAAGGACGTCGCCCTGGAGGCGGCCGTCAAGGGCAAGGGCTACTCCGAGAAGCTGTGCGCCAAGGCCGTCGCCAAGGGCCGCACCAGCCAGGAGAAGGCCGACGCGCTCCTCGCCCGCATCACCCCCACCGCCGACGTGGCCGACCTCGTCGGCTGCGACGCGGTCATCGAGGCCGTCTTCGAGGACACGGCGCTCAAGCACAAGGTGTTCCAGGAGATCGAGTCCGTCGTCGACCCCGACGCGCTGCTGTGCTCCAACACCTCCACCCTGCCCATCACCGCACTCGCCGAGGGCGTGCAGCGCCAGACCGACTTCATCGGGCTGCACTTCTTCTCGCCGGTCGACAAGATGCCGCTGGTCGAGATCATCAAGGGCGAGCGCACCGGCGACGAGGCCCTCGCGCGGGCCTTCGACCTGGTCCGGCAGATCAACAAGACGCCGATCGTCGTCAACGACTCCCGCGGCTTCTTCACCTCCCGGGTGATCGGCCACTTCATCAACGAGGGCGTCGCGATGGTCGGCGAGGGCGTCGAGCCCGCCTCCGTGGAGCAGGCCGCCGCGCAGGCCGGCTACCCGGCCAAGGTGCTCTCCCTCATGGACGAGCTGACCCTCACCCTGCCCCGCAAGATCCGCAACGAGTCGAGGCGTGCCGTCGAGGAAGCGGGCGGCACCTGGGAGGCGCACCCGGCAGAGGCGGTCATCGACCGCCTGGTCGACGAGTTCGGCCGCCCCGGCCGCAGCGGCGGCGGCGGCTTCTACGACTACGCGGAGGACGGGAAGCGGGCCGGGCTCTGGCCGGGCCTGCGTGAGCACTTCACCAAGCCCGGGTACGAGATCCCGTTCCGGGACATGCAGGAGCGGATGCTCTTCTCCGAGGCGCTCGACACCGTCCGCCTGCTCGAAGAGGGCGTCCTGACCTCCGTCGCCGACGCCAACATCGGCTCGATCTTCGGCATCGGCTTCCCCGGCTGGACCGGCGGCATCCTGCAGTACATCAACGGCTACGAGGGCGGACTGCCGGGCTTCGTGGCACGCGCGCGTGAACTCGCCGACCGCTACGGCGACCGGTTCACCCCGCCGGCGCTGCTGGTGGAGAAGGCCGAGAAGGGGGAGACCTTCACCGACGCCCGCTGAGCCCGGCGCCCGACGCCGGGCCGCCGTCGCCCCCGGTGGGGGGGGGGGGGGGGGAACACTCTCCGTTCTGGGGACCGGGTGGGGTTCGGGGAGGGCACTACGGGGGGGGGGAGCGGGCCACGGGGGGAGAGAGACGAA
>NZ_JBWKFL010000048.1:0-12343 GCF_056434305.1 Streptomyces sp. NPDC044061 | reverse complement strand
CGTACCCCACCCCCCCCCCCCCCCCCCCCCCCCCCCCCCCCCCCCCCCCTCCCCCCCCCCCCCCCCCCCCCCCCCCCCCCCCCCCCCCCCCCACCGGGGTGTGCCTCGGCGAGGCCGCTGCGGCGGAAGGGCGCGATCACCGGTGAGAGGGCCGCGACTCCTTGAGCCAGTCGCGGACTTCCTCCTTCAGGGACCGCTGGAAAGCCGTCAGCAGGGCCTGCACCACCAGAGGTTGCATATGGGCGGACAGCGACCGTACGTCCTTCGTTTCCCGTTCCGACACCTCGCTCCGCAGTAGCCCCGCCAGCTCGTGGGCTGCCGCGCGCGAGTGCTCCAGCAGCACCTTGCGGGCGGCCAGGATGGCCTCCTGGGACAGCGGTACGTCGAGCAGCTCGACGCCGAGGCGCAGGAGACCCAGGTCGACGCGGTAGGCGTCCCCGGCTCCCTCAACGACGTTCATCGCTGCGAGCCGGTCCAGGTCCCCGTCGTCCAGTGGCCGACCGGCCCGCCGCTGGAGTTCGTCGCGCGACAGCGTCTCGGTGTGGTCCGGGGCCCAGGAGGAGACCACCGCGCGATGCACGGCGAGGTCGTGCGGGGTGAGGTCCGGCGGCAGCTGGGCCAGGTACCGCTCGATCGCCGCGAGCGTCATGCCCTGCTGCTGCAGCTCCTCGATGAGGGCGAGCCGTGCCACGTGCCCGGGCCCGTAGCGTCCCACGCGGCGCGGACCTATCTCCGGCGGCGGGAGGAGGCCCTTGCTGCCGTAGAAGCGGACGGTGCGGACCGTGACGCCGGCCCGGGCGGCCAGCTCGTCGATGGTGAGGGTGGGCTCCTCGGCATCGGTCGTCATGTACAGCAGTATCGCTGTCTCACCGATGGTGTGACACCTCAGGTGAACATTGCGTGGACCCTGAGTGGATCATGTGAGAAGTAACGCTCTGTGACATGGGCCATCGCATACCCGGAGATCGCTCTGGGAAGCTGCTGCCTTGGTCTGTGCCGCGACACACCGGGTGGTGCGGGCCGAACTGTACGGACACCCGGGCCCACGAGGTCCGGGCGCACCAGAGAGTGGAACCACCCGTGAGCAAGAAAGCCGTGCACACAACCGCACAGGCCGATTCCCGCACTGCGGCGGCCGCGACCCCGGCCGACGCGGGCGACGCCGGCTACAGCAAGGACCTCAAGGCCCGCCACGTCAACATGATCGCCATCGGCGGAGCCATCGGCACCGGGCTCTTCCTGGGCGCCGGCGGCCGCCTGCACAACGCGGGCCCGGCGCTCGCCCTGGCTTACCTGGTCTGCGGCGTCTTCGCCTTCTTCGTCGTCCGGGCCCTGGGCGAGCTGGTGCTGTACCGCCCCTCCTCGGGCTCCTTCGTGTCGTACGCGCGCGAGTTCCTCGGCGAGAAGGGCGCGTACGTAGCCGGCTGGATGTACTTCCTGAACTGGTCGACCACCGGCATCGCCGACATCACCGCGATCGCGCTCTACACGCACTACTGGAGCATGTTCACGTCCATCCCGCAGTGGGTGCTGGCGCTGATCGCGCTCGCGGTCGTGCTGGCCGTGAACCTGATCTCGGTGAAGATCTTCGGCGAGATGGAGTTCTGGTTCGCGATCATCAAGGTCGCCACCCTGGTGAGCTTCATGTTCGTCGGCATCTTCCTGCTCGCCACCCAGCACGAGGTGGGCGGCGGGAAGCCGGGCCTGAGCGTCGTCACCGACCACGGCGGTGTCTTCCCGCACGGCATGATGCCCGTCGTCCTCGTCATGCAGGGCGTGATCTTCGCGTACGCCGCCCTCGAGCTGGTCGGCGTCGCCGCGGGCGAGACCGCCGAGCCGGAGAAGGTCGTCCCGCGCGCGGTGAACTCGATCATGTGGCGCGTGGGCCTGTTCTACGTCGGCTCCGTCGTCCTGCTCGCCCTGCTGCTGCCCGGCTCGATGTACTCCGCCGACCAGAGCCCGTTCGTCACGGTCCTGTCGAAGGTCGGCGTACCGGCGGCCGGCGACGTGATGAACCTGGTCGTGCTGACCGCCGCGATGTCCTCGCTCAACTCCGGCCTGTACTCCACCGGCCGCATCCTGCGCTCCATGGCCATGGCGGGCTCCGCCCCGAAGTTCACCGCCCGCATGAACCGCAGCCAGGTCCCCTACGGCGGCATCCTGCTGACCTGCGCCGTCTGCGTGCTCGGCGTCGGTCTGAACTACCTGGTGCCCAGCCAGGCCTTCGAGATCGTGCTGAACGTCGCCTCCCTCGGCATCATCAGCACCTGGGTGATCATCATGGTCTGCCACCTGGTCTTCGTCCGCCGCGCCCGCGCGGGCCTGGTGACCCGGCCGCACTTCCAGCTGAAGTTCAGCCCGGTCACCGAGATCGCCACGATCGCCTTCCTGCTGGTCTGTCTCGGCATGATGTGGAACGACGCCGAGGTCGGCCGCAAGACCCTGCTGCTCATCCCGGTGATCGCCGTCCTGCTCGGCGGCGGCTGGTTCGGGGTGCGCCGCCGGGTCTCCCGCGAAACCGACGAGGAGCTCTCGCAGCTGGCGAAGTAACAGCTCAGGGCCACTGTCAGTGGCATCGCCTACGGTGGCGTCATGTCGGAGATCACGTACGTCCGAGGTGACGCCACCGTTCCCTCGGTCAAGGGCGCCAAGGTGATCGCCCACGTCTGCAACGACATCGGCGGCTGGGGCAAGGGCTTCGTCCTGGCGCTCTCCCGGCGCTGGGCGGAGCCGGAGGCCGCGTACCGGGCCTGGCACCGGGGCCGCGCGAAGAACGACTTCGGGCTGGGCGCCGTCCAGCTCGTGAAGGTCGATGCGCACCTGTGGGTGGCGAACATGGTCGGCCAGCGCGGCATCCGCACGGGCAGCAAGGGCGTCCCCGTGCGCTACGAGGCGATCGACACCGCCCTCGGCCGCCTCGCCGACGAGGTGACCGAACTCGGCGCGTCCGTGCACATGCCCCGCATAGGCTGTGGCCTGGCGGGCGGCAAGTGGTCCCGCATCGAGCCGCTCATCACCGAACGGCTGGTGAAACGAGGGATCACGGTGACGGTGTACGACCACGGGGAGGGTGGGGGATGACCGCACGGGCGGACGGGATCGATGTCCTGGTGCTGGGCGGAGCCGGAGTGGACACGATCGTGTACGTCCCCGAGCTGCCGTTGCCGTACGCCGACAGCTACATGATCGACTCGGGCATCCGCACCCGCGCGGGGCAGACCGGCGACTTCGTCGCGGTGGGCCTCGCAGCGCTCGGCCTGCGCACCCACCACCTCGACCTGCTCGGCGACGACCCCGAGGGGGACCTCGTCCGCGCCCTGCACGAGGAGCGGGGCATCGGCCTGACCGCTCTCCCGCAACCGGCCGGGACCAAGCGCGCGGTCAACCTCGTGGGCCCGGACGGCCGGCGGCTGTCCCTGTACGACACCAGCCGTGCCCACCCCGGCGACCGCTTCCCGGAGGGGATGCTGCGCATGCTGGCCGGCGCCGGCCGGCACGTGCACGTGACCATCACCCAGCCCTGTGCCGACGCCCTGCCCGTGCTGATGGAGACGGGCGTACCCCTCTCCACCGATCTCCACGACTGGGACGGCGAGAACCCCTACCACGAGCCGTTCGCCCTCGCGGCGGACGTCGTCTTCCTCTCCGCGGCCGCACTTGCCGACCCCGAGCGGACCGTGCGGCGCATCGCCGAGCGCGGCCGGGCCGAGGTCGTCGTCGCCACCGCAGGCGCCGATGGCGCGTATCTGCTGGCCGACGGCGAGCTGACCCGGATACCGGTGGCGGCCCCGCCCGCGCCGGTGGTCGACTCCAACGGCGCGGGCGACGCCTTCGCCGCCGCGTTCCTCTACGGCCGCCTCACCGGCGAGCCGCCCGCGCGGTGCGCCCGCTACGGCGCCGTCGCCGGGGCGTACGCCTGCACCGTCCCGGCCACCCGCGCGGAGGCGATAGGCCGGGACGAACTGCTCAAGCGGGCGGCCGAGCCGAGCGAGTGAGGCGCCCGGGCGTCAGCGCCCGTGCACGTCGTTCGTCGCCTCGATCCTCTTCCACGACCTCGGCTGAGCGACCCCCGTGCCCGCCTTCGCCAGGGACGCCGCGCCGGCCGCGGGCGCCGCCGGCTTCGACGGCTGGAACAGCCAGGTGTCGAACAGCGCGGCCAGCGGCTTGCCTGACACCTCCTCGGCGTACCTCTGGAAGTCGGCCACCGACGCGTTGCCGTACGCGTGGTCCTTCGGCCAGCCCTTCAGGATGGCGAAGAACGCGTCGTCACCGACCTCGTTGCGCAGCGCCTGGATGGCGAGCGCGCCCCGGTCGTAGACGGCGATGTCGAACTGGGCGTCCGGACCCGGGTCGCCGGGCCGGACCGTCCAGAACGCGTCGTCGGCCGGGTGGGAGCCGTACACGTAGTCGGCGAGTTCCTGGGTGGTGCCCTCGCCCTCGTGCTCGGACCACAGCCACTGCGCGTAGCGCGCGAAGCCCTCGTTGATCCAGATGTCCTTCCAGCCCTTCAACGACACGTCGTCGCCGTACCACTGGTGGGCCAGCTCGTGCACGACCACCGAGGTGTTGGCGCCGCTCGCGAACTGCTTCGGGCTGTAGTAGACCCGGGTCTGGGTCTCCAGCGCGTAGCCGGTGGTGGTGTTCGGCACGTATCCGCCGGCCGAGGCGAACGGATACGGCCCGAAATAGCCGCTCAGCCAGTCCACGATCTCCCCGGTGCGCTCGACGCTCGCCCGCGCGGCGCCGTCGTTGTCACCGAGGTCCTTGCTGTAGGCGTTGACGACGGGCACGCCGCCGTCGGAGGTGCCGGTGGTTATGTCGAACCGGCCGAGGGCCAGGGTGGTCAGATAGGTCGCCTGCGGCTTGTTCTGCCGCCAGTTGTAGCGGGTCCAGCCCAGCTTCGAACTGGTCGACTGCAGTGTGCCGTTGGAGATGGCCTGGGTGCCGTCCGGGACCGCCACCGACACGTCGTAGGTGGCCTTGTCGCTCGGATGGTCGTTGCTCGGGAACCACCACCAGGCGGCCTCGGGCTCGTCGGCGGCGACCGCGCCGTCCGGAGTGCGGTGCCAGGTGGTGAAGCCGTAGGCGCTCTTCGTCGACGGCACCCCGCTGTAGCGGACGACGACGGTGATCGGTGTGCCCTTGGCCAGCGGCGTCTTCGGGGTGACGACCAGTTCGTGCTGGCCGGAGGTCGTGAAAGACGCCTTGGCGCCGTTGACCCGCACCTCGCTCACGTCCAGCAGGAAGTCCAGATCGAAGCTGGACAGGTCCTGCGTGGTCCTCGCCAGGACGGTCGCGGTGCCCTGCAGTTCGTCCGTCCTCGGCTGGTACTGCAGCCTCAGGTCGTAGTGCGAGACGTCGTAGCCGCCGTTGCCGTAGTACGGGTAGTAGGGGTCGCCGATGCCCGGCGCGCCGGGGGAGTGGCTCGCGGCCGATGCCGGGATCGCCAGCAGGAGGGAGGCCGCCGCGAGTGCTCCCGGCGCGATGATTCTGCGGTGCACGTCAGCTCCAAGTCGTCGGGACAGGAAGTCTGTTCGGAGCCTATTCAGTCGCTGTGGTCCCCGGCCTGTCCATGGCCCCCGGTGTCACACGATCGCCATTCAGCCGTCACAGCCCCGCGAGGCGCCGTAGAGCCCTCTTCTGCACGGGAGTTGACCGGGGTACCGTCCGCGCATGCCGAAACGCACGCTGAAACGCACGCGCTTCACGACCTGGAGAGCGCTCGCGGCCGCGGCCGTCACAGCCCTGTTGGCCGCCGTCCTCACCCCCGCCGCCGCACAGGCCGCGCCCCGCGAGAGCCGGCCCGTCTACTCGTACGCACACGCCATCCGTGAGGCGGTCTGGGTGGACACCGGCCTGGACGAGGACGGCGACGGGAAGCGGGACCGCGTCGCCGCCGACATCGTCCGGCCCTCCGAACCGGCCCGCCAGGGCCGCAAGGTGCCGGTCATCATGGACGCCAGCCCCTACTACTCCTGCTGCGGACGCGGCAACGAGAGCCAGCTCAAGACGTACGACGCCCACGGTCGCGTCGTACAGATGCCGCTGTTCTACGACAACTACTTCGTGCCCCGCGGCTACGCCTTCGTCGGCGTGGATCTGACCGGCACCAACCGCTCCGACGGCTGCGTCGACGTCGGCGGCCGCTCCGACATCCAGTCAGCGAAGACGGTCGTCGACTGGCTGAACGGCCGCGCCAGGGCCTACACGAGCCGCACCGGAGGGACACCGGTCAGGGCGACCTGGACCAACGGCAGAACCGGCATGATCGGCAAGAGCTGGGACGCCACGATCGCCAACGGGGTCGCGGCCACCGGCGTCAAGGGCCTGAAGACCATCGTCCCGATCAGCGGCATCTCCTCCTGGTACGACTACTACTTCGCCCAGGGCGCCCCGCTGTACGACGGCGGCCCCGACGAACTGGCCGGCTACGTCGAGAGCGACGCCGCGCACGCCCACTGCGCCGCCGTGCGCAAGAAACTCGCCGACGGCAGCCCGCGCACCGGCGACTGGACCCCGCTGTGGACCGAGCGGAACTACGTCAAGGACGCGGCCAAGGTGCGGGCCAGCGTGTTCCTCGTGCACGGCATGCAGGACCTCAACGTGCGCACCAAGCACTTCGGCCAGTGGTGGGACGCCCTCGCGAAGCACGGGGTCGAGCGCAAGATCTGGCTCTCCCAGACCGGGCACGTCGACCCCTTCGACTACCGGCGCGGCGCCTGGGTCGACACCCTGCACCGCTGGTTCGACCACGAACTCCTCGGCTACCACAACGGCATCGACCGTGAGCCGATGGCCGACATCGAACGCCACCCCGACCAGTGGGTCACCTCCAGGGCCTGGCCGCCGCACGGCACCCGGACCACCGCCCTGCGCCCGGCCCCCGGCACCCGGCCTGGTGTCGGCACGCTCGGCCTCGGCCCGGCCACCGGCACCGAGACGTTCACCGACGAGCCGAAGCAGAGCGAGACCGACTGGGCCGCCCACCTCACCACGCCCACACCGGAGAAGACCGGCTTCATCACCCCGCCGCTCACCCGCGACCTGCGCCTGTCCGGATCCGCCCAGGTGACCGTGACCGCCACCCCGACGACCTCCTCGGCCCACCTGACCGCCGTGCTGGTCGACCTCGGCCCGGACACCATCCGCGACTACGCCGACAGCGCCGAGGGCATCACCACGCTCGCCACCCGCACCTGCTGGGGCGAGAGCACGGCCGGGGACAGCGCCTGCTTCAAGGCGACCAGGGCCAAGACGGCCACGGTCGATCACACGGTGTTCAGCCGCGGCTGGGCCGACCTCGGCCACTACGCCTCCCTCGACCACGGCGTCCCGCTCACCCCAGGCAGGGCCTACACCATCACCGTGGACCTGGCGGCCACCGACCACGTCGTGCCCAAGGGCCACCGCCTGGCACTGATCGTGGCCGGCACGGACAAGGACCTCATCGACCCTCCGTCCACCAGGCCGACCCTCACCCTGGACCTGTCCCGTACGACGGCCCGGGTCCCGCTGCTCGGCGGCCCGGCGGCGTTCGCCCGGGCCACCTCCGGCAGCGCGTCGGCCGCGCCCGCCCCGCGGGTGGGGGACGGCGTCGGTGTGCCGGACCTCGCCGAACACGTGCCCGCGGGCTGACCGCTCAGGCGGCCGGGCGAGTCAGCCCGGCCGCCTCCCGGGCACAGCCCCAGGCCACCGTCACCCCGGCGCCGCCGTGCCCGTAGTTGTGCACCAGCACCCGCCCGTCCGGAAGGGACCGGCGTTCCAGCCGTACCGCGTCCCGGGCGGGCCTGAGCCCCACGCGGTGCGCCAGCACGCGCGCCCCCGCGATCTCCGGCCGGACCGCCGCGCACCGCGCGACGATCGCCGCGGCGGTCGCGGGGTCAGGCTCCAGCGACCAGGCGTCGTCCTCCGCCGTACCGCCCAGAACCAGCCCGTACGGCTGCGGGAAGAAGTAGGTCGAGGCGCCGGAGGCGTGGTCGACGGACGTGAACCACGTCGTGATCCCCGGGTTCTCCACCACGACCAGTTGCCCGCGCACCGGACGCACCGCCGGATCGGGCACCAGAGCGCGCGCCCCCAGCCCCGTGCAGTTGACCACCACAGCGGCGGGAACGGCGGCCAGGTCCGTGACCTCCCGCTCCTCCACCGAGCCTCCGGCCCTCGTGAAGCGTTCCCGCAGCCACGCCAGATGGACCGGCATGTCGATCAGCGGCAGCCGCGCGGCCAGCCCGTCGGCCACCGCCCGCAGCCCCGGCACCCGGCCCGCCCAGACGCCCAACTCGTCCAGCCGCGTCCCCCGGTGTACGCCCTCGACCAGGCGTACGCCGGTTTCCCCGGGGCGGGACGCCAACTCCCCGTACACCCTCAGGGACTCGAGCGCCCACGCACCGACCAGCGGCTCGGGCTCGATGCGGTACGGCCACCACAGTCCGCCGGCGACCGCCGAGGTCGTGCGCTCGGCGGGCTCCCGGGCCCACACCCGTACCCGGTGGCCCGACTCGGCCAGCACCACGGCCGTCGTCAGCCCGGCGACCCCGCCGCCCACCACGATCACTTCGTCACTCGACCCGCGCTCCACGCCAGGACGCTAACGGAATATGTCATGCCGCGCTCACATCCGTCCCGGTGTGGGGATACTCACAGCATGTCTGCCGCATACGCGACCTTCGGCCTGGCACCGGCGACACGCGCCGGCGGTGTCCTCGCCGACGGCGGCTACCAGGTCCACCGTGACTTCGTCGACTTCCTCGTGGACGGACGGCCGCTGCTGTTCCAGCTCTCCGATCTGGACGCCGTCTCCCCGCTCGCCTCCGACGTCCCGCCCGCCATCTTCACCGCGCAGGTGCGCGGCCTGCTGCTGGAGGCCGAACCGCCGCTCCCGGACGGCCGGTTCGTGATCTACGGCTGCCCCGAGTGCGCGGACCTGGCCTGCGGCGCGGTCACGGCCGTGATCGAGCGGGACGGCGACGACTACATCTGGCGCGACTTCGCCTGGCAGACCGACGACCGCGCCGACCTGGAACTCAACGGCTACCACGGCATAGGGCCGTTCCGCTTCCACGGCTCCGAGTACCGTGCCGCCCTCGCCGCGCTGATCGAGGACGCCGGCGGCCCGCCCGCGCCCCGCCGCAGGGTGCTGCTGATCGGCGCCCGCGTCGCCGTCCTCGCCAAACTCGCCGCCGCGTTGCGCACCATCGGCATAGGCGCCGACATCACCCAGGACGCCCGCGCCGTCCCCGCCGAGGAACTGCGCGGCTACGGCGCCGTCGCCTTCGGGCGCGCGGTCACGGAGGCCGAACGGGCCTCCGTGCGACAGGCGTTCGAGAGCGCGGAGGTCGAGGTCGCCTGTGTGAACGGCCTGGCCCCGATCGTGCCGCTGCTCGTCGCGCAGATCGAGAACGCCCTGGACCGCAGTCCGCTCCCGCAGCGCCGGCTGACCGCACTGGCCGCCGCCGACGGCGAGGCCGACATCGAGGTGACCTCGCCGTGCCGGGTCCGGGTCACCGCCTACCGCCTCGACCGGCTCTACCGCACCCACGCCCAGGAGGTCTTCGACGGCGTCCTCGAGCCCGGCCGGCACCGCATTCCGCTCGACCCCAGGGCGGTGAAGGGGGAGGCGTTCGTGGTGGCCCGGACGTCGGGGAGCGTGCTGGTGGAGCCGATGGGGAGGTGAGGCGGCCGGTCCGAGGGCGCGTGGTCCCGGCCGACACCCCCGGGACGCCGTGAACCCCGCTGAGCGCCGGGTGCCCGGGGCACTAGGATCGGCGCCCTGATGACTGCCACCCTCGTCGCCAAGAACCTCGCCGCCGGACACGGCGACCGCTCGCTCTTCTCCGGGCTCGACCTCGTCGTCGCGCCCGGCGACGTGATCGGGCTGGTCGGCGCCAACGGCGCGGGCAAGTCCACCCTGCTGCGCCTGCTCGCCGGACTGACCCGGCCCGAACAGGGCGAGCTGCGGCTGTCCCCGCCGACCGCGACCGTCGGCCATCTGCCGCAGGAGCCGGAGCGCAGGCCGGGCGAGACCGTCCGGGAGTTCCTGGCCCGCCGCACCGGTGTGGCCGAGGCACAGCGGGTGATGGACGAGGCCACGCAGGCGCTGGTCGACGGCGCGCCGGGCGCCGACGACGCCTACGCGACCAGCCTGGAGCGCTGGCTGAACCTGGGCGGCGCCGACCTGGAGGAGCGCGCCGAGGAGGTCGCCGACTCCCTCGGCCTGGCCGTGGACCTGGACCAGCCGATGACCTCCCTCTCGGGCGGCCAGGCGGCCCGCGCCGGCCTCGCTTCTCTCCTCCTCTCCCGGTACGACGTCTTCCTCCTGGACGAGCCCACCAACGACCTGGACCTGGACGGCCTGGAGCGCCTGGAGCGCTTCGTCACCGGGCTGCGCGCGGGCACGGTGGTCGTCAGCCACGACCGCGAGTTTCTGACCCGCACGGTCACCAAGGTGCTCGAACTCGACCTCGCACAGCGGCAGATCAACCTCTACGGCGGCGGCTACGCGGCCTACCTGGAGGAGCGGGAGGTCGCCCGCCGGCACGCCCGCGAGGACTACGAGGAGTACGCCGACAAGAAGGCCGCCCTCCAGGACCGCGCCCAGATGCAGCGGTCCTGGATGGACAAGGGCGTGAAGAACGCCCGGCGCAAGGCGGGCAACGACAACGACAAGATCGGCCGCAAGTTCCGCAGCGAGGCCAGCGAGAAGCAGGCCGCCAAGGCCCGGCAGACCCAGCGGATGATCGAACGCCTCGACGTGGTCGAGGAGCCGCGCAAGGAGTGGGACCTGCGCATGGACATCGCGGCCGCCCCGCGCTCCGGCGCGGTCGTCGCGACCCTCAGAGACGCCGAGGTCCGGCGCGGCGACTTCACCTTCGGCCCGGTGTCGCTGCAGATCGACTGGGCGGACCGGGTCGCGGTCACCGGGGCCAACGGCGCCGGCAAGTCGACCCTGCTCGGCGCACTGCTGGGCCGCGTCCCGCTGGCCTCCGGACATGCCGCCCTCGGCTCCGGCGTCCTGGTCGGCGAGGTCGACCAGGCCCGCGCGCTGTTCCACGGCACCGAGGCCCTGCTCGAGGCGTTCTGCGCGGCCGTCCCCGACACCGAGCCGGTGGAGGTGCGCACCCTGCTCGCCAAGTTCGGTCTGAAGTCCGACCATGTGCTGCGCCCGGCGGCGACCCTCTCCCCGGGCGAACGCACCCGAGCCGCCCTGGCACTGCTCCAGGGCCGGGGCGTGAACCTCCTCGTCCTGGACGAGCCGACGAACCACCTGGACCTGCCCGCCATCGAGCAGCTGGAGTCGGCCCTCGACGCCTACGAGGGCACCCTGCTGCTGGTCACCCACGACCGGCGCATGCTGGACGCGGTGCGGGTGACCCGCCGCCTGGAGGTGGCGGCGGGCAAGGTCACCGAACGCTGACCCGACCCCCTGACGAGAGTCTCCGCCCAGCTCCCGCCGTGAGCCGGGGCCGTCACCGCACGCCCGCAGGGCCGCCCCGCGGTGGGACGATGAAACGGGTGTCCGGGCCGGCCGGACGACGTCCCGGGGAGTGAGCGGATGGGCCGTCCTCGCGTCCCTGCCGGGGGCCGGAGGTGACCGGGCACCGCGACGCGATCCTGTCCTCCGACATCGTGGGGAAGGCGGACGGCGGGGCGGCGCCGACGATCGACGCGCCCCCGCCGTGCGATGTGCGCAGGGCGGCGGATCTGTCGCGGCTGCTGGTGTCCCTGGCCGTGCTCGGGCTGTCGGTGCTGGTGGCGGTCGTCACCCGGGAGTTCGCCCGCAAAGCGCAGCAGGGGCTGCTGTCCGCGGCGGCCGCGCTGTCGCCTGACCTGCGCGACGGCCTGGTCGGCACGGTTCAGGTCGTCGCCCTGGCGGCGCCGGTCGCGGGCCTGGTCGTACTCGTCGTGTGCCGGCGTGTCGACGCGCTGCTCAGGGTCCTGCCCGCGGCAGCGTTGGGCGCGGCGATCGCCTGGGCGCTCACCCATCTGGCGCTGGGCCGCGGCCGGCCGGATCTGTGGCCCGAGGTGCTGGCCGGCCGGAGCGGAGTGGTCCCGGCGGGCTGGCCGTCCTCGGCGTACCTGGCGGCGTGGGCCGCGGCCGTGATCGCCGCGGGACCCTGGCTCGCGCGGCCGTGGCGGCGGGCGCTGTGGTCCCTGACAGCCGCATGTGCCGTGGTGGGCGCCGTGGCCGCCGCCCTCGTGCCTCTGGAGGCGCTCGCTGCCCTGGGCGCGGGCGCCGGGGGGGGGTCCGCCGTCCCGCCTCCTGAGTGCTGCCCTCCAAAACGGACCACCATCCGCGACAGCCCCCCGGAGACCGTCGAATATTGGGTCCCCCTCTCCCCACCCC
>NZ_JBWKFL010000047.1:0-57059 GCF_056434305.1 Streptomyces sp. NPDC044061 | reverse complement strand
AAGGGCCAGATCTTCGTCAAGGGCGAGGTCATCAAGACCGTCCCCGAGTCCAAGATCGTGGAGACCCTCATCGAGGAGGCCATGAAGCTCGCCGAGCGCATGGAGGCGGAGGGCATCGCCTCGGGCGAGCCGTCGGTGTCGGTCGCGGGCTGACGGAACCTTCCGGCGCCGGGCGGCTTCGTCCGGCCGGTCCGGCGTTCGAGGCCGCGGTCCGTACGGGGCCGACGCGGGGGCTTGGGGGCGGCAGCCCGCGGAGGGAGGCGGCTCGGCGCGGGCCGCCCGGCAGCCCCCGGGCGAGCGGCAGCCGCCGCAGGGCGGCGTCGCTCAGCATCCGCAGGTACAGTGCGGAGATCAGCAGAACCCCCAGGGTGAGGCCCCGCTACGTGTTGACTCAGACCACCTCACGGGTGCTCGAACCGAGCGACCTGGACGCCGCGCTCGCTGTCCTGGACCGCGAGCCGGTCGCGAACGCCTTCGTGACCTCCCGGGTCCAGGTGGCGGGCCTCGACCCGTGGCGGCTCGGCGGCGAGATGTGGGGCTGGTACGAGGACGGCATGCTCACGTCCCTGTGCTACGCGGGCGCCAACCTGGTCCCGATCTGCGCGACCCCGAGGGCCGTACGGGCCTTCGCGGACAGGGCGAGAAGGGCCGGCCGACGCTGCTCCTCCATCGTCGGGCCCGCCGAGGCCACCGGCCGCCTGTGGCGCCTGCTCGAACCCCACTGGGGCCCCGCGCGTGAGGTCCGCTCGCACCAGCCCCTGATGGTCACCGGCCGCATGCCCGCCGACATCGCACCGGATCCCTACGTTCGCCGCATCCGCAAGGACGAGGTGGAGACGATCATGCCGGCGTGCGTGGCGATGTTCACCGAGGAGGTCGGTGTATCGCCGCTGGCCGGGGACGGTGGGCTGCTGTACCAGGCCCGGGTGGCCGAACTGGTCGGCTCCGGGCGCTCCTTCGCCCGCCTCGACGAGAACGGCAAGGTGGTCTTCAAGGCGGAGATCGGCGCGGCGACGTCCCAGGCCTGCCAGATCCAGGGCGTGTGGGTGGCCCCGGAGTACCGGGGCAGGGGCCTGGCGGCGCCCGGCATGGCCGCCGTACTGCGGTACGCCCTGGCGGACGTGGCCCCGATGGTCAGCCTCTACGTCAACGACTTCAACACGGCGGCGAGAAGGACGTACCGGCGCGTGGGCTTCCAGGAGGTCGGCGCCTTCATGAGCGTGCTGTTCTGACCGACGCCGACGCCGACGCCGATCGCGGTCCTGACGCCCGGCCCGGTGTCCGTCGCCCCCTCACAGCTCGTCGATCAGTGTCGCCGCGCGGGCCACGGATGCGAGTGCCTCGGGGCGGCCTGTGCGGTGGTGTACGTCCAGGCAGGTGTCGGCGAGCTTGATGACGTGCTCGTCGCCGTGCCGGGCGGCCAGCGCGAACGCCTCGTCCGCCGACGCGGGAGCGCCGGGCAGGCTGTCCGTGGGTGCGGGCACGGCCGGGCTGTAGGCCGCGGTGACGGCCGCAGTGGCCGCCCACGCCGCGTGCAGGCTCTCGACCCACTGGGTGCGGGGCAGCGCGGGCAGGGTGCGCAGCACCGCCATCGGCGCGGTCGCCGAGTGCACGAGCATGACCGCCGAGCCGTGCGCGTTCGGGAGATAGCGCAGGGCCGCGGCCGCCGTCAGGTCGGCCAGCAGCGCGCGGGCCTGTTCGGCGTCCGTGGCGGGCCTGAGCGCGGCCAGCGCGGTGGGCCAGCCGGCCGCGCCGGACAGCTGGTCGAGCCGGTGGTTGATGCCGCCGCTCTGGTCCGGGACCCGGGGGACCCCGGCGAGGGCGGACGCGGGATCGGCGGCGCCTGACGGCGGGACGACCGGCACCGGCTGCCAGCGCGCCGCCCAGTAGCCGAGGGACTGGGCGAACTCCGTCAGGCGCGTTGTGTCCTCGTGGTCCAGCAGGGCGTGGACCGCGTGGCCGGTCCTGATGACCCCGTGGGTGGCGCCGGCCGCGATGCCGGGCAGCAGCCGCGGCCACCACGTGCCCAGCACCGTGCGCCAGGGCCGCTCCCGCGCCTCCCGCTCGAAGTAGGTGAGCCAGTCCCCGAGCCGGCGCGGATCGCCGAGCGCCGCACGCCAGTCGTCCGCGGTGACGGGCGCCGTACCGCGCGGCAGCTCGTCCAGCCGGTCCATGTAGCGGTCGAGCCAGCGGTGGACCTGGTGCGCGTGCCCGTGCCGTACCAGCGCTTCCACGGCCATCGGGCCGTGGTTGCTCAGCCACCCCTCGAACTCCGGACCGCTCCGGTGGAGTCGTTCGTAGGCCTCGTCGAGCGTGCTGTCGGTGTCCATGACATGCGACGTTAGCCATGCGTGGCGGGTGTGCTCATCGGCCGCCGGGTCGAACCGTGCCCGTGCGCAGGGCCTAGGACCGCGGTCGTACCGGCCCGGGAGGGACGCCGGTGCCCGGCCGGGCACCGACACCTCCCCTGTACTCTCCCCGCATGGACGTCGTGATCGGCCCCCTGGACCTCTCAGCCCACGTCGACGAGGCCCTGGCGGTCCAGGCCCTCGCCTTCGGACTGGCTCCAGACGAGGTCGCCGTACGCCGCCAGATCGTCCAGCGTCACATGCAGTACCCGGGCGCCCGGGCCCTCGGCGCCACCAGCCGGGGCCGCCTGGTCGGGTTCGTCTACGGCATGCCCAACTCCCGCACCCACTGGTGGTCCACGGTCGTCGAGCCCTATCTGCGCGCCCGGGACAACGACTTCTGGCTGGACGACTCCTTCGTCATCACCGAGCTGCACGTCCACCCGGGCCACCAGAACCGCGGCATCGGCCGCCGTCTGATCACCATCATCACCGACGGCGCCGGCGAACCCCGCTCGATCCTCTCCGCGATCGACACCGACAGCCCCGCTCGCGGCCTCTATCACTCCCTCGGCTACGTCGACCTCGCGCGCCAGGTCCACTTCCCCAGCGCCCCCAAGCCGTACGCCGTGATGGGCGCCCCCCTGCCGCTGCGTCGGCGTTAACCGATTTCCACCGGCACAGTCGGCCCGGCTAACCTCCTATGCCATCACCCTTTCCCGGCAGGAGTACGAGAACCATGGCCAACGCACCGGTCCAGCGCATGTCCCAGTTGATGGCGAAGACGCTGCGCGACGACCCGGCGGACGCCGAGGTCCTCAGCCACAAGCTCCTCGTCCGCGCCGGCTACGTCCGCCGCACCGCCGCCGGCATCTGGAGCTGGCTGCCCCTGGGCAAGAAGGTCCTCGCCAACGTCGAGCGGATCGTCCGCGAGGAGATGGACGCCATCGGCGCGCAGGAGGTCTCGCTGCCCGCGCTGCTGCCGCGCGAGCCCTACGAGGCCACCGGCCGCTGGGACGAGTACGGCCAGGAGCTGTTCCGGCTCAAGGACCGCAAGGGCGGTGACTACCTCCTCGGCCCCACCCACGAGGAGATCTTCACCCTGCTGGTCAAGGACCAGTGCACGTCCTACAAGGACCTGCCCGTGATCCTGTACCAGATCCAGACCAAGTTCCGCGACGAGGCCCGGCCCCGCGCCGGCATCCTGCGCGGCCGCGAGTTCCTCATGAAGGACTCGTACTCCTTCGACCTGGACGACGAGGCCCTCGGCAAGTCCTACGCCCTGCACCGCGAGGCCTACCGGCGCACCTTCGAGCGCCTCGGCCTCGACTACCGCATCGTCGCCGCCACCGCCGGAGCGATGGGCGGCTCCAAGTCCGAGGAGTTCCTGGCCCCGGCCGAGGCCGGCGAGGACACCTTCGCGGACTGCCCGAACTGCGACTTCGCGGCGAACACCGAGGCAGTCGTCCACGAGCTCAAGCCGGTGGACGGCTCGGCCGTGCCCGCGCTCGAGGAGATCCCGACCCCCGACACCCCGACCATCGAGACCCTGGCCGCCTCCCTCGGCGTCCCCGCCTCCGCCACGCTGAAGAACCTGCTGGTGAAGGTGGACGGCGAGATCGTCGCCGTCGGCGTGCCCGGCGACCGTGAGGTGGACCTGGACAAGGTCGAGGCGCACTTCGCCCCGGCCACCGTCGAGATGGTCACCGAGGCGGACTTCGCCGGCCGTCCCGACCTGGTCCGCGGCTACGTCGGCCCGCAGGGCCTCGGCGAGAAGCTCACGTACATCGCCGACCCGCGCGTGGCCCCCGGCACCGCCTGGATCACCGGCGCCAACAAGGACCAGACCCACGCCAGGAACGTCGTCGCCGGCCGTGACTTCGACGTCGACGCGTACGTGGACGTCGTGGTGGTCCAGGAGGGCGACCCCTGCCCGAAGTGCGGCACCGGCCTGAAGCTGGACCGCGCCATCGAGATCGGCCACATCTTCCAGCTGGGCCGCAAGTACGCCGACGCCCTCAAGCTCGACGTCCTCGGCCAGAACGGCAAGCCGGTCCGCGTCACCATGGGCTCCTACGGCATCGGCGTCTCCCGCGCCGTCGCCGCCCTCGCCGAGCAGACCGCCGACGACAAGGGCCTGGTGTGGTCCAAGGAGGTCGCCCCGGCCGACGTGCACGTCGTCGCCGCCGGCAAGGCCCTGCAGACCGAGCTGGCGCTCGACGTCGCCGAGAAGCTGGCCGCCGCGGGCGTCCGGGTCCTGGTGGACGACCGGGCCGGGGTCTCCCCGGGCGTGAAGTTCACCGACGCCGAGCTGATCGGCGTACCGCAGATCCTGGTGGCCGGCCGCCGCTCCGGCGAGGGCGTGCTGGAGCTGAAGGACCGCAAGACCGGTGAGCGCGAGGAGCTGTCCGTCGAGGACGCGATCGCCCGCCTGACGGCGTAGCGGCGCCCGCCTGAAGACGCCCTCGGGAGAGCCCTCCCGAGGGCGTCGCCGCGTTGGCCGTGATGCGCCCGCGCACGCGCGCGGCGCGGACGTCGTCCACCGTCGAGCAGGGGGGCCGGTGGGAGGAGGGCTACAGCCAGCCGGCGAATTCCAGCAGCAGTTCCCCGTCCTTCGGGCGCCCCACGCGAAGCGCCCGTACGCCCGACTCCACCGCCCGGAACAGCGTCCACCCCCGCAGCCGCTCCAGATCCACCTCCAGCGACTCCGCGAGCCGCTTGATCCGGCGCCGGGTGGTGGCCGCCCCCGACGGCGTGGCGATCAGGTCCTCCACCCGGTCCCGCACCAGGCGCGCGAGGTCGAACGCGGACTCGCCGACCACCGGATCCGGTCCCACGGCCAGCCACGGCATCCGTTCCCCGCCGAGCACCTTGCTCTGCCGGAACGTGCCGTGCAGCAACCGCTGCTCCGGCGGCGAGGCCAGCAACTCCTCGCGCGCCGCGAGCGCCGCGTCCACCAACGGCGCCGCCTCCGGCTCGGCCAGAGCGCTCGCCCGCATCGCCTCCGCCTGCCGCCCGGTCCGCTCGGCCACCGTTTCGAACGCGTGGCCGCCCGGTGGCTCCACCCACAGCCGCCGCAGCGTCCCCGCCGCCTCCAGCAGCGCCTTCGCCTCCGGCAGCGACCGCACCGACACCTCCGGGTGCAGCCGCTCCAGCAGCAGCACCCCCTCCACGGTGTCCTCGGGATCCGTCTCCAGCAGCTGTACGGCGCCCAGGCCGGCCCAGTGCGCCAGCGCCGCCCGCTCGCTCTCCGGACGGGCCCGGGGCGGGGCCAGCTTCAGTACCGCCGGGGTGCCGTCCGCCCGCCGGACCAGCACCACCAGGCTGCTGCGCCCGCCCGGCACCTGAACCCGTTCCACGGTCAACTCGCGCCGGGCGACCGCTCGTTCGGCCGTCTCGGGCAGCCGCGCCAGCCAGTCGTCACCGGCCGGCGCCGTCTCACCGAGCGCCCGCACCAGCCGCTGCGGCGGTTCGAAAGCCATGCGCGAGTCGTTCCCTTCTTCCTGTGCCTTCCTGGCTCTGCCGTACGGGCGGCCGGGCGCTCACGTCGCCGGCCGTGCCGTCACCGCGTCGGGGACGCCGAGGCACGCGGTCCGGCCGCGCCCGTGTCGTCACCGGCCCGCTCGGCGAGCCCAGGGAAGGCTACGCCTGCCCCGCTCCAGCGCACCGCCCGCACCGCGGCCTCGCGCAGCGCCCCGGCGGCCGCGCCGCGCCGCTCACCGGTCGTCGCCCGCACCAGGTCCGAGTACACATCGGCCACCCGCTCCTCGAGCTGGGCGGCCAGCCGCACCGCGGAGGCCGTGTCCGGCACCTGGAACGGCAGCGCGTACGCGGCGCTCGCGGCGACCGGCACACCGCCCAGGTCGCGCACCTCGCGCACCAGCGCGTCCCGGCGTGCCCGGTGCGCGTCGTACGCCGCCCGTGCCTCGGCCCGCCGCGGCCCACCGATCCGGCCGCCGACGACGCCGTACCCGTACACGGCCGCGTGCTCCGCCGCCAGTGCCGCCTGCAGCGCGGTCAACTCGGCCTCACGGTCGGCGTTCTGGTCCTCGTCGCTCACTTGGCCCCCTCCGTCAGCAGGTACGCGTGCGCCGCCCCGGCCGCGGCCACGGACGCCATCAGCCGGGCCAGTTCGCCCGGCACCTCCAGCAGGGCCTTCGCCCGCCGGTCGGCTAGGCCGCGCTCGGCGGCGGCGAGATCGGCGAGGGCGTCCTTCTCGGCGGCGGGCACGGCCGGCGGGGACGCCGTGGAGGCCGTCGAGGCCGTGGGGGTCGGGGACTTGGTGGCCGCGGCGCCGCCGAACGCCTTCGCCTGCGCCGCTACCTCGGCGCGCAGTGGCCGCAGCCGCTCCGCCAGCGCCGGATGGACGGCGAGCACGGCGTCGTAGCGCTCTGCGAGCGCCGCGCTGTCGCGGGCCGCACCCGCGCGTGCCCGCTCGCTCACCGACGGGCCGCCACCGCCGTCCCGGGAGTCCGGACCGGCCGAACAGCCCGCCAGCAGGGCGGACCCGGCGGCCGAGGCGAGCAGGGATCTTCTGCGCGGCCCCGAGGGGGTACGCGGCGGCGGGGGGTACGGCACTGCAGACGTCCTCGGGGCACTCGTACGAAAGGAACAAATGAAAGAAGAACATTCAACGGGCGGCACGCCCGTGATCACCGTACCCGCGCGCCCCGCGCACACCACTCACCGGCACCGCGCGTACACAGGTGGACGGCAACACTCCCCTCGACCGGATACCCTTTGACCAGACGCGCGACCCATCCCACAACAGCACACGCGGCCGAGGAGTCACCCGGATGAGCACCACCCAGAGCGAGAGGCTGCGAGAGCTGCTGGAACCGCTCGTCACCTCTCAGGGGCTGGATCTCGAAGAGATCGCTGTGGACTCCGTCGGACGCAAGCGGGTGCTGCGGGTGGTCGTCGACTCCGACACCGGTGCGGATCTGGACGCGATCGCCGATGTGAGCCGTGCGCTCTCGGCGAAGCTCGACGAGACCGACGCGATGGGTGACGCCGCGTACGACCTGGAGGTCGGAACCCCCGGCGCGGAGCGCTCCCTCACCGAGCACCGGCACTACGTGCGCGCCACCGACCGGCTCGTGAAGTTCCAGCTGGCCGAGGACGGCGAACTGGTCGCGCGGATCCTGAAGGTCGACGACGAGGGCATCGACGTCGAGGTGCCCGGGGTCAAGGGCCGCAAGGCCACCGGCCGCAGACTCGGCTTCCCGGAGATCGAGAAGGCGCGCGTGCAGGTCGAGTTCAACCGCAAGGACAAGAAGGACATGACGGAAGAGGAGGAGGCGTAGCCGTGGACATCGACATGAGCGCCCTGCGGGGCTTGGTTCGGGAGAAGGAGATCTCCTTCGACCTGCTGGTCGAGGCGATCGAGTCGGCCCTCCTCATCGCCTATCACCGCACCGAGGGAAGCCGCCGGCACGCGCGCGTGGAGCTCAACCGGGAAACCGGACATGTGACCGTGTGGGCGAAGGAGGACCCCGAGGACCTCGAGGAGGGCCAGGAGCCCCGCGAGTTCGACGACACCCCGTCCGGGTTCGGCCGGATCGCCGCCACCACCGCCAAGCAGGTGATCCTGCAGCGGCTGCGCGACGCCGAGGACGACGCCACGCTCGGCGAGTACGCGGGGCGTGAGGGAGACATCGTCACCGGAGTGGTCCAGCAGGGCCGCGACCCGAAGAACGTGCTCGTGGACATCGGCAAGCTCGAGGCCATCCTGCCCGTGCAGGAGCAGGTGCCGGGCGAGACCTACCCGCACGGCATGCGACTGCGCAGTTACGTCGTCCGGGT
Organism: Streptomyces sp. NPDC044061; assembly: GCF_056434305.1. Classification (NCBI taxonomy): domain Bacteria; kingdom Bacillati; phylum Actinomycetota; class Actinomycetes; order Kitasatosporales; family Streptomycetaceae; genus Streptomyces; species Streptomyces sp. NPDC044061. The sequence continues at coordinate 48,906 of NZ_JBWKFL010000047.1, read as the reverse complement.
CGCCAAGGGCGTCCGGGGTCCCTCCGTGACCCTCTCGCGCACGCACCCGAACCTGGTGAAGAAGCTCTTCGCCCTGGAAGTGCCGGAGATCGCCGACGGCTCCGTCGAGATCGCGGCCATCGCCCGCGAGGCCGGTCACCGCACCAAGATCGCCGTACGGTCCACCCGTTCGGGCCTGAACGCCAAGGGCGCCTGCATCGGCCCGATGGGCGGCCGGGTGCGCAACGTGATGGGCGAGCTGAACGGCGAGAAGATCGACATCGTCGACTGGTCGGACGACCCGGCCGAGATGGTGGCGAACGCGCTGTCACCCGCCCGGGTGAGCAAGGTGGAGGTCGTGGACATGGCCTCCCGCTCCGCCCGGGTGACCGTGCCGGACTACCAGCTTTCGCTGGCGATCGGCAAGGAAGGGCAGAACGCCCGGCTCGCGGCCCGGCTCACCGGCTGGCGGATCGACATCCGTCCGGACACCGAGCAGGCCGGGGAGCGTGCCGGGGAATAGATCTCGGCCGTGCGGCGCTGAGATCACGTCAGCCTGAAGCAGGCAACTGTTCGACTTTTCCCCCAAACGGGTGGGGTCGGTACGGGGAGGTAGACTAAGAGGTGTCTGGCCGGACGCATGCCCGCGTATGCCCTGAACGCACCTGTGTGGGGTGCAGGCGGCGAGCGGCCAAGGACGATCTGCTGCGCACCGTGGCGGACCAGGAACACTGCGTTCCTGATCCTCGCGGTACGCTGCCCGGCCGGGGTGCCTACGTACACCCCGACCCGGTCTGTCTCGACCAGGCGGTACGTCGCCGGGCGTTCCCGAGGGCGTTGCGCGTCCCTGGGCCGCTCGACATAAAGGCGTTGCGCCGGTACGTCGAGCAGACAGACAGTTGCTGAACAGGCAACACGGTAAGAAAGCAAGCCGTACGGAACCTCCTGTACGGCCTGGTACCTCGCGAGTCGAAAGCAGGTCGAGATTGCGATGAGCACTCGATGAGTACGCGATGAGTACGCCCATGAACTAGCGACGGTCCGGCTTCACCCGGACCTCAAAGGAGCGAAGTGGCTAAGGTCCGGGTCTACGAACTCGCCAAGGAGTTCGGCGTTGAGAGCAAGGTCGTCATGGCCAAGCTCCAGGAACTCGGTGAATTCGTCCGTTCGGCGTCTTCGACGATCGAAGCGCCCGTTGTACGCAAGCTGACCGACGCCTTCCAGGGCGGTGGGTCCGGCAAGTCCGCCGGCAAGCCCGCCCCGCGCAAGGCCGCCCCCAGGCCCGCCGCGCCCTCTCCGGCGCAGGCGGCCCGTCCGGCTACCCCCAAGCCGGCTGCCCCCAAGCCTCCGACGGCTCCCGCGGCCCAGCAGCCCGCTGCGCCGTCGGCTCCCTCGGCGCCCGCACCGGCCCAGGGTCCGCGTCCGGTTCCGGGTCCCAAGCCCGCGCCGCGTCCGGCCCCGGCCGCCCCGGAGTTCACCGCTCCGCCGGCTCCGGCCGCGCAGACCCCGCAGGCTCCGGCCGCGCAGGGCCCGCAGGCTCCGTCCGGGCAGGGCCCGCGTCCCGGCGCCCGTCCGGGTGCTCCCAAGCCCGGTGGCCGTCCGGCTCCCGGTCAGGGCCAGGCGTCCCGTCCGGGTCAGGGTGGTCCGCGCTCCGGTGGCCAGGCCCCGCGTCCGGGTGCCCGTCCCGCCGGTCCGCGTCCGGGTAACAACCCCTTCACCTCCGGTGGCTCCACCGGCATGGCCCGTCCGCAGGCCCCGCGCCCGCAGGGCGGACCTCGTCCCGGTGGTCCCGGTGGCCCCGGCGCCGGTCCCCGTCCGCAGGCACCCGGTCAGCAGGGTGGCGGTCCGCGTCCGCAGGCTCCGGGCGGTTCCCGTCCGTCGCCGTCCGGTATGCCCCGTCCGCAGGGCGGTCCGCGTCCCGGCCCGGCCGGTCCGCGTCCGAACCCCGGCATGATGCCGCAGCGTCCCGCTGCCGGCCCGCGTCCCGGTGGCGGTGGCCCCGGCGGCCGCGGCCCCGGTGGTGGCGGCGGCGGCCGTCCGGGTGGCGGCGGCGGTCGTCCGGGTGGCGGCGGCTTCGCCGGTCGTCCGGGTGGCGGCGGTGGCGGCTTCGCCGGTCGTCCCGGTGGTCCCGGTGGCGGTGGCGGCGGCTTCGCCGGCCGTCCGGGCGGTCCCGGTGGTGGCGGCGGTGGCCGTCCCGGCTTCGGTGGCCGTCCCGGTGGTCCCGGTGGCCGCGGTGGCACGCAGGGCGCCTTCGGCCGTCCCGGTGGTCCCGCGCGTCGTGGCCGCAAGTCGAAGCGGCAGAGGCGCCAGGAGTACGAGGCCATGCAGGCCCCGAGCGTCGGCGGCGTGATGCTGCCGCGTGGCAACGGCGAGACCATCCGTCTCTCCCGCGGCGCGTCGCTCACCGACTTCGCGGAGAAGATCAACGCCAACCCGGCGTCCCTCGTCGCGGTCATGATGAACCTCGGCGAGATGGTCACCGCGACGCAGTCCGTCTCCGACGAGACGCTGCAGCTCCTCGCCGGCGAGATGAACTACGCGGTTCAGATCGTCAGCCCCGAGGAGGAGGACCGCGAGCTGCTCGAGTCCTTCGACATCGAGTTCGGCGAGGACGAGGGCGACGAGGAGGACCTGGTGGTCCGTCCGCCGGTCGTCACCGTCATGGGTCACGTCGACCACGGTAAGACCCGACTCCTCGACGCCATCCGCAAGACGAACGTCATCGCGGGCGAGGCCGGCGGCATCACCCAGCACATCGGTGCCTACCAGGTCTCGACCGAGGTCAACGCCGAAGAGCGCAAGATCACCTTCATCGACACCCCGGGTCACGAGGCGTTCACCGCCATGCGTGCCCGTGGTGCGAAGTCGACCGACATCGCGATCCTGGTGGTCGCGGCCAACGACGGCGTCATGCCGCAGACGGTCGAGGCGCTCAACCACGCCAAGGCGGCCGACGTCCCGATCGTCGTCGCGGTCAACAAGATCGACGTCGAGGGCGCCGACCCGACCAAGGTGCGCGGTCAGCTGACCGAGTACGGGCTGGTGGCCGAGGAGTACGGCGGCGACACCATGTTCGTCGACATCTCCGCCAAGCAGGGTCTGCACATCGACAGCCTCCTCGAGGCCGTCGTCCTCACCGCCGACGCCTCGCTCGACCTGCGGGCCAACCCGGCCCAGGACGCGCAGGGCATCTCGATCGAGTCCCGTCTCGACCGCGGCCGCGGTGCCGTGGCGACGGTCCTCGTCCAGCGAGGCACGCTGCGGGTCGGCGACACGATGGTCGTGGGCGACGCCTACGGCCGAGTGCGCGCCATGCTCGACGACAACGGCAACAACGTCGCCGAGGCGGGCCCGTCGACGCCGGTCCAGGTCCTGGGCCTGACCAACGTCCCGGGTGCGGGCGACAACTTCCTGGTGGTCGACGAGGACCGTACGGCCCGTCAGATCGCCGAGAAGCGTGCCGCCCGTGAGCGCAACGCCGCGTTCGCCAAGCGCACGCGCCGCGTCTCTCTCGAGGACCTGGACAAGGTGCTCAAGGCCGGCGAGATCCAGCAGCTCAACCTCATCATCAAGGGTGACGCCTCTGGTTCCGTCGAGGCGCTCGAGTCCTCCCTGCTCCAGCTGGACGTCGGCGAAGAGGTCGACATCCGTGTCCTGCACCGCGGCGTCGGTGCGGTCACGGAGTCGGACATCGACCTGGCGATGGGCTCCGACGCCATCGTGATCGGCTTCAACGTCCGCGCGGCCGGCCGCGCGGCGCAGATGGCCGAGCGCGAGGGCGTGGACGTCCGGTACTACTCGGTCATCTACCAGGCGATCGAGGAGATCGAGGCGGCCCTCAAGGGCATGCTCAAGCCGGAGTACGAAGAGGTCGAGCTCGGTACTGCGGAGATCCGCGAGGTCTTCAAGTCGTCCAAGCTGGGCAACATCGCGGGTGTCCTCATCCGCTCGGGCGAGGTCAAGCGCAACACCAAGGCGCGCCTCATCCGCGACGGCAAGGTCGTCGCGGAGAGCCTCACCATCTCCGGTCTTCGTCGCTTCAAGGACGACGTCACCGAGATCCGCGAAGGCTTCGAGGGTGGTATCAACCTCGGAAACTTCAACGACATCAAGGTCGACGACGTCATCGCGACGTACGAGATGCGGGAGAAGCCGCGGGTGTAACGCCCCGGTTCGCTGCTGGCCGACGGAACCCCGGTTCCGTCGGCCAGCGCCCCTTTTCCCACCCGTCCGCCCGACTCGGCTGACAGGGTGCCTGTCGGCCGACCGAGAGAGGTGGGTGGGAAACCGGGGGTCCGGGGGCGTAGCCCCCGGGCAGCGGCTGCAGCCGACGGTGCCCCGTAAACCCTGTCGAGCCACTGGCAGGTACGCGGTACCGTTCTTGATGTCCCCGGCCCACACGGACCCGGGGCCATCGATCCCGTACCGGCGGGTGAACCGGTTACACACATGTACGTGGGGACTCTGTCCTTCGACCTCCTCCTCGGCGACGTCCACTCGCTGAAGGAGAAGCGCTCCGTCGTCCGCCCGATCGTCACCGAACTCCAGCGGAAGTACTCCGTGAGCGCGGCCGAGGTGGACCACATGGATCTCCACCGGCGGGCGATCATCGGCCTCGCCATGGTTTCCGGCGACGCGGCGCACCTCACCGACGTACTGGACCGGTGCGAACGGCTGGTCGCCGGCCGCCCCGAAGTGGAGCTGCTGTCCGTGCGACGGCGCTTCCACGGCGACGACGACTGACCACAGAACGAGAAGAAGAAAGAACGGGAGACGGACCAGTGGCCGACAACGCGCGGGCGAAAAGGCTGGCGGACCTCATCCGGGAGGTGGTGGCCCAGAAGCTGCAGCGCGGGATCAAGGACCCGCGGCTCGGCTCGCACGTCACCATCACGGACACCCGGGTCACGGGTGACCTGCGGGAGGCGACCGTCTTCTACACGGTCTACGGGGACGAGGAGGAGCGGAAGGCCGCGGCCGCCGGCCTGGAGAGCGCCAAGGGCATCCTGCGCTCCGAGGTGGGCCGCGCGGCGGGCGTGAAGTTCACGCCGACCCTCACCTTCGTCGCGGACGCCCTCCCGGACACCGCCCGGACCATCGAGGACCTCCTCGACAAGGCACGGCAGTCCGACGCGAAGGTCCGCGAGGCCTCGGCGGGCGCGGCGTACGCGGGCGGCGCGGACCCGTACCGCAAGCCGGCCGACGACGAGGCCGCCGACACGACCGAGACGGACGGCGACGCCGCGGAATGACCCAGAAGCACACCACGCCCGACGGCCTCGTCATCGTCGACAAGCCGTCGGGCTTCACTTCGCACGACGTGGTCGCCAAGATGCGCGGCATCGCGCGCACGCGTCGCGTCGGCCACGCCGGCACCCTCGACCCGATGGCGACCGGCGTCCTCGTCCTCGGTGTGGAGCGCGCCACCAAGCTCCTCGGGCATCTCGCCCTGACCGAGAAGGAGTACCTGGGCACCATCCGCCTGGGCCAGAACACCCTCACCGACGACGCCGAGGGGGAGATCCGCTCCTCCACCGACGCGTCGAGGGTGACACGGGACGCCATCGACGCCGGCATCGCCAAGCTGACCGGCGACATCCTTCAGGTACCGTCCAAGGTCAGCGCCATCAAGATCGACGGCGTACGGTCGTACAAGCGGGCCCGCGAGGGCGAGGACTTCGAGATCCCCGCCCGGCCGGTGACCGTCTCCTCGTTCAGCGTGTACGACGTCCGGGACGCCGTCGCCGAGGACGGAACCGCCGTGCTCGACCTGGTGGTCTCGGTGGTCTGCTCCTCCGGCACCTACATCCGCGCCCTCGCCCGCGACCTGGGCGCCGACCTGGGCGTCGGCGGCCATCTGACCGCGCTGCGCCGGACGCGCGTCGGGCCGTACAAGCTGGACTCCGCGAAGACGCTCGACCAGCTCCAGGAGGAGCTGACCGTGATGCCGATCGCCGACGCCGCCGCTGCCGCGTTCCCACGCTGGGACGTGGAAGCCAGGCGCTCCCGGCTGCTGCTCAACGGGGTCCGGCTGGAGATCCCCGAGGAGTACGCGGGCGCCGGCCCCGTAGCCGTGTTCGGCCCCGAGGGCCGTCTGCTCGCGCTGGTCGAGGAGCACAAGGGCAAGGCGAAGAGCCTGGCCGTCTTCGGCTGACCGGGAACCGCACCCGGACGCCACGGGTACCTGCCCGTGGAGCGGCGGCCACGGGGTACTGCCACTGCCGCCGCTCCACGGCCCCCCCTCGGTTCCCCCACCCCTAGGGTGTATCCAGCCGCTCCCGCCTATTCACCCGACCGGGCAGGCGCTCGGAGTGAAGCGGGGGAGCGGAAGGGGGCGCTTTCGTCCCGCGCGCTGTCCCGCTGATCACCACGTGCCTACCGTCGAGGTGAGGACAGGTGTGCGGGGCGGGGAGGTACGGCCATGGCGGGACGGGGCGGCGACGGGAACCGTACCGGCGTCTTCGACCACGTCCGGGACGAGTGCCGCACGGACGGCGCGCCCCCTGCCCACGACACGGCTCGCACGGACGTCCTCGTGCGGATCCACGACCTGGCCGGCCGCCCCCGCGGGGTCGGTTTCCTCGCCGACCACCACGGCACGCTCCTCACCAGCCACGAGGCCGTGGACGGACTCGCGCGGCTGGTCCTGCACGCCACCGGGGACCGCACCTGCGTGGTCGACGCCGACGCGGTCGTCCCGCTGCCGGCGCTGGACCTGGCCCTGGTGCGCACCGAGGGCCTGGACGTGCGGCCGCTGCCGCTGACCGTCCGCGAGCGGGTCGAGGCCGGTACCTACCTCCGCGTGGCCGCCGGCTGCTGGCGCGAGGCGCGGGTGCTGGCCGCCACCCAGGTCACGTACACCGCCACCGACCGCTTCCGTCTCATCGACGACGCCCTGGAGCTGGCCATCGGCACGGCGGGCCAGGACGCGCTCCGGCTCGGCGGGGGCGCCGCCGGAGGACCGGTGCTGGACGCGGCCACGGGTGCGGTGGTCGGGGTGCTCGGCAGCGCCCTGCACACCGCCCGGCGCGACTCCGGCTTCGCCGTGCCCCTGCGGCCCGCCGACGGCCCTCTCGCCGAGCTGCTCGCCCGCAACGCGGCCACCGTGCCCGCGTACGGCGCCGACCTCAACCTCGCGGGCGTCCTGGAGCTGACCGCCACCTCGGTGGGCCGGGACGGCCCGCCGGGCGCCCTCGCCGCATCCGCCGAGGCCGCCGGTCCGGGTTCGGTGCGACCCGTCGAACGAGTCGGCGTGGTGCGGGAGTTGTCCGCCTTCGCCGCCGGTGACCGCTGCGTGCTCGGTCTCGTCGGCGCCCCGGGAACCGGTCGTACGACGGAACTCGCGGCCCTTGCCGCCCGTCGCGCCCGGGCCGAGCGGCCCACGCCCACGCTGTGGCTGCGCGGCGCCGACCTGAAGGCCACGGACGACTCCGTGGCCGACGCGGCCCGCCGCGCCCTGCGGCGCGCCGGCCGGATCGTCGCCGCAGACCGCTCCGTGCACCATGCCGACCTCGGCGACCTCACGCCCGCGCGGGTCGCCCGCCTCGCCGAACAGTCCGGCCGCCCGCTGCTGCTCCTGCTCGACGGCCCCGAGGAGATGCCGCCCGCACTCGCCCGGCGGCTCCGGGCGTGGACCAGCGAGACGGCCACGTGGCTCCGCGAGACCGGGGCGCGGCTGGTGGTGGCCTGCCGGGAGGAGCACTGGGAGCGCGCCGGGGCCGAGTTCCCGGCGGACCTGCTCCATGTGCCGGAGAGCGGAGGGAGTGCCCTTCCGCCGTGCGTGCCGCTCGCCGGCCTCACCGAGGACGAGGCCCGCCGGGCCCGCGCCCGCCACGGCATCCCCGACGGTGCGCTCGCCGACCGCGACGCCCGGCACCCGCTCACCCTGCGCCTCCTCTCCGAGGTCCGCGCCGCACTCCCGGACGAGGAGCCGGGCCGTCCCGTCGACCGGCACGAGGTCATCGCCGCCCACCTCGACCTGATGTGCCTGCACGTCGCCGTCCGCCTGGCCGCCGAGAACGGACTGCGCGGCACGGCCGTACGACGGCTCGCCGCCCGGGTGGCCGGGCAGGTGCACGAGGCCGCCCGGCGCAGCCTCGGCCCCGGCCAGGGCGAGCTCGACCGGACCTCCTTCGAGACGCTGTTCCCGTGGGGGACCGCACCGGCCCGGCTCGGCGGTGGGACCGGCTGGGCCTCCGCCGTGCTCACCGAGGGACTCCTGGTCCCGGCAGGCAGCGGCTACCGCTTCGCCCACGAGGAGCTGGCCGACTGGATCCAGGGCACCCACCTCGACCTCGACGAGGCCCTGCGCGCCCTGGTCCACGACCCCCACAGCCCGCCCCGAGCCCAGCCGCTCCCCGTCCCGCACCACCGCGTCGGCCCGGTCGTCCAGGCCCTGCTCCTCCTCGGCCGCCAGCAGGGCGCCGGCCAACTCTCCGACCGCCTGCGCGCGTTGACGGACGCCCTGGAGCTGGAACCCACCTCCTGGTGGGCCGCCCGGCTGCTCGCCCGCACCCTGCTCCAGGTCCCCGACGCGACGCCGTACACCGAGGTCCTCGGCCTCCTCGCCGACCGTGTCGTCGCCTGGCGTCAGGAACGGCGGCCCGTACCGGCCGAGTTCGGCCCGCCCTTCTGGACCGGCCTTCCCCTGCCGGACGGCGAGCGTTGCGCGCTGCTGCGCCGACTGGTCATGGCCGACGCGGCACCGCAGGAGACGGGCGACCGGTGCGAGGGCGCCCGCGGCCGGTATCTCGACGCCGTCGCCCGGCTGCTCGCCGCCGCTCCCGCCGCCGTACAGCCGCACCTCACCCGGTGGTTCGACGACGAGCGGCCGTTGCCCGCGACCCCGCACGCCACCGTGGCGACCGCCGCGCAGGCGCTGCTGCACACGCACCGGCACGGTGCCCTGGACGACCTCACCGAGGTGCTCGTGCTCAGCGCCCACCCCAGGGCCGACGAGCTGCTCGCCGTCCTCGCCGAGGACGAGCCCTCGGCCGTCTGCCGGGCCGTCGACCGCTGGGCGCACGACGACCGCCCCGCCCGCCGGACGGCGGCGCTGACGTTCGGCCTGAGCGCGGCCCCGCACGCCCGCTCGGCGGCCGACCGCGAACTGCTGCGCTACGCCGCCCTCGCCCTGCTCGCCCGCCCCGCCGACCGCGCCCTGCACGGCGGCGCCCTCGCCCTCCTGATCCGCGACCCGCGGACCCGCGAGCGGTATCTCGGCGAAGCCCTGCGCCACTTCGCCGACGGCGACCCGCAGCTCCCGCCCGCCGTCCTCGTGCCGGTCCTCGCCACCGACCCCGAACCGGTCCTGGAGGCATTCCGCGCCCGCCTGCGGCGCGGCGGCCCGGACGCCGCGGAGACCCTCCGCACGCTCGCCGACGTCACCACCCCGGCCCTCGCCCACCGGGTCGCCACCCTGGTCCGGGAGGCGGTGGCGCTGCGGCCGGACACCGCCGGGCACACGGCCGCGTACGTCGACCGCCTCCTCGACCACGGCACCGCCGCCCGCTCCGTCCTGCTGCCGCTGGTCACGGCCCTCCTCGACGGCGGGTGCGAGCGGGTCCGGGCGGCCCTCGCCAACGTGCTCGCCGCCCCCGGCGCCCCGGGCTCCCGCCTCCTGCGCCGCGAGCTGCTGGACCTCCTGCTCGACCGCGAGCGGGACCCGGACGTCCTGGACGCCGTCCTGCACGCGGCGGCCCCCCACGGCGACGGCCGGGACGAGGAACTGCGCGCCCTGGTCCACCGCACCGGCCTGCTCCTCGTACGCACCCCCGACGGCGCCACCCGCTTCGACTGGAGCCTGGTCGTGCTGTCCCGGCACGTGCCCGGATTCGCCGCCCGCATGGCCCGCTGGCTCGGCGAGACCCCTCAGGACTGGGCCGCGGTGGTGGGCCCCAGCGCCCACCGCATGATCGAGAACCTGGCAGGGGTGCGGGTGGCCGTCTGAGCCGCGGCCGCGTCGGGCCGGCGCGCGCGTACCGGCCCGGGTTCCGCCCCGAACGTGCGCCCGACCGGCCCGGGTTCCGCCCCGAACGTGCGCCCGACCGGCCCGGGGCGCCGCCCCGAACGTGCGCCCGGCCGGCCCGGAGCTCAGCGCCGAACGTGCGCCCGGTCACAGCCCCCATGCCGATGCGGGCCCGGGGCACCCGGCATGGCACCCTTAGACCTGCACAAGAGGTCAACGGTAGACACGGACACGGGTTCGAGGAGCGGTCACAGTGCAGCGCTGGCGTGGCTTGGAGGACATCCCCCAGGACTGGGGGCGCAGCGTCGTCACCATCGGTTCCTACGACGGCGTCCACCGCGGCCACCAGCTGATCATCAAGCACGCCGTGGACCGCGCGCGCGAGCTGGGCGTCCCGGCCGTCGTCGTCACCTTCGACCCGCACCCCAGCGAGGTCGTCCGCCCCGGCAGCCACCCGCCCCTGCTCGCCGCGCACCACCGCCGCGCCGAGCTGATGGCCGAGCTGGGCGTCGACGCCGTGCTCATCCTGCCTTTCACCACCGAGTTCTCGAAGCTGTCGCCCGCCGATTTCGTCGTCAAGGTCCTGGTCGACAAGCTGCACGCCAAGGCGGTCGTCGAGGGCCCGAACTTCCGCTTCGGCCACAAGGCGGCCGGCAACGTGGAGTTCCTCGTCGAGCAAGGCAAGATCTACGACTTCGAGGTGGAGGTCGTGGACCTGTACGTCACCGGTGAGGCGGGCGGCGGCGAGCCGTTCTCCTCGACGATGACCCGGCGCCTGGTCGCCGAGGGTGACGTGGCCGGTGCCCGCGAGATCCTCGGCCGCCCGCACCGCGTGGAGGGCGTGGTCGTCCGCGGCGCCCAGCGCGGCCGCGAGCTGGGCTTCCCGACGGCCAACGTCGAGACGCTCCCGCACACCGCGATCCCCGCCGACGGGGTGTACGCCGGCTACCTGCACGCGCAGGGCGAGATCATGCCCGCCGCGATCTCCGTCGGCACCAACCCGCAGTTCGACGGCACCGAGCGCACGGTGGAGGCGTACGCCATCGACCGCGTCGGCCTCGACCTGTACGGCCTGCACGTCGCCGTCGACTTCCTGGCCTATGTGCGCGGCCAGGCGAAGTTCGACTCGCTGGAGGCCCTGCTGGAGCAGATGGCCGAGGACGTGAAGCAGTGCCGGGAGATCGTCGCGGCGGACGCGTAGCCGCGGCGGTGTCCCCCGGAGACACAAGGAGCCTGTGACACACGAAGGGCGGCCGGTGCGGTGAGCACCGGCCGCCCTTCGTCGTGCCGTCCTACTGCTGGGGCGGTGCCTGCGGAGGCTGGGCCTGCGGAGGCTGCGCCTGGGGCTGCCCGGGCTGCGGATAGCCGGGCTGCGGCGGGTACGGCTGGCCGGGGGCGGCCTGCGGGTAGTGCTGGCCGGGCTGCCCCTGCTGCGGTGGGTAGGGCTGCTGTCCCGGGGCCTGCGGGTACGGCTGCTGTCCCTGCTGCGGTGGGTACGGCTGCTGTCCCTGCTGGGGCGGGTACGGCTGCTGCCCCGGAGCGGGGTACGGCTGCTGCCCCTGCTGGGGCGGGTAGGGCTGCTGTCCCGGGGCCTGCGGGTTCGGCTGGCCCGGCATCGGCGGGGCGGCCACCGGCGGCGGGTTGCCGTCGCTGGTCCACAGCCCGTGTGCCTGCTGGTGCCGCACGACGTCCTCGGCGACCATGGCGGCGAGGTTGAAGTACGCCTCCCGCACCTTCGGCCGCATCATGTCGAGGTCGACCTCGGCACCGGCGGCCAGATGCTCGTCGAACGGCACCACGATCACACCGCGGCAGCGGGTCTCGAAGTGCGACACGATGTCCTCGACCTTGATCATCTTGCCGGTCTCGCGGACCCCGGAGATGACGGTGATCGACCGCGAGACGAGATCGGCGTACCCGTGCGCGGACAGCCAGTCCAGGGTCGTACTGGCGCTGCTCGCACCGTCCACGGACGGCGTCGAGATGATGATGAGCTGGTCGGCGAGGTCGAGCACCCCGCGCATCGCGCTGTACAGCAGGCCCGTACCCGAGTCGGTGAGGATGACCGGGTACTGGCGGCCGAGCACGTCGATGGCGCGCCGGTAGTCCTCGTCGTTGAACGTGGTGGAGACGGCCGGGTCCACGTCGTTGGCGATGATCTCCAGGCCGGAGGACGCCTGGGAGGTGAACCGCCGGATGTCCATGTACGAGTTGAGGTACGGGATCGCCTGAACGAGGTCACGGATGGTGGCCCCGGTCTCCCGGCGCACGCGCCTGCCGAGCGTACCGGCGTCCGGGTTCGCGTCGATGGCGAGGATCTTGTCCTGCCGCTCGGAGGCGAGGGTGGAGCCGAGCGCGGTGGTGGTGGTCGTCTTGCCGACACCGCCCTTGAGGCTGATGACCGCGATCCGGTAGCAGGACAGCACCGGCGTGCGGATCAGCTCCAGCTTCCGCTGCCGCTCGGCCTCCTCCTTCTTGCCGCCCAGCTTGAAGCGGGACGCGGCAGCGGCGGGTCGGCCGCTCTTCGCCTTCTGCCTCTTGTTGTTGAGTAGCCGGTCCGAGGACAGTTCCACGGCCGCGGTGTAACCCAGCGGCGCGGCCCCCGGGTTGGTCGGCTGCCGCTGGTCGTGCTGGATGGGCTGCGGCCACGCGGCACCGGCCCTGGGATCGACGGCCTGCTGCGGGCCCTGCCCGGCCTCGGGGCTCTGCGGAGGCTGCCCCTCCTGCCCGGGCTGCGGGAAGCCGTAACCGCCCGGCTGGGCCGGTGGGTTGGGTGCGCCGGGCTGGGGGAAGCCGTAGCCACTGGGCGGAGTGGGCCCGTTCGTCGGCGGCTGCTGCCCGGGCTGCGGGAAGCCGTAACCACCCGGCTGGGCCGGTGGGTTGGGTGCGCCGGGCTGGGGGAAGCCGTAACCGCTCGGCGGAGTGGGGCCGTTCGGCTGTTGCTGGCCCGGTTGCTGGCCCGGCTGCCGGCCCGGCTGCGGAAAGCCGTAGCCGGACTGGGGGGCGGGCCCGGCGGGGTTCGGCTGCGGTGCCGGCGGCTGCGGGAAGCCGTAGCCGCCAGGCGGGGTGGGGGCGGGCTGCTGTGCGGGAGCCGGGGGCTGTGCGGGCGCGTGGGCACCGGGGGCTCCCGGGACGTGCTGCGGCTGGCCGGGCTGTGCGGGCGGGCCGGGCTGGTTCCAGGCGGCGGGCGCCGGCTGCGGTGCCTGCGGCTGGAACGGCGGCTGCTGTCCGGGCGCGCCGGCCCCACCCTGTGCGGCGGCCGGCTGCGGCTGACCGGGCACGGGACCCGGCTGCTGCGGCGCGGCCTGCGCGGGCCACTGGCCCGCCGGGGCGGGCGCGGCGGGCTGGTACGACGGCGGCAGCGGGGGCACGCCGGCCTGCGGGGCGGGCGGGGGAGCCCATGCGGGGGGAGCGCCCTGGGAGTTGTCGGGGGCGGCCGGGGCCGCGCTCTGCGGGGCGCCGTTCTCGGCCGTACCGTCGTGCGCGACGGCGTCCGTGGACTGCGGCGCTTCGGACTCGGCGTCACCGGCCGCGCCGTCCTGCGGCGGGGCTGCGACCGCGGCCTCGGGGACGTCGGCGCCCTCGGCCGGGCTCTCGTCCCCGGCCTCGGCGTCGACGAAGGCCGCCGCGTCGGCACCCTCGGTGTCCGAAGCTGTCTCGGAGCCCTCCTGTGCTTCGCTCCGCTCGGCGACTTCCGCTCCGGAGTCGCCCGACGAGGACGCCTCCGCCTCGGACTCGTCGCCCCGGGCACTCTCGGCACTCTCGGCGCCCATGGCGCCCGCGTCGTCCCCGTCAGTAGCTCCGGCGCCTTCGGCGGATCCGTCGCCCCCGGCACCGGCGGCCTTCTCCTCGGCGGCGGCGCGCTCGGCGATCTCGGCCATCTCGCGCTTGAGGGCGACGGCGGAGAACCGCATGGTCGCACCGCTCTCAAGGTCGCCGTTGTCCGGCTCGGGCTCGGGAACCGCCGTAGCGGCGGGAGCCGGGGCCTCCTGCCGTGACGGCTCGGCGGGCTGCGGCTGCGGCTGGTGCGGCGCCTGCCGCTGCTGAGGCGTCTGCGGCTCGAACCCCTCGGGCAGCTTCGGCACGGGAACCGGGTTGCCCGACGGCGGCGCGGGCGGAGCGAGCGGCGCCCCGGGGCCGGCAGCCGGAGCCGGTGCGGCGTACGGAGCGCCCTGGGCGGGTGCGGGCGGGGCGTACGGCGCGCCCGGCGCGGGCGCGGGAGGAGCCGGCGGGGCGTACGGGGCCCCGGGCGTCGTCGTACCGGCCGCCGGTGTCGCATGCGGCGGCGGAGCCGTACCCGCGGCGGGCGCCCCCGGGGAGAACGGGGGAAGCGGCGCGGCACCGGAACCGCCCGGACCACCCGGCGTACCGGAACCGCCCGGACCACCCGGCGTACCGGAACCGCTCGCGCCACCGGCACCACTCGCCCCACCGGGAGCGGCCGGAGCCGCACCGCCCGTGGTGCCGGAGCCCCCGGACGTCCCGGACGCGTTCTGCGTGTACCAGGCGGGCGGGGCGTAGTCGATGGTGAACTCGCCGGTGGTCTCGATGGCCGACTCCGCGTCGGGCTGGTCATCGTCGGGTGTCGCCCAGCCCCCGCGGATCCCGTCCCGATCGCTGCTCACAGTTCCTCCTGGTGTGGTCGAACACCCTCATGCCGTGCCGAGGCGACCATGTCGTGTCGTTCACGTCGTCCGTAGTCGTTCGAGGCAGTCCGATCCATCGGCCCTCCCCCTGGGACGACGACGCCTGGTCCACGGGCTCTGGCATCGCGCCCGCTCCCAGCCTAATCACCATGAGGCACACCTCGGCAGGCCCGCCCGCCCCTCGGCTCACGGCGACCGGCACAAGCCGCCGAGAAACCACGAACAATCCACGTGCGAGCAACCCGCGAACGTCGAACAAATGGGACAGGCAAGGGCAGTTCAGTCCATCCGGCGCGGTGTACCCAACAATCCGATCTCGGCGTCGGTGGGTTGGGTCATCACATACTGCCGGTCACGGTCGGTGCACCAGAGTGTGACGCCGTCGGGCAGTGTCGGCAGCGACTCCACCTCGCTCCGCGACAACCCCATCGTGCGCCCCAGTTCCCCGGCCTCGTCCGGCGAGACCCGCTGGATACCCGCGAGCCGCGCCTGCCGCAGCAGCCGCGGGGCGACCGGGCTGAGATACGGCAGCAGGGTCACCACGGACTGCCAGGGTCCCGACACCACACGCCCGCGCGGCGGCCGCATACCGCAGTCCCGCACCACCAGCACGGGCGTACCGGCCGAGGCGCCCTGCGGGGGCACCCGCCCCACCTCGTGCACGGCGAGGCCGTTCTGCCCGCCGCCCATGGCGTGCACCATCTGCATCCAGGCCTGCGGCCGGCCGGTCTCCACGGCCACCCGCGCCCCCGTGGCCGCCGTGCGCAGCGCCAGCACCTGGGCCGTCCACAGGCCCCCGATCAGCACGACGTCGTACGGCGTGGGTCGGTTGATCCCCAACACGGCCGGATGCCCCTCGGCATCCACGCCGGCCACCACGCCGTCGTCGCCGATGGGGAGGGCGAGCGCGTCCAGTTGCTGCACGGGCAGCCCGTGCCGGCCGTGCCGGGGTCCCATCAGTCCGAGCCCGTGCCGCAGCCGCTCACCCACACGCCGCAGCCCGGAAGCCGTCGACGCTCCTTGCGTGTCCGCAGCCGGCGTCATCGTCGGAACGGTCGTCACCGCGCACCTCCCAGGGGCAACGTGGCCAGCATGCCGGGCAGCTGCTCGCGGTCGAGCCGGGCGAGACCGGCCCCGGCCTGCCGTGCCGCAGCCTCCAACGCGCGCCGTGCGGCCACGAGTTCGTCGTCGCTGCGGCCGGTCACCCGCAGGTGCCCGCACAGCGACACCTCCTGCCGCTCACCGCGCGCGAGCGTGAGACTGAAGGTGGTGGCCAGCGCCGGCACGGCCGTCACCCGGGCCACGAACTGGGGCATCGACTCACCTCGGTCACCGCCCAGTTGGGGCCAGCGTCTGACCCAGTACGTCGTGTGCCGCCGGTTGTCGCAGCGCCAGCTGCGCCCGGACTCCTCCGTGCGCCGCTCCCGCGTCTCACTGCGCCCAGCCTCGGCGGTGACCAGCGGATTCGCGCAGGCCGAGGTGGCGAGCGCGGCGATCAGCTCCTCCTCGTCGAGCACACGCGCCCGGAATCCGGCCCCGGTCAGCCGGCTCGCCAGATGGTCCGCCGCCCGCACGACACACTTCTGCGCGCCGGCAGGCCCGCCCCCGCGCGCTGCCACGGCCTCGGTGCACAGCTCGGGATCGAGCTTCAGCGCGATCCAGGTGATGCGCACCGCCGGGGCGCCCGTCTGCTCCTGCAGGGGCACGTAGTTGGCGACGGCCACGGACTGCTGGGGCAGATGCAGCGCGGGTGCCGGCTGCGTGTGCAGCACGATCTGCGCCGACTCCAGCCGGATGCCGTCCACCTCGAGCGCGTCCCGCACCAGCCCGAGCGGCAACGGCTGCCGGCTGCGCTCGGCCCGCAGCGCGGTCGCGTCGGCCTCCACCTGGAGCACGGCGGTGACGAAGGTGCCGTCCCCGACGATGCCGACCGGCCGCCGGTCGCGCGCCCCGTAGGAGTAGGTCCGCAGAGCGGGCTCGCACTCGAGAGCGGGCACCAGAGCCGGCTCCGTGCCGGGCGGTATCGGGGTGTTCTCGGCCCGCTTCCGGCGGGCCCGCAACTCCCGTGCGGTGCCCAGCCATTCGGGCAGGGATCGGCCCCGCCGCCGTACGAACGCCAGCAGCACCAGCGCCACGGCGGCCACCGCGGCCGGCACCATGGCCATCATCCCGATCGCCCAGCCGACGACCAGCACCGCCGCCGCCAGCTCGACCAGCACCAGCCGTTGCAAACGGAACGAACCGGCCTGGCCCGGCCGGGGCCGCAGCCCGAGCGTGACCGACTGCCGCGCCGCGCCGCGCTGAACGGAGGCGCCGCGCGCCGACGCCGCCGACCCGGCCGCACGGCCGCGCGCCGCCGACCGGCCGCGCGCTCGCGTCCGCGTTCCGGAAGCCATCACTCCATCCCCCCGATTTGCTCACAACTCGCTGGAACCAGGCCACTGAACAAGGCCCTTGAGGGCCCAGGTACCCTACCCGCTCCACGAGACCCGCTCCGTACCAGGCATAGTAGGGGCCGGGTCCGACAACGGAGGGCGGGGGAGCTGTTCCCCGGGCGCGCTCCGCGTGAGACACGGGGAGAAACGGGCACAGATGGCATCTCGGCGGGATCAACTCAACGCCTACACCTTCGCGAAGCGACGCATGCTCGCGTCGTTCGTGCAGTCGTCACCGGATGCCTCCGACGAGGGGGCACCGCGGCCGTTGCGCGCCGTCCTGCCCGGCGCGATCGTCGGCGTGGTCGTCCTGGCCGCGTTCGGCGCCTGGGGCATGTTCAAGCCGACGGCCCCGCAGGGCTGGGACACACCGGCGACGAAGGTGATCATCGCCAGCAAGTCCACGACCCGGTACGTGGTGCTGAAGACGAACGGCAAGGCCGAGCTGCACCCGGTCCTCAACATGGCCTCGGCCAAGCTCGTCCTCAACGGACAGAGCGATGTAGACGTCGTCACCGTCGACGAGTCGATCCTCGACAACGGCAAGATCCCGCACGGCGTCACCATCGGCATCCCCTACGCCCCCGACCGGCTGCCGTCCGCCTCGGAGGCGGGCGCGGACCACACATGGGCCGTCTGCGAACGCCCGAGCGGCAGCGGCAGCTCCATCCAGAAGGCCGCGTTCGTCCTGGCCGAGCGTGACCGGAAGAAGACCGAGAAGGCCGGTCAGAAGCTGCACGGCGGTGAACTTCTCTACGTCACCACCGCGACGGACAAGAAGCAGTACGTGGTCGACGCACAGGGCACGGCGTACCCGGTGGACGCGTCCGACAGCCACCTGGTGGAGACCCTCGTGGGCTCGGAACGCAAGCCGCAGCAGGTGACCAGTCAGTGGATCGACACGCTGCACCCGGGGGACCCGATCAAGTTCCCGGCGATCGACGGGGTCCCGAACGCCGCCGCGAACGCACCGGGTGAGCTGGGCGAGGCCAACCGCGTCGGCATGGTCCTCCGGGCACCGGTCAACGGCCAGGAGCAGTACTTCGTGGTCCTGCCCGGCCGGGTCGCCCCCGTGTCCGACTTCGTCGCCCAGCTCCTGCTGGCCGACACGAACCTCGTGAAGGTCGGCCAGGCCGGGCACTTCCGGGAGGTCAGCGCGGGCGCCATCAGCCGTGGCAAGCCGTTCGCCTCCCAGTACAACTGGCCGACCGAGGAACCCAGCGCGGTCAACGACGCCTCCACCGCCACCGGCAGCAGGAACACGGTCTGCAACGTCCTGCACCACGTGGACCCCGGCAACGGAGACACCACACTGACCACGTGGGCCGGCAAGGACTTCCCCGCCGAGCTGGCCACCGACTCGTCCAGTGCGTACGTCACCCCGGGCTCCGGTCAGCTCTACCGGCAGTTCCAGGGCAGGGAGACCAAGGTGGGCTCGGTCTTCCTGGTCACCGACACCGGACTGCGGTACGCCCTGCAGTCCAACGCCGACAGCGCCAGCGAGAACGAGGGCATCGGCATGACCGCCAAGCAGCGCAAGCAGCTGCAGACGGAGGCCAAGCTGGCGCAGACCCGCCTCGGCTACGCCGACGTGAGGACGACCCCCATCCCCGCCCCCTGGTCGAAGTTCCTGCCGACGGGGCCGCGGCTGTCGACGGCGGGCGCGAGCCAGCCGCAGGGTTCGTGAGGGGTACGCCGATGCGTTCCACACTGCGCACCCGTACGAGCCTGGCGTCGGCGCTCGCCGTCACCGCATGCCTGCTGGCGGCTCCCGTGGCCGCGGCGGACTCGGTCACCGACCAGTGCACCTTCTCCAAGAAGAACCACAAGTACACCGGCACGCCGTGGTCGTTGCAGCGCGTCAACCTCGACGAACTGTGGACCCAGACGAAGGGCAAGGGCGTGAAGGTGGCCGTGATCGACACGGGCGTCGACACGGCCAACCCGCAGCTGACCCAGGCGGTCGACGCCTCCAAGGGCGCCAACTACCTGCCCACGAAAGACGGCAAGGGCCAGAAGATCGACGTAGGAAAGAAGGACGGCACGACCGACACGGTCGGCCACGGCACCCGCGTCGCCGGCATCATCGCGGCCCGCCCCATGAAGGGCACCGGCTTCGTCGGCCTCGCTCCCGAGGCCACGATCATCCCGATCAAGCAGAACGACGCCGAGGGCCACGGCACGTCGGGGACCCTCGCCACGGCGATCAACCACGCCATCGCGGCCGGGGCCCAGGTCATCAACATCTCCCAGGACACGACGAACGCCGTGGCACCGGGCGGCGCCCTGCAGAACGCGGTCGACGAGGCGCTGAAGCGCAAGATCGTCGTGGTCGCCTCGGCGGGCAACGACGGCATCGACGGCAACTCCAAGCGGACGTACCCCGCTTCCTACCCGGGCGTCCTCGCCGTCGCCGCTTCCGACCGCAACAACGAGAAGGCGGCCTTCTCCCAGGCCGGGGACTGGGTGGGCGTCGCCGCACCGGGCGTCGACATGATCTCGACGGTGCCCAAGGGCGGCCACTGCTCCGACAACGGCACGAGCTTCTCCGCACCGTACGTGGCCGGCGTGGCCGCGCTGATCAAGGCCAAGCACCCCCAGTGGACGGCTCAGGAGGTGGCCGCCCAGATCGAGCAGACGGCGGAACGCTCCATCAACGGCCACGACCGCCTGGTCGGCTGGGGCGTGGTGGACCCGGTCCGCGCCCTGACGGAGGACGACCACCCGATCGAGACCCCCCACCCCGACGCCGGCCTCACCCATGTGGAGGCACCGACCCCGGCCAAACTCACGCTCGGCGAAACTCCCGAGGAGCACATCGCCCGCCTGGCCACCTATGTAGCCGTCGGCGTGGCCGTGCTGGCAGGCGGGTTGGGCGGGGGAGCGGTGGCGCTGCGGGACGCGCGAAGGAGACGGCGCGGGCTGGTGGGGCGGCCGTGACGTCGGCGGCGGTGGTGCTGTTCCTGCTGTCCGCTGTGCTGATCGCGATGGCCTGCGTCAGGGCGGACCGTGTGCGTGTCTGGCGGGAGTCCCTCAACCCCTCGGCCTCCGAGGTCCCGGACTCCGCGTTCACCGTGGCCCGGGTGACGCTGCTCGTGATGGCCGCGTTCGGCGTCTTCTACGGCTGTCAGAGCCTGGCCATGGCCGACGACGCGAAGTGGAGTGACGGCGAACTCGGCAGTGCGGTGAGAGTGGCCACCGAGGAGCTGGACGGCGGCTCGCCTACAGTCCCTTCGAGCACGATTCACTGCTGAACGACGACTACGCGATGACGATCGACGAAGAGATCGCCGAACACGCCGGCTCCCACGCCCCCCCGCTACGCGGTGGACGTCACCCCCACCGGCCCGCAGAACCCGAACGAGGCGCACTACGCCGTCACAGCCGACGGAACGAACGCGATCTTCTGCATCCACGTCAAGGTCGGCCGCGACAGAGCGGGCGACTACGAGGCACCGGGGATCGGCGGCAGATCGGCGACGCAACGGAAGTACGTCTTCAGGGTGACGACCCGGCCGGGCGACTGCTGAGGGGATCACCCCGTACTGAGGCACGCCGAGGGAGTCCTGCCGTCCTGAACCTACTCGGCCCGTTCGGCGAAAAGGGTGGCGCACTTGGTCAGGAACGACTGCGCCACCTGGACCTGAGGACCCGCCTCGACCAAGGTCAGCATGATGACGCTGCCGACGCGGACCTGCGTCATCAGGCCCTTCGAGTGCGGCGCCCCTGAAGCGCCCAAACCGGCCAGGGCATCGCGCTGCTCACCAAGCTCCCCGATATTCACGGGCCGCGGCGTCGGCACCAGCGCCTTCCAGGCCTCCCAGACCTTCGTGTACGCCGACTTGGCGGTGGCCGAGTCCTGGTACGTCTGGACGATGAAGGAAACCTCGGGCTTACCCTTCCGGTGGAAGTCCGACGCCCCGGTGAAGCGCACGTGCGCACAGGAATCCCGCGCTTCCCCGTAACAGCGGGCCACACCGACCGCCTCCGCCTTCTTCAAGGAGTAGGCGACCGGCTCCACCACGACCTCCCAGCCGGCCAGGGCGGGAAGCACTGCCCGATGCAGGTGTCCAGTGTGGTCCTACGAGAGTTCACCGACCTACTCAACAAGTCGTCAGCCAACCTGCGGGCTTCCGTTCGGGAGGCCGTCCGCGCCGTCACAGGTCCACAGTTTCTGGGCCGCGAGTCGGAGGGTGTCCGATGCGAGCGAGGCCGTTTTCTGGATCACCTCGCGGTCCGTCGTCTTCTGGTACGTGACATCGACCTCCACCAGCGCGCTGGTTTTGGCCTGTCCGGCAGAGCAGCCGACGAACAGGTAAGTGGTGTCTCCCTTGTGGAAACCCTTGGCCTCGCCGAGCGCGATCGGAGTGGCGCCTGCGGCACTCGCGTCGCCGACTACCTCCTTCATGGTGTAGTCGGCCCCGACGTAAAGGCTGTGCTTGATGGTTACCGACTGACCCCCGCCGTACACTTTGCACGTTCCGGGCTTCTTCTGGCCGTCTCCACCCTCCGGGTTGAAGGTGCCGGTGTGCCATTCCGTGAACGGCTTGCCCTTCTTCGGCAGGAGCATTTCCACATCCGCTCCCGGAAGAGAGCTGTCGCACACACGGTTCGGCACCGCGACGGAGGGCTCATCGGATGGCCACATCTGCCAGGCCACGACTCCGGCGACAGCGAGCAACGCCACGACGGCCAGAGTGATCCACGTCGTGAATCTCCGGCTACGCTTTTCACTCGCATTCACGATCTGCTACTTCCCTGCTCTCTGGCGTCCCAGCCCGTAGGAATCCTCGATCTCGCGCTTGGCGGCCAAGGCCTGACTCTGCGCATTGGTCTCGTCGTAGCCGGCTTCCTTGGCCGCGGTGTACGTGGCGTCGTAGATCGACTGTGCCGAGCTGGCCCGCTGCTGCTCCAGGAAGATATCCCGGTCTTTCAGGGCTTCGGGGCTGGAATCCCTGGTGAAGTTCTCCACAACCGATTCCTGGATGTCCTCCACCACCCAACCGGCGACCTCGCCACCCACTGGGATCTTGCCGATACCCATGCCGATGATGCGACCGGCCCACTTGTCGGCCGTGGCGACACCCTCGTTGAATTCCGCATCCTCGGCGATCTTCTCGTCGACAACCGCCTGTGTGCGCGACTCCGCCATGATGCCGGCGATCTCGCCGCCAGGAGCGATCCGGTTGGCGACCTCCGGAGCCAGCTCCTTGTACTTGTCCGCGTTGTGGAATGCGTCGTTGACGAGGTCCGTGGTCACCGACTCCTGGGAAGTGACGATGGCCCCGTAGGCGTCGGGATCCTTCCCGACCGCGCTCAGGAAGTTCTTCAGCACACCCGGCGAAAGTCCCTCGGGATTCTTGCTGACGTCGAAGTTCCCGAGGTGCGCGCTGACCCCGTGTGTTCCCACGACGGTTCCGTCGTCCCCCATGAAGGCCCCCTGCACATCCCGCATGTAGTCGGCGGTGATGTTCCCAAGGCTGTCCCTTAGGGGTGAATCATCCAGGTCGTCGGGATTGGCCCCGTAGCGTTCGACGAGCTGGTGGAAGATGTCGGCTCCCTCCTTGGAGTGCGGTGGGGACACGGCGTCGCTGCCATAGGGCAGGCCCGTGGTCGCCGCTTCCAGGGCATGACCGAGGGCGTCACGGCCGTAGCCCATGATCTCCTTGGCCTTGTCCTCGTCGGCAAGCACGTTGGCGCTGTTCGTATCCGCCGTCCACTCGAAGTCCTTGTCGGTGAGCAGGTCGAGATACGAGTCGAAGCCCAGTTTGCCGTCCTTCTTGAGCGTGCCGTCCTCGTTGTACGCGGTCGGCGGCTGGCTGAAGAACTTCTCTGCGGCTTCGGGGCTGTGCCCCAGAGCTTCCAGGACGCTGTTGAGCGGTTCGTTGCCGGAGCCGAGCTTGCCGGAGGGATTGAAGCCGTAAGCGTCGGAACTCCCGGTCGGCTTGTTCGACAGGAAGAAGTACGGGTCCTTCTTGTGGAGTTGGGTGATGTGCTCCGCGATGGGGTTGATGAACCGTGGGTCGTAGTTGCCGTACCGCAGCAGTCCGCCGAGCACCTGGTAGCCGTACGGCTTGTTCCACTGCCCCTTCTCCCAGCCGATCTGCTGCGTGCCGAGGCGCCGGAAGTCCGCGCCCCACTGGTCGGGCAGATGGTGCGCGTGGTCCGGGTCGGTGGCGTTGGCGAGCGTGTACCCCATGACCTTCTGGAGGTCCCGTACTTCGTCGAGCCGGGTCTTGGTCGCGTCGGCATCGGTGCCGTCGATCGACATCTCGGCGTAGAACTGCAGCGTCTTCTCCGGGCCGCCGAGCCCCTGGCAGAACTCGGTGGCGAACTCGCCGTCCTTCTCGGCGGAGTTGAAGCGCAAGAGCTCGTTGAGCTCACGCAGTTCCGCGTCGGACATCTTCTTGCCCTTGTGCGCCAGCTCCACGGCGCGCTCGACCTCGGCGTCGTTCAGGGACTCGTACTTGGCGTGGCCCGCGTTGTGGCGGTCGTTCCCATGGCTCTTCGCCAACGCCCGCGCGACCGACGCGTCGATCTCGGCGGCATGGGCCAGGATCCGGTTGATCCGGTCCTCCAGCTCCTGCTTGCCGTCGAGCTGTTCCTGCGTGCGCTCGTCGGTGTCACCGCGGACATGGGGAAAGAAGCAGCGCACCCTGCCCTCGCCGATGTCCTCGACGCGGATGCCCTGCTTCGGGGCGTCGTCCTGGACCGCCGTCTTCATCTGGTTCTGCAGCGAGAGGAGTTCGGTGTGCCCGTCGTCGAGGACCTGGTAGATGCTGTTCGCCTCGGTGTGCAGGTCCGAGATCTCCTTGGCCGTCTTCGTGACGAACTCCCGGGTCACCGTCGCGTTCACACCGGCCCACCGGGCGGAGTCCGACTTGGCCTGCATCCCCGTACGGGCGCTCTCCGCCGATTTCTTGAGACCGTCGACGGCCTTCTTCCAGTCCGACACGGCGGTGGCCAGCTTGCCGAGGTCGACCTCGATGAGGTCCGTGAAGGTGAGAGCCATCAGAACCTCTCCTACTTGAAGTACTCGTTGAGCTGCGACACGGACACGGTTGAGCCGTCACTCCCACGGAGCACGGCACCGATCTTGGCGTCGTCCTCAGCGTGCCGCTTCTGGGTGTAGTCCAGGTGGTCGGAGATGTGTGCACAGGCCTGCAGTACGGACTTCACCTGCGAGGACCACACCTCGACGGTGGTCGCAAGGGCGCCGCCCGTCTGGAACCCGTGCGACTTCAGAGTCGTCGCGGCCTGCGTCGTCGCCCCGCCGCCCGCACCGGCGGCGATGTCGGCCTGGCTCTTGACGTCGTTGTACAGGAGGTTGGCCTCATGTCCGACGACACCCAGGTCGTCCTGGTTGACCACCAGGTCCCCGGCTCCGCCCGTGCTTCCGCCCCCGCCGTCCGCCGGCAGCTGATTGAGGCGCATATGGGTTGATTGCTGCTCGGCTGCGTGCGCCTTGAGTTGCTCCCACTCGTCCCATGCCATGGAAGGACCCTTCCCCCGTGTGGATGCTCCGCTGCCGGGTCAAGTTAGCAACCCACGCCGAGAAAAATCTGCCTCATGCCTTTGATGTGCGACTTGCCGGTCGTGAAGGTTCGGGGCAGACGGACCTGTGCGGCGGCTCCGCAGGGCCGTACGGGGCCCGGAGCCACTCCCCGGCCGAACTGCCCGGGCAACCCGCCCACCGCTTCCTCAGGGTGAGGTTTTGTAGTTGCAAAGTTCACGTCAGGACGGCATCGGGCGTCCGGCCATCCAGGGGGATGTGAATCTTCTGCGCAGATGTCTGAATGCTTCTGTCTTTATTGACCGCCATGTCGGTCTTGTGTGACCCGGAGATGGTCACTTCGGGACACCATTGCAACTGGACTGTCGCAGAGTTCAGTTGGCCGCGATTTACACAGTGACTACAGTGGTTGGCGATGGATCCGGGGGAGCGGAGGCCGCTACCCCGGTCTGTTGAGGGCTGTACCAACGGGGAACGGGGAAGGGGTCACGGTGAGTGACGGCGGCGGCGCGGATCTGAGGCGCGGTCTCGGGGCTCTGAAGCTCTTCCAGAAGCGCGTCAAGGACGCATTGTCGACCTTTGAGGACTCGCCGGGTGCTTCGACCAGCATCGGCCAGCACGCCATCGGTCGACCATCGTTCAGCGGCACGAATGCTGCCTTCAGCGAGGCCGGTGAGCTGCACAATCAGTACGAGCGCGTGCATCAACGCCTCACGCATCTGTCGAACTCTCTCAGCCTGCACATCGAGGCACTGAGGCTCGCGGTGCACGCTGCGGACATCGGCTACGACAACGTCGACGAAGACGTGCGACAGCGTTTCTGGGCCATTCAGGCACGCATCAACCAGGAGCACCGGCAAGCGGCTGCACGCGAGCGCACGGACAAGCCGGATCCGAAGCACAGCAGTACCGACGAGTCGGCTGGGGACGAATACTGATGAGCGACGGCAAGTGGCAGCAGCAGCCTCAGTACAAGCCTGGCGTGGAGCAGGCAGGCCAGCAGAACGGCGTCGTAGATGTCGTGGAGACCGTGCTCGGCGCCATGCCCTTCGGCGGCATGCAGGTCAACGTCTTCGGTTCGACCAACTTCGAGGATGCCGATCTCAACGAGATGATCGACCTCGTCGAGCACGCCCGGCCTGAGCAACTGGAGGTCGCGAGCAAGGCGCTGTGGGACGCTCACGAGGCCATCTTCAACGCCGCCAAGGAGCTGAGGGCTCAGATCGCCAAGGTCGACTGGAAGGGTGACGCCGCCACTCATTTTGAGACGTGGGGCAAAGGTCTGGCCGACTGGAGCGACACCTTGGCGGTGTTCGCCAACCACGCCGCCACACAGATCTCCGCAGCGGGTATGGGCCTGGCCACGGTAGGCAAGTCGATGCCGCCCCGCGACACTCGCCCCGCGGAAGAGCGGCACCGACCCGACAAGTTGCCCAAGACCAAGCAGGTCGACAGTAACCCGGACTACGTGCTCGCCAAGAAGGTCGAGAGGGACCGGCAAGAGGCCATCAACCAGATGAACAAGTTGGCTTCTTACTACGCTGTGTCCGCTGGCCACCTTCAGAAGGAGGATGGGCCGGAGCCGTTCAAGGCGATGCCGCCGGTGGGCATGCCAAAGCCGACTGTGACTGGTAGCGACGACAGGAGCGCGGGGACGCAGGAGTACGGTTCAACGCACTCGGCTTCCGTCCACAGCGGTGCCGTAGGGCATCACGCGCAGACGGCGCCGACAGATGTGCACCATGCCACCCACGGTTCTCTCCCCAAGGAGGTGCACCAGCCGGTGACAGATCCCGGCCACCCGGTCGGCACGGAGATCAACACTGTCGGCACACTGCCTCCTGCGCCTACGACGGCGCCGCATGAAACGCCCACGCCCACTCTTCCGACGGCTGGTAGCAGCGGAGGTCACACGCCTCCGCTGGTCACCGGCCCCGTGGCTCCTCCGCTCGCCCCGGCCGCCGGACGTGCCACGGGCTATGGTCCAACCAGTCGGCTGCCGATTTCTGCGCAGGGGCGTACCGGTCCTTCCGGTGCCGCACGCGGACGAGTGCCGCAACAGCCCGAGGGCCAGGCGGGGCGCACCGCCACCGGTGGCCGTGTTCCGCAAGGGCCCACGGGGCAGGCTGCTCGTGCCATGGGCCGCACGACTCCGGCCGGTCAGTCGGCTGTGCGCGGGTCCACTCAGCAGGCCGGACGCTCCCCCATGGGCCGCGGCATCACCGGCGGAACGCCGAGGACGTCCAACACGACCGGCGGGCGCACCGGAACCACCGGCCCCACCGGTGCGGCCCGCAACGGAGTCATGGGCGGCAAGCCTGTCACGGGCCGCTCGCCGGGAGCCACGTCCAGTGCGCGTGTTCCGCGCGGTACGGTCGTCGGCGCCGAAGAGCCGGTCTCCTCCACGCAGCCAAAGGGGGCTCTCGGACAGCGAGGGGTTGTCGGAGCGCCTACGGCCAAGACGGAACCAGGTGCAAGCCAGTCGGTGCTGCGTTCGGCGAGTAACCCGGAGGGTGCGATCGGCGCGCCGCGGAATGCCGCTGGTTCGAAGCTCGCAGGCTCCGAGACCGGCGGCCGCGACGCGGGCCTCGGCCGAGGTGCGGTAGGAAACCGCAAGAGCCAGAACGGTGAGACGGGCAGCGCCGGAGCACCTGCTGAGAAGCGACAGCACCGCCCGCAGCAGAAGCAGCGGCGTGATGATGTGCCACAGAAGAGCGACTGAACGAGCGAGGATGTACGCGGGCATGAAGCCAGGGACCAGCCGACGTGGCACCAGTGCAATGCACCTGACGGGTCACAGTGCGAGACGCCTGTCTGTTGTCGGCTCCGCGCTGGGCGCGCTGACCATCGTGTGTGCGTCACTGGCCCCCGGTGCCGTGGCCGTGGACATTCGGTCGAAGCAGTGGTACCTGGGCGCGATGAAGGCCGATGGCATGTGGAAGACGAGCACTGGTAAGGGAGTGAAGGTCGCCGTCATCGACACCGGCGTCAATCCGGCCACTGCCTCCCTCAAAGGGCAGGTGCTCGACGGTGAGGTGGCCAAGTCTGTCTCCTACCACGTGACCAAGGATTTCAACGGGCACGGAACGACGATGGCCGAGTTGATCGCGGGCACCGGAGCCGGTGGAGGCATCAAGGGGCTTGCGCCGGGCGCGAAGATCATCCCGTATCGCGTGCAACTCGACTCGCTCAAGGACAAGGCGGAAAAGGCCAAGACGGCCACTCTCGCTGCGAACATCCGGGCTGCCGCAGACAGTGACGCGAAGATCATCAACATGTCCATCGGTGGCCCCCTGTACGATCCGGAGGAAGAAGAGGCCGTCAAATATGCGGCTTCCAAGGGGAAACTGTTGTTCGCTTCGGTCGGTAACGAGGCCCAGACTAAGAAGAACCAAGTCGAATATCCGGCTTTCTACCCTTACGTCAACGGTGTCTCCGCATCCGACCAGTCCGGCACCGTAGCCAAGTTCTCGGAGCACGGCACCTATGTGGACTTCGCAGCCCCTGGCATCGACGTTCCGACCTGGTGCGACAACACCTTCACCGAGTACTGCAACGGCAAGGGAACCAGCCCTGCCACCGCCATCGCCTCCGCCTCTGCCGCCCTAGTCTGGTCCGCGCACCCTGATTGGACGGCCAACCAGGTGCTCCGGGCCCTTATCGACTCCGCCGGTCGCAAATGGCCGAAGGACAAGCCGAGTATTTACCTCGGCTATGGCCTCATGCGTCCGCGCAAGGTGCTCGACGACGCCAGCTTCAACCCCGGGCCGGCCAACGTAGACCCCCTTGCCGCCGAGAACACCGCGGGTGACGACTCCTCGGCCACCCCCGCCCCCTCGGCCAAGACCCCGTCCACCAAGCCGGCCAAGGAGGCAAACTCCTCCAGCGGCCCCACCTCCGCCGCCAAGGACTCCAGCTCCAGCAGCAGCACCCAGACCTGGGTGATCATCGGCGCCGCGGCAGCCGTACTCATCATCGGAGGCGCCGGTTTCGCCGTGTTGCGGGCGCGCCGCAACGCCTGAGTGCTCTCCCGAATACCTGCTCCTCGCCGAGTGAGCAGAAGCCCGCTTTGCCTTCGGCGCTGACGCCAGAAATCAGCTCAGGGCAAGGTCAGTTCACAACGAAAGGCATCGCAATGGCGACAGGGCGTCAGAAGGTAAGTGACAAGGACATCATCGTCCTCGAAAAGGAGCTGCTGCACCGCTTCGAGGGCATCAAGGGCCAGCTGAAGGACCTGCAGAGCATCATCGACAGCCTCGAGGGCCACTGGAAGGGCATCGGTGCCGGCGCCTTCAACGCCAAGCAGACCGAGATCAACGAGCGCATGGTCCGCATCGGCAACATCCTCGCCAAGTTCATCGAGGGCATGAGCAGCACCCGGAAGATCAAGGACAGCACCGAAGACGAGGTCCGCGCCCAGGTTCAGGGAATCGACGTGGACTTCGGCGGCTCGCACTCCGCACTGTCCAGCTACTGATCCCGGCCAGGCCACAACTTCTCAGCTACGGAGTAATCATGGGCGCCAACAACCTCGGCGAACTCGAAGTCTCGTACCACAACCTCGACCACACCGCCACGCAGCTCGCCAACCACGCCAAGCGGCTCGAGGAGAGCCTCGAGGCCATCAAGCACAAGGTCGCCGCCGTCGCCAGCATGTGGGAGGGCGAGGCCCACACCGCGTACACCGAGCAGCAGACCGCCTGGGACCGTGAGGCTCAGGGCATCCACGAGGCCCTGATGGCGATCGGCCGGGCCGTCCACGCGGCCGGCGGTGACTACCAGGGTGGCGACAAGAAGGCCGCCAGCTACTTCATGTAAGGCTCGCACACAGAGCTGACCGGCACGTCAAGCGCGGGGTGGGCACGCACGGGAGGTGCCCACCCCCGTGTCATGCCCGGAGCCGACACAGAAGACCGACGAAACAGGACAGGGAATCGTGCACGCCACGGGCGGCGCCACAGGTGTGGCGGGTACCGAAGGGCAGGACCGGGCCGGCAGATTCCGGCACGTGGGCCCGTACACACTCATCACCGCTTTGGACGATTCCCGGACCAAGGCCCCCGTGCCCGAGCGGCGGTACATCGCCCGCAGCGCCGACGGTCGGCACACCGTCCTGCTGTCCCTGCCACAGCCGAGTGGCGCCCCCCAGCGTTTCCTGGCCGAAGCAGACGCCTCCCGCTACCTCCTCGGCCCCTGCGCCGCCCCGGCCACAGCCCTCGCCGGTCCCGGCGAGCCGGCCTGGTACTCGAGCCCGTACCTGCCCGTCCTTCCGCTGCCGACCGTCCTCGCCGTACACGGCGGCCCGCTGCCCGAACGGACCGTACGCGCACTGGGTGTGGCCCTCGCCGAGACCTTGACCATCGTGCACGGGCAGGGCCTGACGTTCGCCGGCGTGTCACCCGCGGCCGTCCTTCTCGCCGCCGACGCGCCTCGCCTGTCCTGCTTCGGCGCGGTGCGCACGGCCGCACCGGACGGTACGCCCCGTTCCGGGCTGCCGGGACTGGAAGCGGGCAGCCTCCCCCCGGAACAGGCCTCCGGCGGACGCCCGCGGCCCCTCGGCGACGTGTACGCCCTCGGAGCGACGCTCGCCTACGCCGCGACCGGTCACACGACTCCGGAGCGCGACGAGATCCCGGCCTCCTTCCGCACGGTCGTCGCCCGGTGCCTTTCCCGTGATCCGGGCAATCGGCCTCAACTCGCGGAGCTGATCGACTCCTTGGCAGGGGACCCGGCCCGCGCCGACACCGGCACGGAAGCCCGCTCCACAGCCCTGCTCGAGCCGGGCTGGCTGCCTGGACGCGTGATCGCCGCCCTCGCCCACCAGTCGGCGGCCGTCCTCGCGGCGGAGACCCCTGCCGAGCCCGCACCCGCTCACCCTTCTCCCAGCCGGAACTGACAACGGCCCCATGCCTTCTCCCCTCACCCACGACGACCCCCAGGCGTTCGGCCCCTACCGTCCGGTCGCCCGCCTCGGCAGCGGCGGCATGGGCACCGTCTACCTCGCCCGCACCGCGGGCGGCCGTACCGTCGCGCTGAAGACGATGCACGCCCGTATCGCCTCCGACCCCGCCTTCCGCACCCGGTTCCGGCTGGAGACCGATGCGGCCCGGGTGGTGGGGGAGCGTTTCGGGGCCGGTGTCGTGGACGCGGATCCGCGGGCCGACACACCGTGGCTGGCCACCGAGTACGTCCTCGGGCCACCCCTCGACGAGGCCGTCGAACTGTGCGGTCCGCTGCCCGAGTCGTCCGTACGTGCGCTC
This sequence comes from Streptomyces sp. NPDC044061, assembly GCF_056434305.1. Classification (NCBI taxonomy): domain Bacteria; kingdom Bacillati; phylum Actinomycetota; class Actinomycetes; order Kitasatosporales; family Streptomycetaceae; genus Streptomyces; species Streptomyces sp. NPDC044061. The sequence goes on along the minus strand of NZ_JBWKFL010000047.1, from coordinate 18,106 downwards.
GGCGCGGCGCTGTGCGGGGCACTGGGCCAGCTGCACGGGTCCGATGTCGTCCACCGCGACCTCAAGCCCTCCAACATCCTGATCACCGCCTACGGGCCGAAGGTCATCGACTTCGGTATCGCGCGTGCGGCCGGCGACGACCGTCTCACCCGAGTCGGGGTCGCGGTCGGCACCCCCGCCTTCATGTCGCCGGAGCAGGCGAGCGGGCAGGAGCACTCGGCGGCGGGTGACGTCTTCGCGCTCGCCGGTCTGCTCGTCTTCGCCGCCACGGGGCATCCGCCCTTCGGGCACGGCCAGGCTGCGGATCTGCTGTACCGGGTGCAGTACACCGAGCCGGACCTGAGTGGTGTGCCCGGCAGTCTGGTGCCGCTGCTCACGCAGTGTCTGGACAAGAACCCCTTCCGGCGGCCGACGACCAGTTGGCTCGGCTCCCAACTGCACGACGGGTCGGGCGAGTTCGCCGATCATCTGCCGAACGCACTCCTGGCCGACATCGCGGGGCGGGCGAGCGAGGTCTGGCGGATCACTCCCCAACGGCTGCCGGCTCCGCCCGACGAGCCGGACCTGCCGCCGACGGCGGTGCCCGCGCGGTGGTCCCGTCGTCGGCTGCTGCTCACCGGCTCGGGCGCGGCACTGGTGCTCGGCGCTGCCGGTGCCGGCGCGTGGGCCCTGACCCGAGGGTCCGGCGGCTCGAAGCCACAGCCCGCCCCGGGGCCCAGCAACAGCCTGCTGCCGAAGCCGAAGCTGGACTCCCTGTGGCAGATCCAGATCGGCGAGCAGGACCACTACGAGAGCAGCATGCCGTCGCATCCGTTCGTCCTGAACAACCTGGTGACCGCGATGACAGGCGACCTGACCGCGGTCGTGGCGCAGACGGGGCAGCGGGCTTGGACGGTGCCGTACATGGACACCGCCTGGCAGGTCGCCTCCGACGGCCGGCGTCTTGTGGCGCTCGTCGATTCGGACGACTCCGCGGACCGCGGCAACGCCGGCGGGGAAGCGCTGCTCATCGCGTCCCTCGACATCCTCAAGGGCGAAATGACGAAACCCTTCGCCCACCTGTCCGACTACAACGGCGAGCTCTTCCCGAACCAGATGGTGTGCACCGCGAACGGCGTCGCCTATGTGGCGGCGGGCCGCGGAAAGTACATCCACAACTATTTTACGGCCAACCAGTCCTGGTACCTGCTCGCCGTCGACATCGACACGGGAAAGCTGCTGTGGACGCAGCCGATGCCCGCGCGTCGGGTGGGCACCGAGCGGTTCTACTTCCTCGCCGCCGGCGTCGTGGGACGCCACCTCGTGGCACTTCAGGAGGCCAACGACGGCACCGTGCATGCCGTCGTGCGCGACACCGACAGCGGCGCCGTCCGCTGGGACCGCCCGCTCAACGGCGTCAAGGCGGACCGTGTACGCCTGCCGCTGACCACCAACGCGCAGCATCTGTACGTCGGCGTCGGCCGGCTGCGCGCTCTGCGGCTCAGCGACGGGAAAGTGGTCTGGGACTCCAAGTCCTCCCGGCCCGGCCGGACCTACGGGCCTCCGACGGTGAAGGACGGCACCTTGTACGCGGTCGAGAAGGGGCTCGGGCTCGTCGCCTTCGACGCGGGGAGCGGCCGGCCCGAGTGGGTGGAGAAGGGAGGCCAGGGCGCCGACGCGGACGTGAACAGCGCTCCGGTGATCGGCACCGGCTACGCGTACAGCAAGCGCGGGTCGAGGCTCTGGGCCGTCGGAATCTCCTCCCGCACCCCGGCACATTCCTACAGGACCACAGGCGACCGCTTCATCGCCCATGAGAACGCCAAGGCGGTCATCGCGCAGGGCGGCGGATTCCTGGCGGCCTTCCCCCTGCAGTGAGCCGTCCGGCGAGAAGAGAGAGCGATCAGCGATGAGACACCTGGGGACCGGCGACCCGATCCGCCTCGGACCGTACCGGCTGCTCGGCGTGCTGGGCGAGGGCGGCATGGGCAAGGTGTACGTCGGCCAGGATCACGCGGGCACCGTCGCCGCCGCGAAGGTGCTGCGCCCGGAACTCGCCCACGACACCGGCCTCGCTCAGCGTTTCGTACGCGAGGCGCTGGCCGCCCAGGCCGTGCGGAGTCCCGGGGTGGCGGCGGTGCTGGGCGCGCAGACCGAGGGCGGACGGCCGTGGATCGCCACGGAGTTCCTCGCGGGTCCGACCCTGGACCAGATCGTGGACCGGCACGGCCCGCTGGACGACGCGAAGCTGCACGCTCTGGCGGCGTCGATCGCGAGCACGTTGCGCGACATCCACGCCGCCGGCTTCGTCCACCGTGACCTCAAGCCGCCGAACATCGTGCTCACCTCCACCGGACCGAGGGTCATCGACTTCGGTATCGCGCGTCCCGAGCACGGCCTCACGCTCACCACCACCGGACAGATACCGGTCACCCCGGGCTACGGCGCCCCCGAGCAGGTGCTCGGCCGACGGGTCGCCCCCGCCGCCGACGTCTTCTCGCTCGGTGCCGTCCTCGTCTACGCGGCCACCGGGCACCGGGCGTTCCAGGGCGCACATGTGGCCGCCGTCCAGTACGAGGTCGTCCACGGCGAACCGAACTGGCAGGGTCTTACGCCCGAGCAGCACGCGTTGATCGCCCCCTGCCTGGCGAAGGACGCGGCGGAACGGCCCACCCCCGAGCAGATCGTCACCGCCTTCGCCCCGCCCAAGAAGGCCGCGGCGGTCTGGAAGCACGGGCCGGTGGCGGACGCGATCAAGGAGCGGGAGCGTGAGGTGAGGAATCTCTCCGCTCCACTGCCGGGCACGGTGGAGACGGGTACGGGTCCCAGCAGGCGGCGCCTGCTCACCGGGTTCGCGGCCGGCGGGGCCGTACTCGCCGCGGGCGGCACGGGCACGGGCTGGTGGCTGGTGCGCGGGAAAGGAGACGGTGGCCGAGACCGGAACGACCCGTTCTCCTACCCGCCCGCCGCCAGGACGCCGACCGCACGACTGCTCTCCGCCGACGACGGCGACTACATCATCGGAGGCTCTCCGAAACCCCTGTGGAAGGCACCCGACGTGACGGATGCCAAGGCTCCGGCTCCGCTGCCCATCAGGGACGTCGTCATCGTCGGCAGCATCCTCGCCGGTGTCGTGGCCGTCAACGTCGTAGACGGCAAGCGCCGCTGGGACGCTCCGGCGATGCAGATGACGTGCCGCTTTCTCTCGCTCTCCGATCGGCTGGTCGCGGCCGCCGACGAACACGGCGTCCTCCACACCTTCGTCCCGTCCACCGGGGAGCCCAAGTGGACGACGAAGGCCGACGTCAAAATGCTGCTGACCGCGGACGGTGACGCGGTCTACATGCTGACCAAGGACCACCGCCTGCGTGCCGTGGGCCGCTCCGACGCCAGGATCCGCTGGACGGTACGGCTGCCGGAGGACTTCCGCAAGACCCTCCTCCCGCGGTCGGCCACGGACCACGGAATGCTCGTCCTCACCACCAGCACCGGTCACGCCATGGCCGTGCACACGAAGGACGGGCGCACGGCGTGGACGGCTCGCGACCTGGCGACGGAGCGGTACCTGATTCCCGCGGCACGAGACGGCGTCGTCTATCTCAACGGCAAGAAGCTGTGCGCGCGCAGGATCTCGGACGGCAAGGAACTGTGGCACCGCACCGAGAGGACCTACTACGACAACAGCATCGAGGAGTGGTCGTGGCCCAGTGTCCACGGCGGCCTGGTGTATGCGAGCGCCTGTGAAAGCGACGGGTACGCCCACCCCCGCGCGTTCGACGTAAAGACCGGAAAGAAGCGATGGGAGGCCGGGGTCGCCCTGGACAGCGGTGATTTCCCGATTCTGCGGCAGGGCGGCGGAGTCTGGTTGATGGACGCCAGTGGCACTCCCACGGTGAGGACCACGAGCAAGGACTCGTCGGACGAGATCTGGTCCTACGAACTGACCGAGGGCACGGACTACGTGGCCTTCGCAGCCGCGGGCAACCGCGTCTTCGCGGCGAGCGGCAGCAGCCTGTACGCGCTGCCCGTCTTCTGACCGTACCCCCCGCCCTGAACGCCGAACCCGGCGGCCGATTCCGGCCGCCGGGTTCGCCATTGCGTGGGCCCGTCAGTACTCGACGTCCACCAACCCCGTCTGAACCAACGGCTTCCCCCGCTTGCGGGAGACGAAGACACCCCGTCCCGCGGGCATCGGCCGCGGGCGGACGCCGTTGAGGATGTCGCCCTCCGCCGGGTCGCCGGCGAGGACGATGCCCTGGGCGCCGAGTTCCTTCATGCGCTGCATGAACGGCTCGTACGAGGCGCGGCCCGCGCCCGCGGAGGAGCGGGCGATGATGAAGCGGACGCCGACGTCGCGGGCGAACGGGAGGAGTTCCGTCAGTCCGCTCAGCGGGTTGCCGCTGGACGTCGAGACGAGGTCGTAGTCGTCGATGACCACGAACACCTGTGGGCCCCGCCACCAGCTCCGTTCCCGCAGCTGCTGCGCGGTGACCTCGGCCGTCGGGGTCCGGCGCTGCATCAGATCCGCCAGAGCCGACATGTGGTGGTCCATCTGGCTCGACATCGGGATGTACTCGGCCAGGTGCGATGCGGGCGTGATGTCCAGCAGGGAACGCCGGTTGTCGACCACGAAGAACTTGGCCTCGTCGCCGCCGTAGCGCAGCGTCAGCTGCTTGATGAGCAGCCGCAGCAGGTTGGACTTGCCGGACTCGCTCTCGCCGAAGATCAGGAAGAACGGGTCCTGTTCGAAGTCGAGGAACACCGGCTCCAGGTTGTCCTCGTCGAGTGCGAAGGCCACGCCCCGCTTCGGGAAGCGGTCGCCCGGCGGGAGCTGGAGGGCTTCCAGCTGACGCGGCAGCAGCCGCACCTTCGGCGCTCCCGGGGCCTGCCAGTGCCGGCCGACCTCGGTGGTGAGGGCCGCCGTGGCCTCGGCGAGGTCCGTGTCGGAGGTCAGGCCGTCGATCCGCGGGACGGCCGCCATGAAGTGCAGCTTCTGGGGGGAGAGACCGCGGCCGGGGACGCCGGCGGGGACGTTCGCCGCCACCTTGCGGTCGATCTCGGAGTCCATCACGTCACCGAGCCGCAGTTCCAGGCGGTTCATGAGGTGGTCCTTCAGGTTCGCCCGGACCTCCATCGAGCGCGACGCCGTGATGACCACGTGGATGCCGTAGCCGAGACCTCGCGCGGCGATGTCCAGGACGGCCGGCTCCAGCGCCTCGTAGTCCGTGCGGAAGTTGCCCCAGCCGTCGATGACCAGGAAGACGTCGCCCCAGGGCTGGTCGGTCACCGAGATGTCGCCGCGGGCACGGCGGGTCCGGAAGTCGGCGATGGACGCGATGCCGGCCGAGCGGAAGTACTCCTCGCGCCGCGTCATGACGCCGTAGACCTCGGAGACCGTACGGCGTACCCGTTCCGGGTCCAGGCGCGAGGCCATGCCGCCCACGTGCGGCAGGTCCTGCACCGCCGCCATACCGCCGCCACCGAAGTCGAGGCCGTAGAACTGCACCTCGTACGGCGTGTGCGTGAGCGCGAAGGAGCAGATCAGCGAGCGGAGGAAGGTCGACTTGCCGGACTGCGGGCCACCGATGATCTGCATGTGGCCCGCCGCGCCGGAGAAGTCGAGGAGCAGACGGTCACGTCGCTGCTCGTACGGCTTGTCGACCAGGCCGACCGGCACCACCAGGCGGCCGGCGCCCTCGTAGTTGGGCTGGGTCAGGCCGCGGCCCTGCACCGCCGCGAGTCCGGGCAGCAGCCCGTCGAGGGAGGGCGGGCTCTCCAGCGGCGGCAGCCACACCTGGTGCGCCGCCGGCCCCTGGGCCTCCAGCCGGCGCACGATCACGTCGAGGACCGTGTCGGCCAGCGCGTCGTCCACGTCCGGCGCGGACTCCGTGCGCTGCTGCGGGACGGCGGTGTACTGCACCGGCACCTCCGCCGCCGTGAACAGCACCGGACGCCGGTCCACCGGCAGCGGCCCGCCCGCGAACGCGGCCCGCTGCGACCCCGAGCGGTAGACGCCGGAGACGTACGCCGCCTTGAACCGGACCATCTCGTCCGTGCCGAACTTCAGGAAGCCGGAACCGGGTACGTTGGGGAGTTCGTAGGCGTCGGGGACGCCGAGGGCGGCGCGCGACTCGGCCGCGGAGAAGGTGCGCAGACCGATGCGGTACGAGAGGTATGTCTCGAGACCGCGCAGGCGGCCCTCCTCAAGGCGCTGCGAGGCCAGCAGCAGGTGCACGCCGAGCGAACGGCCGATACGGCCGATCTGCACGAACATCTCGATGAAGTCCGGCTTGGCGGTCAGCAGTTCGCTGAACTCGTCGATGACCAGTACCAGAGAGGGAATCGGCTGCAGGGGTGCGCCCGCCGCCCGCGCCTTCTCGTAGTCGTGGATGTTGGCGTAGTTGCCGGCGTCGCGCAGCATCTCCTGGCGGCGGTTGAGCTCGCCACGGATCGAGTCGCCCATGCGGTCGACCAGCGTCAGGTCGTCGGCCAGGTTGGTGATCACGGCCGCCACGTGCGGCATCTGCGCCATGCCGGCGAAGGTGGCACCACCCTTGAAGTCCGCGAGGACGAAGTTCAGGGTCTCCGAGGAGTGCGTGACGGCGAGGCCCAGCACCAGGGTGCGCAGCAGTTCCGACTTGCCGGAACCGGTCGCGCCGACGCACAGGCCGTGCGGGCCCATGCCCTCCTGCGCCGCCTCCTTGAGGTCGAGCATGACCGGGCGGCCGTCCTCGCCGAGGCCGATCGGCACGCGCAGGCGCTCCGCCAGCGCACGCGGCCGCCAGGTCCGCTTGGTGTCGACGGAAGCCGCGTCCCCCAGGCCCAGCAGATCCGTGAACTCCAGGTTGGCGAGCAGCGGTTCGTCGTCGTCGCCGCCGGACACCATGCGCAGCGGGGCCAGTTGCCGGGCCAGTGCCTCGGCGGACTCGGCGGACAGCGCGTCGGGGGTGCCCTCGTAGACCATCCCGTGCCCGGACTCCAGGCTCAGGGAGCCCGGTTGTACGACGACGGACAGGTCGCCGCCCGCGCCCGTGAGCTCGCCCGGCACCACCTCGACCACGGTGACGCCCTGCAGGCCCTCCGGGTTGGCGAGCACGGAGTCGGGCAGCAGCGACAGGTCGTCCAGGACGAGCACGATGTGCGGCTCGTCCAGCAGCGGCGCGGCGCCGGGGTGGAAGCGCGGGCGGCCGGTCAGCCGGGAGGCCAGCAGGTCCTCCAGTTCGCGCGGGTCGGCGCTGATCAGCCGGCGGCTGCCGGCGCCGTCCAGCACACCGGGGGCCTGCACGTGCGGCAGCCACTTCGCCCAGTCCCAGTGCGGCAGGGCCTCACGCCCGGCGGCGACCGCGATGAGCAGGTCCTCGGGGGAGTGCAGCGAGGCGAGCGAGCCGACCAGGGCCCGGGCCGAGGCCCGTACCGACTGCGGCTCACCGCTCACCGTGACGTGGTAGAAGGCGCGCAGCGAGACCGCCATCGGCAGATCGCTGAGCGTGCTGTGCGTGGCGAGGAAGCGCTGCATCGCACCCGCGGTCAGGGGCTCGAGCTGTTCGACGGGAGCGGTCTGCGGCGGCACCAGGGGCGTCGCCAGCGGCTGCGGGCCGAGGCCGATGCGCACGTGTGCGAAGTCCTCGTCGCCGGGCCGCCGTTCCCACACCCGGCTGCCCTCGGCGACGAGCGCCCACAGCTGCTCGGGGGAGGGGTGCAGGTAGTACTGCGCGTCGCGCTGTGTCCGGGCCGTGTCGACGGCGGCCTTGCGGGTCTGCGACAGGTAGCTCAGGTAGTCGCGGCGCATGTCGGCCAGTTGACCCTGGGAGCCGCGGCGGAACCGGACCACCATCGCGATGGACATCCCCACCGTCGAGGCGATCATGATCATGCCCATGATCTTCATGAACGGCTGACCGTTCGTGAAGAAGAAGACCACGGAGCCGCCCATGCCGAGCGTGGGCAGCAACTGCATGAGCACGCTCTCCTGATGCCCCCGAGGCAGTTCGGGCGGCGGCTGGACAGCGACCTCTTCCGTGGGCACTTCGGACGGAAGCGCCCTAGGAGGGCGCTTGACGACAATCAGGCTCACAGCTCACCAATTCCCTTGCCCGACCCAGGCGTTCCGCCCGCCGCCCCGTGTCCGGCGAGCGCAGGCCGCCGCGTGATCCTACTGAGTTCACGGAACACGGGTGAGCGGTAGGGTGCCGGATGTTCGCGTGAGCACACGCCGATCAGGCTGGACAAACCGGGACACCCCGCCCGATGCAGGAGCGGAACGACCCCAAAATCCCGCCGCACGGCACCCGTTCCGCCGCCGTTGTGGAAGGCGCGGAGTGCACCCGCACGAGACTTTCACGAAGTAGTCGCACCACCACCACTGAGGGGGAGCAGCAGGTGAGCATGACGGCCGCCGCCACCGGCGGACCCGGGACGGGAGCCCCTTCCGGACCCGGCACGGGACTCGGCTTCTGCCGGGTGACCATCGTCGCGCCGGACAGCCGTATCGACGTGGCGCTGCCGGACGACGTCCCGGTCGCCGACGTCTATCCGGAGATCCTCCGGCTGTCCCAGCAGAGCCCCGACGCGGGCGCCCCGGTCGGCTACCACCTGGTCCGCACCGACGGCACCGTGCTGGACAGTTCCCGCTCGTTCGCAGCCCAGCGCATTCTCGACGGCGAACTCCTCACCCTGCGCCCCTTCGCGGACTCCCTGCCGCCCGCCGTCTTCGACGACGTGTCCGAGGCGGTCGCGTCGGCCGTCACGAAGCAGCACACGCTGTGGAGCGGCGACCTGACCCGGGCCGCGGGCCTAGTCGGCGGCGGGGTGCTCCCGGCGCTGCTCGCGTTCGTCGCCTGGACCGCCGACCCCCGCCACGACATGAACGGCCTGGCCGGCATCCTCGCCGCCGTCAGCGGCATCCTCCTGGTCGTACTGTCCGCGGTACGGGCACGCGTCTACGACGACCGCGGCTCGGCCGTCGCACTCGGCCTCGGGGCACTGCCCAACATCGGCGTCGCGGGCAGCGGGTTGCTGCCGCTGACCGACGGACAGGGGATCGGCAGGCTGCAGTTCCTACTGGCGTGCGCGGCCGTCCTGGTCGCCGCACTGATCCTCACGCTGTGCTCCCCGCGCGGCGACGGCCCGTTCGTCGCCTTCGTGTTCGCCTCGGCCGTCGCGCTGATCGTCGTCTTCGTCGCCACCCTGGTGCACTGGTCGCCGACCGAGATGGCCGGGCTGTGCGCCCCGGTCGCCGTCGGCGGTCTCGCCTTCCTGCCGGGGATGTCGATGCGCTTCGCCCGGCTGCCGATCGGCTTCGAGGCCCCGAGCAACGCGCCCCGTCCCGCCTACGGCACCGAGTCCGCCGCACAGGAGCCCGTGGACATCGAGCGCATCGAGGCCCAGGCCCGCCGGGGCCACGAGCTGCTCGTCGGCCTCGTCGGCGGCTGTGCCCTCCTCGCCGTCGGCGCCGCGGCGGTGCTCGGCTTCTCCGACGACATCTGGGCCCAGCTGCTCGCCCTGGCCACCGGGGTGGCGATGCTGATGCGAGCCGGCCTCTTCCGCTACACGGCCCAGGTGGCCTCCGTCCTGGCCGCGGGCCTCGGCGCCCTGGTCCTGCTGGGCCTCGGGCTCGCCCTCAACCCGCCGGAGTCGGTGATGCGCGGGGCGCTGGCCGGGCACCGCACGGACCTGGACATCCGGACCATCTGGCTGATCGCGGTGATCGCCGCGGCCGGCGCCCTGGTCACGGCCCTGGGCCTGATCCTGTCGCGCGGTGGCCTGACGCCCTTCTGGGGCCGCTTCCTGGAGATCTGCGAGGGATTCGTCCTGCTGACGCTGATCCCGCTGACCCTGGCGGTCTTCGACGTGTACGCGACCGCGCGGGCGATGACCAGCAAATAACCCACTCGGACACAACCCACTCGGACACGGCACCGGGCCCCGGCTCCTCCACGAGCCGGGGCCCGGTCACTTCGCCGGGATGCCGCTCAGTCCCCCACAACCCTCCCGACCTCCAGATCGAACTCCCCGTCCCGGGCCCCCAGCACGAAGGCCCGCCACTCCGCCTCCGTGTAGCGCAGGACGGTGTCGGGGTCGAGGGAGGACCGCATCGCCACCGCTCCGGCCGGGAGGTAGGCGATCTCGACCCGCTCCTCGTGCTCCTCCGTGCCCGGCGCGCAGTGCCACTCGACGCCCGAGATGTCGAGGGCGTACAGCTCGTCCCGCTCCCGCTCCTTGCGCGCCTTGATCTCCGCTTCCGTCTCCGCCATCCCGAAGCGACCCCTTCCCGACGTGACTACGGTCAGCAGGTCACCCTAGTGGCCGCCTTCCGCGGGCCCGGGCCGTTCCAAAAGGGTGGAGAGGACGCCCGTCACCGCCTGGTACCCTGGTCGACGGCCGTTTGTGTACGCACCCCCGGAGTCCCCGACAGGACTCTGGAGGCCGCGCCCAGCGGATCCCCGCCTCCCGAGTTGTGGAAGCTCCCCCGAGAAGTGGACCGGGGGCACTCGGTGGCCATTCGCAGACTATGAGGAGTACGAGTGTCGCTCGACGCCGCTACGAAGAAGCAGATCATCTCCGAGTTCGGTACCAAGGAGGGTGACACCGGCTCCCCCGAGGTCCAGGTCGCTCTGCTCTCCCGTCGGATCTCCGACCTGACGGAGCACCTCAAGACCCACAAGCACGACCACCACTCCCGCCGTGGTCTGCTGATCCTGGTCGGTCAGCGCCGTCGCCTGCTGCAGTACCTGGCGAAGAAGGACATCCAGCGCTTCCGTGCGCTGGTGGACCGCCTCGGCATCCGCCGCGGTGCGGCGGGCGCCAAGTAGGACGCCGTGAAGGGAGCGGTTCCCGGTAGGACTCGGGGGCCGCTCCCTTTGCCGTACGTGCGGAAACGTGCGGAGTGTCACTCACGCTTTGTAGTGTGGTAGCACAACGCAATACGCACGACACAGCACGACAACGAAGAGGAGAAGCGCACCTAGCCGCCGCCGGTCCTCGGTAGTGGCCCCCGGGGGGAAGCGAGCCCCGGGTGCTTCGATCGAAGACCGGCCCGCACCGCACGGCGCGCTTCTCCGTAACCGTCCCACTGCCACACGGGCAGCCGAGGGACGAAAGACGACAAAGTAGACAAAGTAACGGAGAAAACGCTAGTGGAGAACGAGACCCACTACGCCGAGGCCGTCATCGACAACGGCGCCTTCGGCACCCGCACCATCCGCTTCGAGACGGGCCGCCTGGCCAAGCAGGCCGCCGGTTCCGCCGTGGCGTACCTGGACGACGACACCATGGTGCTGTCGGCCACCACCGCCTCCAAGAACCCCAAGGACCAGCTCGACTTCTTCCCGCTGACGGTGGACGTCGAGGAGCGGATGTACGCCGCCGGCAAGATCCCCGGCAGCTTCTTCCGCCGTGAGGGCCGCCCCTCCGAGGACGCGATCCTCACCTGCCGCCTCATCGACCGCCCGCTGCGCCCGTCCTTCAAGAAGGGCCTGCGCAACGAGATCCAGGTCGTCGCCACGATCATGGCGCTCAACCCCGACCACCTGTACGACGTCGTCGCGATCAACGCCGCGTCCGCGTCCACGCAGCTGGCCGGCCTGCCCTTCTCCGGCCCGATCGGCGGCGTCCGCGTCGCGCTGATCCGCGGCCAGTGGGTCGCCTTCCCGACGCACACCGAGCTCGAGGACGCCGTCTTCGACATGGTGGTCGCCGGTCGCGTCCTGGAGGACGGCGACGTCGCGATCATGATGGTCGAGGCCGAGGCCACCGACGGGACCATCAAGCTGGTCGAGGGCGGCGCCGAGGCGCCGACCGAGGAGGTCGTCGCCGCCGGTCTGGAAGCCGCGAAGCCCTTCATCAAGGTGCTCTGCAAGGCCCAGGCCGACCTCGCCTCCAAGGCCGCCAAGCCGACCGGCGAGTTCCCGATCTTCCTCGACTACCAGGACGACGTCCTGGAGGCGCTCTCCGCCGCCGTCCGCCCGGAGCTCGCCTCCGCGCTGACCATCGCGGGCAAGCAGGAGCGCGAGTCCGAGCTGGACCGCGTCAAGGCGCTCGCCGCCGAGAAGCTTCTGCCGGAGTTCGAGGGCCGCGAGAAGGAGATCTCCGCCGCGTACCGCTCGCTCACCAAGCAGCTGGTCCGCGAGCGCGTGATCAAGGAGAAGAAGCGCATCGACGGCCGTGGCGTCACGGACATCCGTACGCTCGCCGCCGAGGTCGAGGCCATCCCGCGGGTGCACGGTTCCGCGGTGTTCGAGCGTGGCGAGACCCAGATCCTGGGCGTCACCACCCTCAACATGCTCCGCATGGAGCAGCAGCTGGACACCCTCTCCCCGGTGACCCGCAAGCGCTACATGCACAACTACAACTTCCCGCCGTACTCCACCGGTGAGACCGGCCGCGTCGGCTCCCCGAAGCGCCGCGAGATCGGTCACGGCGCCCTCGCCGAGCGCGCCCTCGTGCCGGTCCTGCCGACGCGCGAGGAGTTCCCCTACGCGATCCGCCAGGTCTCCGAGGCGCTGAGCTCCAACGGCTCGACGTCCATGGGCTCGGTCTGCGCCTCCACCATGTCGCTGCTGAACGCCGGTGTGCCGCTGAAGGCCCCGGTCGCCGGTATCGCCATGGGCCTGATCTCCCAGGAGATCGAGGGCGAGACGCACTACGTCACCCTCACCGACATCCTCGGTGCGGAGGACGCCTTCGGTGACATGGACTTCAAGGTCGCCGGCACCAAGGAGTTCGTGACCGCCCTCCAGCTCGACACCAAGCTGGACGGCATCCCGGCCTCCGTCCTGGCCGCGGCCCTCAAGCAGGCCCGCGACGCCCGTCTCCACATCCTCGACGTGATGATGGAAGCGATCGACACCCCGGACGAGATGTCCCCGAACGCGCCGCGGATCATCACCGTGAAGATCCCGGTCGACAAGATCGGCGAGGTCATCGGCCCCAAGGGCAAGATGATCAACCAGATCCAGGAGGACACCGGCGCCGAGATCACGATCGAGGACGACGGCACCATCTACATCGGTGCCGCCGACGGCCCGGCCGCCGAGGCCGCCCGCGCCACGATCAACGGCATCGCCAACCCGACCATGCCGGAGGTCGGCGAGCGCTACCTGGGTACGGTCGTGAAGACGACGACCTTCGGTGCGTTCGTGTCGCTGCTCCCGGGCAAGGACGGTCTGCTGCACATCTCGCAGATCCGCAAGCTCGCCGGCGGCAAGCGCGTGGAGAACGTCGAGGACGTCGTCGGCGTGGGCCAGAAGGTCCAGGTCGAGATCGCCGAGATCGACTCCCGCGGCAAGCTCTCCCTCATCCCCGTGATCGAGGGTGAGGAAGAGTCCGCCGAGACCAAGAAGGACGACGCCGACCAGTGACGTCCCGTAGCTCCATGGCGACGGCCCGCACCTCTTCGGAGGCGCGGGCCGTCGCCCGTACCCAAACCCTCATCAAGGGGACGAACGGCATCGGTACGGTGCGCAAGACCACCCTCCCCGGCGGCCTGCGCATCGTCACCGAGACCCTGCCCTCGGTCCGCTCCGCGACCTTCGGCATCTGGGCGCACGTGGGCTCCCGCGACGAGACCCCGGCCCTGAACGGCGCCACGCACTACCTGGAGCACCTGCTCTTCAAGGGCACCGGCCGCAGGTCGGCGCTGGACATCTCCTCCGCCATCGACGCGGTCGGCGGCGAGATGAACGCGTTCACGGCCAAGGAGTACACGTGCTACTACGCGCGCGTGCTCGACACCGACCTGCCCCTCGCCATCGACGTCGTCTGCGACATGCTGACCGGCTCGCTCATCCTCGAAGAGGACGTCAACGTCGAGCGCGGCGCCATCCTCGAAGAGATCGCGATGACCGAGGACGACCCGGGCGACTGCGTGCACGACCTGTTCGCGCACACGATGTTCGGCGACAACGCCCTCGGCCGCCCGGTGCTCGGCACGGTCGACACGGTCAACGCCCTCACCGCCGATCGCATCCGCCGCTTCTACAAGAAGCACTACGACCCCACCCATCTGGTGGTCGCGGCGGCCGGCAACATCGACCACAACAAGGTCGTGCGACAGGTCCGCGCGGCCTTCGAGAAGGCGGGCGCGTTCAAGAACCTCGACGTGCGGCCCATCGCCCCGCGCGACGGCCGCCGTACGATCCGCACGTCCGGCAGGCTCGAGCTGCTCGCCCGCAAGACCGAGCAGGCGCACGTCGTCCTCGGCATGCCGGGCCTGGCCCGCACCGACGACCGCCGCTGGGCCATGGGCGTGCTCAACACCGCCCTCGGCGGCGGCATGTCCTCCCGCCTCTTCCAGGAGGTCCGGGAGAAGCGCGGCCTGGCCTACAGCGTGTACTCGTACACCTCCGGCTTCGCCGACTGCGGCCTGTTCGGCGTGTACGCCGGCTGCCGTCCGAGCCAGGTCCACGACGTGTTGCGGATCTGCCGGGACGAGCTCGACCACGTCGCGACGAACGGCCTCTCCGACGACGAGATCGGCCGCGCCATCGGCCAGCTCCGGGGCTCCACCGTCCTGGGCCTGGAGGACACCGGCGCGCTGATGAACCGTATCGGCAAGAGTGAGCTGTGCTGGGGCGAGCAGATGTCCGTCGACGACATGCTGGCCCGGATAGCCGCGGTCACCCCGGACGAGGTCCGGTCGGTCGCCCGCGACATCCTGGGACAGCGCCCGTCGCTGTCGGTCATCGGCCCGCTGAAGGACAAGCAGGCCGCGCGGCTGCACGACGCGGTCGCCTAACCCCTCCGGTCGTAAGGAAGCAAGAGATGAGCAAGCTGCGCGTTGCGGTCCTCGGCGCCAAGGGCCGGATCGGGTCCGAGGCGGTCAAGGCGGTCGAGGCCGCCGAGGACATGGAGCTGGTGGCCGCCCTCGGCCGGGGCGACAAGCTGGAGACGCTGGCGGAAACCGGCGCCCAGGTCGCCGTCGAACTGACCACACCCGCCTCCGTCATGGGCAACCTCGACTTCTGCGTGCGCCACGGCATCCACGCGGTCGTCGGTACGACGGGCTGGACGGACGACCGCCTCGCGCAGCTGAGGGGCTGGCTCGCCCAGTCCCCGGAGACCGGCGTGCTCATCGCTCCGAACTTCTCCATCGGCGCCGTCCTGACCATGAAGTTCGCGCAGATCGCCGCGCCCTACTTCGAGTCGGTCGAGGTCGTCGAGCTGCACCACCCGAACAAGGTGGACGCCCCGTCGGGGACCGCCACGCGCACGGCCCAGCTCATCGCCGAGGCCCGCCGCCAGGCCGGTACGGCCCCGGCGCCGGACGCCACCGTCACGGCCCTGGACGGCGCCCGCGGGGCGAACGTGGACGGCGTCCCCGTCCACGCCGTCCGCCTGCGCGGCCTCCTGGCACACCAGGAGGTGCTGCTCGGCGGCGAGGGCGAGACCCTCACCGTCCGCCACGACTCCCTGCACCACAGCAGCTTCATGCCGGGCATCCTGCTCGGCGCCCGCCGCGTGGTGTCGACTCCGGGCCTGACCCTCGGCCTGGAACACTTCCTCGACCTGAGCTGAGCCCGAAGACGTCATGCGCGCGAAGATCACTTACCTCGTCACGGCCGCCGTCCTGCTGTTCTACTTCGTCCTGGTCGGCAGCCGTGGCGTGATGCTCATCCAGTCCGGCACGGTCGTCACCGTCACCTTCGGGATCGCGGTGCTCATCCTGCCGGTCATCGGGCTGTGGTTCCTGTGGAAGAACACCCAGTTCGTCCGCAGGGCCAACCAGCTCGCCGCCGAACTCGACGCCGAGGGCGGCCTGCCCGTCGACGAGCTGAAGCGCACCCCGGGCGGCCGTATCGACCGCGACTCGGCCGACGAGGTGTTCGCCAAGCGCAAGGCCGAGACGGAGGCGGCGCCGGACGACTGGCGCAGCTGGTTCCGGCTCGCCGTCGCCTACCACGACGCCCGTGACACTCCGCGCGCCCGCAAGGCGATGCAGCGCGCCATCGCGCTGCACGACGGCAGACCCGTCCGGGCCTGAGCCCCACCAGCGGCCCGCCGACACGACTGAGGGGCCGGTCCGCGGCACAGCGGAACCGGCCCCTCAGCCATGTCTGCTGCGGTCAGCCGCGCCCGTACTCCGCCGCCCAGGCCTCCACCGCGTCCGCCGCCCGGTCGAAGGCCATGGGGCGGTTCAGGAAGTCCAGACCGTGCGTGGTCAGCAGCGGGGCCGTGTCCGTCGGCGCCCGGTCCTTGCGGACGAGCGTCAGGGCCTGCCCCTGCACCGTGCGCGGCAGGCCCAGCCAGCGCACCGGTTGCTGTGCCGTCCGCACCGAGACCACCCGCTTCCAGAGCACCGTACGCGTCAGCAGGAAGCCGACCTGACGCAGCCCGCGCGCGCTCACCCACACGCCCATGCGCAGCAGCCGCAGCGCGCTCGCGATCACCGCCAGCGCCAGGGTGAGGACCACGCCGGCCGAGGACGCGGAGCCGGTCAGTGCGATGAGGACGGCGGCGAACAGGACGAACGAGGAGAGCAGCAGCCCGAGTGCCGCCCCGGCCACCCGCCACGGCCCGGGCCGGTAGGGGCGCCGCCAGCGGTCCGGGTCGTCGTACGGCAGCGGGTTCTCGGATGCCGCGTCGAAGGTGCGGTCGGCCGTCAGGAAGGGCAGGGGCACGGCTGGTCCTCACTCAATCCTTGCTTGGGCTGTGCCCGGTGAGGCTATCCGGCCGCGTTCTCGCCCACCACCCGTGGGCGGCCGGAAGGGTCAGTGCCCCTGCGCGGCCTGGGACTGCTGGGCCGGCGTACTGGAGGGCGTGGACAGCGCGGGCGTGCCGACGATCACCGAGCCGACGAGCCCGGCGACGATGGTGAGGCCCAGCAGCCAGCGCCCGGCCATCTGGCCGAGGGACGCCCGCTGACGGGGCGGGGGAGCGACATTGCTGCGGAACCTGTCCGCCTCGGCCAGGAAGGCGAAGGGCACGGGCTCACGCCGACGGAACATGGCGGGTACGTCTCCTCTCGGGGTCGAATGTGCGGGCCTCACCGATACAGACGGTCGAGTGACACAAAAGGTGCCCATGTCAGAAAAAATGCTCGGCAAGGTCACGGTTCGGGACTGTCAGGGGTGCCCCGTACAGTGGGCGCGAACCTCAAGAAGTGATGGGAAGGACCCCCGTGACCACCCCCGAGTCGCTCACCCTGCGCAGTGACGTCACCGTCGAGCTCGTGAAGTCCAGCGCTTCGGATGCCGACGTCCTCTTCGCCGCCCGCGTCTCCACGCTCGGCGAGCAGTCCCTGGACGAGCTGAAGAAGGACCCCGAGCGCTCCAAGGGCCTGATCAACTACCTGATGCGGGACCGGCACGGCAGCCCGTTCGAGCACAACTCGATGACGTTCTTCATCAGCGCCCCGATCTTCGTGTTCCGCGAGTTCATGCGGCACCGGGTCGGCTGGTCGTACAACGAGGAGTCCGGCCGCTACCGGGAGCTCCTGCCGGTCTTCTACGTCCCCGACACCTCCCGCAAGCTCGTGCAGGAGGGCCGTCCGGGCAAGTACGTCTTCGTCGAGGGCACCCCGGCCCAGCACGAGGCCGTGCGCGGCACCCTCGAGGAGTCCTACGAGCAGGCCTACGCGGCCTACCAGAAGCTCCTCGCCGAGGGCGTCGCCCGCGAGGTCGCCCGGTCGGTCCTCCCGGTCGGCCTCTTCTCCTCGATGTACGCCACGTGCAACGCCCGCTCCCTGATGCACTTCCTCGGCCTGCGCACCCAGCACGAGCTGGCCAAGGTGCCCTCCTTCCCGCAGCGGGAGATCGAGATGGTCGGCGAGAAGATGGAGGCCGAGTGGGCCAAGCTCATGCCGCTCACGTACGACGCCTTCAACGCGAACGGGCGTGTGGCCCCCTGACGAAGCCGTGTTCCCCCTCGCGGAAACGGATGTACGGATCAGCCAGGCGAAGTGTCCGTATTGCGGCATTTGGAGAAGTTCATCTAGCCTGATCAAACGGACCCGGCACTGCTTGAACCCCCGAGCAGGCAGTGCCGGGCTCCATATTTGTCCTGACTTTCCCGGCACCCCGAGGGCAGACCACGCTTTGAGCACCGAGTAGCGTGTTACCCATGGCTCCGACCTCGACTCCGCAGACCCCCTTCGGGCGGGTCCTCACCGCCATGGTCACGCCCTTCACGG
>NZ_JBWKFL010000046.1:5493-57873 GCF_056434305.1 Streptomyces sp. NPDC044061 | reverse complement strand
ATGCACATCCGCACCCTCGGCGGCCTACGCGTCATCGGACCGCTCGCCCCCCCCCCCCCCCCTCCTCCCCCCCCCCCCCCCACCCCCCCCCCCTCCCCCCCCCCCCCCCCCTCCCCCCCCCCCCCCCCCCCCCCCCACCCCCCCCCCTCCCCCCCCCCCCCCCCCCCCCCCCCCCCGCCTCCCCGCCACGCTGCCGACGGCATCGGCCTGGACAGGTACGAGAGCCAGGGACGATCTCATGGGCCGAATGAACGAGCCGCCGCGGTTGCCCGAAGGCGGCTTCGCGGCCTGGAGCCGCGACCGGCTGGCACTGGCGCGTCGTGGCGCCGACGAGTGCGGGGACGTCTGGCAGCTGGAGCCTGGTGTCTACGTAGCCGCTGCAGCCGGGCCGTGTGAAGACGTCCTGCGCCGCGCGCAGGACTTCCGCAAGGCACCCTCGCCTCTCTTCCCGCCGTTGGACCGGTCGAGCGGGGCACCGACGCCTGAGGAGCGCGCCCGCGCTCACGCCGCACGCATGCGCGGACTACGCGCGCAGGCGGTTGCAGCCCGGATCGGTGAGATTGCGCCCAGGGCCGCGCGATTCGCCGACCAGTGGCCCACGGGCCAGGATGTCGAGGTTCTGCCCCCGGTCCGGCACGCCCTGGCAGAGATCGGCGTGCACTACCTCTTCTCCGAAGACGCTCCCACCCTGCTGCCCTTCGCCTCACAGCTATTCCTGGCCCGGGAGGTGCTCGTACGCCCCTCGCGCTGGGTATGGCCGCGCTGGATCCCCACACCGGCCCGGCGGTTCCGCACACGGCAGCAAGTCGCCTTCACGAACGCTTTGCGGCCCATCGTCCGCCGCCGCCGTTCATCGGACCGGCTCGGTGACGACCTGCTGGGACAGATGCTCCGGCCCACCTCCCGCTACGGCCTGCTTCCGGAAGAGGCCGTCCTCGACACTCTCCCCGGAATCACCGTCGCCACCTTCGAGACACCTTCCCGGGCAGCCGGATGGATCCTGCTCCACCTGGCCCGGCACCCCCGGGCAGCGGACCGCGTCTCGGCCGAAGCCGCCCTGCTGCCCGCGGACCCGGCCGAGACGACCGGCACCCACCTCGACAGCCTGCAATACACCCAGGCACTGGTACGCGAGGTGCTCCGACTGCAACCACCCAGCTGGCTGCTGACCCGGCGCGCCACGCGACAGACCGAGCTCGCCGGATACACCATCGACGCCGGTTCCACCGTTCTGGTCTGCCCCTACACCGCCCACCGCGACGCCCGGGAACACTCCGAGCCGGACCAGTTCCAGCCCGAGCGCTGGCTCGACGACTCGGGCTCGCCGGCGAAACCCGGGGTCTTCCTCTCCTTCGGTACCGGGCCGCACGGCTGCGAGGGAGCCGCTCTGGCCATGGCGATGCTGACGCTCCTGACTGCGCAGACCGCTCGCCGCTACCACTTGAGCGAGCCGCCCGGACCGGAACCCGGCTTCCAGGTCACTACCTTCGAAGGCCTCACAACGGCCGGCTTGCGCCTGCGTGCCACCTTGCGCAGCTGAGGGTGCGCCACAGCCCCGAGGCGACTGGCGCTCTCATGGATGAGCCGGCTCCTGAAAGCCGCGTGGCGCAAGCCGCTCGTAGGCAACTGAGACCCTCGACAGCCGCGCGGCTCGCTCCCGCCGTCGCCGCATCCACTGAACGAGAAAACCCCAGGCCGGAGGAAATTCCGGCCTGGGGTTCCAGTGGAGCCGCTTTCGGGATTCGAACCCGAGACCTACGCATTACGAGTGCGTTGCTCTGGCCATCTGAGCTAAAGCGGCGCGCTGTCCGCACCATGGTGCGATCAGCAACGTCGGTAAGTCTACACAGTTTCCCGGAGTGCTTCGTACCAGCCCCGGAGGGGTGAACTCCGGGGCTGGTCGAGGCGCTATGAGCAGCGCTTTCCGGCGGGTGGCGGGGTGCCGTGGAGGAGGTAGGTGTCGATCGCCGAGTCGATGCAGGTGCTGCCCCGGCCGTAGGCGGTGTGGCCGTCGCCGACATAGGTCAGCAGGCGGCCCGAGGAGAGCTGGTGGGCGAGGGACACGGCCCAGGGGTAGGGGGTCGCCGGGTCGCGGGTGGTGCCGACCACGACGATGGGCGCCGCGCCCTTCGCCTCGATCCGGTGCGGCCCGCCCGTGGCTCTGACCGGCCAGTACGCGCAGTTCAGCGAGGCCCAGGCCAGGCCCTCACCGAAGACGGGGGACGCCTTCTCGAACGCCGGCAGGACCTTCTCGACCTGGTCGGGGCCGGTGAAGGCGGGCGGCAGGTCGAGGCAGTTCACGGCGGCGTTGGCCATCATCAGATTGCTGTACTGGCCCTTCGCGTCGCGCTCGTAGTAGCTGTCCGAGAGGGCGAGCAGGGCGGTGCCGTCGTTGTCCTTCATCGCGGAGGTCAGCGCGTCGCGCAGCTGGCCCCACGCGCCCTGGTCGTACATCGCCGCGATCACGCCGGTGGTGGCCAGGGACTCGGTGAGCGTGCGGTTATTGCCCGCCGGGACGGGATGCGCGTCCAGCTTGTGGAAGAAGGCCCTGAGGTGGTCGCCGACCTGTGCGGGCGTCGTTCCCCTGCCGCCGAGCGGGCAGTCGGACTGCCGTACGCAGTCCTTCGCGAACGCCTGGAACGCCGTCTCGAAGCCCGCCGTCTGCTCCAGGTTCAGCTTGCGGGAGTCGAGGGACGGGTCCATCGCGCCGTCCAGCACCAGGCGGCCCACCCGGTCCGGGAACAGCCCGGCGTACGTGGCGCCGAGGAAGGTGCCGTACGACGCACCCACGTAGTTGAGCTTGGCGTCGCCGAGCACCGCTCGCAGGATGTCCATGTCCCGCGCCGCGTCGACGGTGGACACGTGCCGCAGCAGCCGCGCCGAGTGCGCCCCACAGCTCTCGGCGAACTTCTTGTACTGCCCGACCAGCGCGTTCGTCTCCTTCCGGCTGTCGGGGGTGGTGTCCGTCGCGGTGAACGTGTCCATCTGGCGGCCGTCGAGGCATTCGACCGGCTCGCTGCGGGCGACGCCCCGCGGATCCATCGCGACCATGTCGTAGCGGGCGCGGACCTCGGCGGGGTAGCCGAGGCCCGCGTACTGCTGGAGGTAGCCGATCGCCGAACCGCCGGGCCCACCGGGGTTGACCAGCAGCGAGCCGAGCGGCTTCCCCTTGCCGGTGGCGTTCTTGCGGGCGACGGCGAGCTTGATGTCGCCCGCGCCGGGCTTGGCGTAGTCCAGCGGGGCCTTCATCGTGGCGCACTGGAAGCCGGGGACACCGCAGCTGTGCCACTGCAGGTGCTGGGTGTAGTACGACGACAGCGCCGGCGGCGTGGCACGGGGCAGCGCGGCCAGCGCCGCCTCCGCCGCACCGCCGGCCGACGTGCTCGAGTTCCCGGAGGAGCAGGCGGACACGAACAGCGCGACGGCCGCGAGCAGGATGCCCGTGGCGCGCGCGGTCGCCCGGGTTCGGTCGCGGGTCCGGGTTCCGGTCCGAGTCCGGGTGTGGCGGTGCCGGCGGGGGGATGGCCAGGTGTGCATCAGGCGAGCGTAACGCTGTGCGACGGGTCGGGTGCGGTGCGTGCGGCCTGTCGCCTCGTACGAGGGACGCGGTCCGTCAACCACGGTACGCCCGGCTCACCCCGCCCGCAGGGCCATCGTCATCGCCTCCACCGCCAGCAGCGGGGCCACGTTGCGGTCCAGGGCCTCACGGCAGGCGGCGATCGCCTCGATGCGGCGGAGCGTGGACTCCGGACTGCTGCCCCGGGCCAGCCGGTCCAGGGCGTCCTCGGCTTCCCCGTTGGCGATCGCGACCCGGGAGCCGAGCTGCAGGGCCAGAACGTCGCGGTAGAAGCCGGTGAGGTCGCCGAGGGCGACGTCGAGGCTGTCGCGCTGCGTACGGGTTCTGCGGCGCTTCTGCATGTCCTCGAGGTCCTTCATCACGCCCGCCGTACCGCGCGGCAGCCGGCCGCCCTGGGTCGCGCCGAGGGCCGCCTTCAGCTCCTCCGCCTCCTTGCCGTCCATCTCCTCGGCGAGCTGCTTGGCGTCCTCGGCGGCCGTGTCGACCAGTTCCTGGGCCGCCCTGAGGCAGGCGCCCACCTCGTCCAGGCGCAGGGGGAGCTTGAGCACGGCGGCGCGGCGGTCGCGGGCCGCCGGGTCCGTGGCCAGCCGGCGGGCCCGGTCCACATGGCCCTGGGTGGCGCGGGCGGCGGCCGCCGCGACTTCGGGTTCGATGCCGTCACGTCGTACGAGCATGTCGGCGACCGCGTCCACGGACGGCGTGCGCAGGTTCAGGTGGCGG
The DNA here is from genome assembly GCF_056434305.1 of Streptomyces sp. NPDC044061. Classification (NCBI taxonomy): domain Bacteria; kingdom Bacillati; phylum Actinomycetota; class Actinomycetes; order Kitasatosporales; family Streptomycetaceae; genus Streptomyces; species Streptomyces sp. NPDC044061. Next base: position 53,576 of record NZ_JBWKFL010000046.1, on the reverse strand, counting down.
CAGCGGGAGCGGATCGTGGGCAGGACGTCCTCGATCGAGGGGGCGCACAGCAGCCAGACCGTACGCGGCGCGGGCTCCTCGACGGCCTTGAGGACGGCGTTGGCCGACTTCTCGTTCAGCCGCTCGGCGTCCTCGACCAGGATGATCTGCCAGCGACCGTTCGCCGGGGAGGTGAACGACTTGCGGACGGTGTCCCGCATGTCCTTCACCAGGATCTCGGAGCCCACGGCGGCGACCGTGGTGACGTCCGCGTGGGTGCCGAGCAGCGCGGTGTGGCAGCCGTCGCAGAAGCCGCAGCCGGGGGAACCGCCGAGGGCTCGGTCGGGGCTGACGCACTGCAGGGCCGCGGCGAAGGCCCGCGCCGCCTGGTTGCGGCCCGCTCCGGGCGGGCCCGTGAACAGCCAGGCGTGGGTCATCTTCGACGCCTCCGGCAGCGGTTCGTCCGCCGCGGCGGCCGTGACCAGGGCGTCGGCGTCCCGCGCGGCTGCGTCGAGCATCGCGCTCACCTTGTCCTGCCCGACGAGGTCGTCCCACACGGTCATGGGTCACGCCGCCCTTCCGTCACACTCCGCGTTCCGGGATCCATTGTGCGGGTGGCCACTGACAACGCGGACAACGCGGGCGGCCAGCGGCGTCGCCGGGCCCCGGGACGACGAGGGGCGGCGACCGTCGGTGCCCCGAAGCGCTCCGGCGGGCGCCGCCCGCCCGGTGTTCCCGTGTTCCGCTCAGCCGCGGCGGCCGTGACCCCGGCCCTGGTGGCCCTGGTCCTCACCGGAGTCCCCCTGCTGCTGCTCGTCGTACGACCCCAGCAGCTCGTCCGCCAGGGACGGCAGGTCGTCCAGCGGCGTCTCCTCGGCCCAGTCCGGGCGCGGCCTGCGACGCGGGGTGCCGTCGGCGTCGATCTGGGGCATCTCGCGCGTACGGCCCTCGGAGCCGTCGGGCCCCGCGGCCGGCCGCTCGTCCCGGAAGAAGCCGGACGGCATCCGGTCCGCCCGGGCGTCATCCCGTACGGGCGGCAGCACCGCCGTCTCGTCCGCCGCGCCGGGGGCCACCGGCGGCAGTACGGCCGTCTCGTCGGCGGACACGGGCGGCAGTACGGCGGTCTCCTCGGCGGACACGGGCGGCAGCACCGCCGTCTCGTCCGCCGCGCCGGAGGCGACCGGCGGCTGCGGCAGCTCGGCCGTCGCCTCGGACTCGGCCGTCCCGGCCGTCCGGGCGTCGTCGGCCCGCTCCTCGCGCACCGGCCGCAGCACGGTCGTCTCATCGGTGCCCGGGGACGCGACCGGCGTCGGCACCGTCTCGGCCGCACCCGGCGAGACCACGGGTGTCGGCGCGGTCGCCGCTTCCGGCGTCACGCCCGGCACCGTCGGCCGTGGGGTGCTGGGCCGGCGGGCCGCCACGTCGGCGGCGGCCGCGGCCTCGGCCGCCTGACGGCGGGCCTCCTCGGCACGCAGGAGCGCCTCCTCGGCCTTGCGCTGCTTCTCCAGGCGTCGCGCCTCCTCCTCGGCGCGCAGCCTGGCCTCCTCCTCGGCCTGCTTGCGCCGCCTCTCCTCCTCGGCCCTGCGGCGTTCCTCCTCCTCGGCGCGGGCCTTCTCCTCGGCGAGCAGCCGCTGCCGCTCCTCCTCGGCGCGGCGCCGCGCCTCCTCGGCCCGCAGCCTGGCCTCCTCCGCCTGCCGTTCGGCCTCGCGGCGCTGCGCCTCCTCCAGCTCGCGGCGCTTGCGCTCCTCCTCCTCGGCGCGCAGCTTGGCGAGCTGCTCCTGGCGCTCGCGCTCCAGGCGCTCCTCCTCGGCCTTGCGCGCGGCCTCTTCCTCGGCCTTGCGGCGGGCCTCCTCCTCGGCCTTCCTGCGCGCCTCCTCCTGGGCCTCGATCTCGGCCTCGGACAGCGGCAGCACGGTGTCGAGCCGGTGTCGGATGACGGTGGTGACGGCCTCGGGCTCCTGCCCGGCGTCCACGACCAGGTAGCGGCCGGGGTCGGAGGCGGCGAGCGTGAGGAAACCGGCCCGTACGCGCGCGTGGAACTCGGCCGGCTCCGACTCCAGCCGGTCCGGCGCTTCGGTGAACCGCTCGCGGGCGGCCTCCGGGGAGACGTCCAGCAGGACGGTGAGGTGCGGGACGAGCCCGTTGGTCGCCCAGCGGTTGATGCGGGCGATCTCGGTCGGGGACAGGTCGCGGCCGGCGCCCTGGTAGGCCACGGACGAGTCGATGTACCGGTCGGAGATGACGACCGCGCCGCGCTCCAGGGCGGGCCGTACGACGGTGTCGACGTGCTCGGCCCGGTCGGCCGCGTACAGCAGTGCCTCCGCGCGGTGCGACAGGCCGGCCGAGGACACGTCCAGCAGGATCGAGCGCAGTCGCTTGCCCACGGGGGTGGCACCCGGCTCGCGGGTGAGCACGACCTCGTGGCCCTTGGCGCGGATCCACTCGGCGAGCGCCTCGGCCTGGGTGGACTTGCCGGCTCCGTCGCCACCCTCCAGGGCGATGAAGAAGCCGTTCGTCGCCGGGACCGTGACCGGGTCGTCGCCGCCCAGCAGCGCGTCCTTGAGGTCCTGCCGCAGCGGGATGCCGGAGCGGTCGTCCACCTTCGCGAGCACCAGCGCGGCCACCGGCAGGAGCAGCGCGCCCACCAGCATCAGCGTGAACGAGGCGCCGCCGTGCGCGAAGACGAACCTTCCGTTCTCCAGCCGGTGCCGGCCGATCAGCCCGGCGACCAGCGGCGCGATCAGGGTGCCGAGCGCTATGAAGACCCGCACCACCGCGTGCAGGTGCTCGGTGACGCGCGCCCGGCGGTACTCCTCGGTCTCCTGGTCGAGCAGAGCGTGCCCGGTGTTGGCGGCCACGCCCGCGGCGACGCCGGCCAGCGTGACGATCAGCAGGACGGTGGTGACGTCGGGGACGAGACCGGCGGCCAGCAGGGCGACGCCGTTGAGGGCGATCGCGATCGCGAGGAGCCGGCGGCGCGAGAGCGAGGGCAGCACCGAGGGCGCCGTACGGATGCCGACGGCGACACCGCCGGTCAGGCCGAGGACCAGCAGGCCGTAGAGCACCGGGCCGCCGCCCAGGTCGGTGGCCTGCAGCACGCACACGGAGACGGCGGCGGCGACGGCTCCGGCCACGGCGGCGCAGGCCGGCACGAGGAGCGGGATGGCGCCCGTGCGGCCCTTGTCGACGCCCGTGCCGGTGCGCGGCCGGCGCAGACCCTCCAGCGGGGACCGCGGGCGCGGGGTGCGCGTGTCGGGCAGCTCCAGGAAGGTCACCACGGACAGGGACGCGGCGAACAGTCCCGCCGCCACGTACGCGGCGAGGGCCGCGTGGTGCTGGTCGAACCAGGCGATACCGGTGCCGAGCAGGTTGTTGAGCAGCGCGGCCACGACGAGTGCGGCGGCCGCCAGCGGGACGGCCAGGAAGCCGGTGCGCAGCGACAGCCGGCGCAGGGCGTCCAGGTGGTCCGGCAGCGGCCGTACCGTCGCTCCCTCCGGGGGCGGGGCGGGCAGCAGGGCGGGCGCCGCGCTCTCCCGGCACACCGTCCACAGCCGCTCGGCGACGCCGATGACGAAGGCGGTGACCAGCAGGACGGCGAGCGCGTTGTCCGGGGTCCAGTCGATCCACAGGGGCGCGACGATCAGCAGCGCGGCCCGCAGACCGTCGGCGCCGACCATGGTCCAGCGCCGGTCGAGGGGGCCCTCCTGGGCGGTGAGCGTGGTCAGCGGGCCGAGGAGGACCGCGCCGAAGAGCAGCGTGGCGAGGATGCGCGCGGCGAAGACGGTCGCCACTGCGAACGCCACGCCTCGGTAGCCGCCGCCGAAGGAGCCCTCGGCGACGGCCGCCTGGAGGACGAGGAGGACCAGCACGAGAAGCGCGAGGGCGTCACCGACACCGCTCACGAGCTGTGCGCTCCACAGGCGCCTCAACTGGGGTCGGCGCAGCAGGGAGCGGACGGCGCGCTCGCGGGAGTCCGCGACCAGGGCGTCGTCCGGTGCTGTGGTGGGGGCCGTTGGCTGCTCGGCTCGCGTCATGCGTTCAGCCTATCCGCAGCCGCCGACACCACACCTCGCCTCTCCTGGCATGCGCACGCCCCGACACCAAAGTGATGCCGGGGCGTGCGTTTCGCGAAGCCGGTCAGAAGATCCGACGGGGTGTCAGTCCTCCGGGCGGGAAGCGGTCGCCTTCGAGGCCGTCGTCTTCTTCGTCGCGGTGGTCTTCTTGGCGGTCGTCTTCTTCGCGGCGGCCGTCGTCTTCTTGGCTGCCGTCTTCTTGGCGGCGGTCTTCTTCGCCGGAGCGGCCTTCTTGGCCGTGGCCTTCTTCGCCGTCTTCTTGGCGGGCCCCTTCGCCCGCTTCTCGGCGAGCAGTTCGAAGCCGCGCTCCGGAGTGATCGTTTCCACACTGTCGCCGGAGCGCAGGGTCGCGTTGGTCTCGCCGTCGGTGACGTACGGGCCGAAGCGGCCGTCCTTGACCACGACCGGCTTGGCGGAGACCGGGTCCTCGCCCAGCTCCTTCAGCGGCGGCTTGGCGGCCGCGCGGCCACGCTGCTTCGGCTGGGCGTAGATCGCCTGCGCCTCCTCCAGCGTGATCGTGAAGAGCTGGTCCTCGGCCTGCAGCGAGCGCGAGTCCGTGCCCTTCTTCAGGTACGGGCCGTAGCGGCCGTTCTGCGCGGTGATCTCCACGCCGTCGGCGTCGGTGCCCACGACACGCGGCAGCGACATCAGCCTGAGCGCGTCCTCGAGGGTCACCGTGTCCAGCGACATGGACTTGAAGAGCGAGGCCGTACGCGGCTTGACCGCGTTCTTGCCCGTCTTCGGCGTCCCCTCGGGGAGGATCTCCGTGACGTACGGACCGTAGCGGCCGTCCTTGGCGACGATCTGGCGTCCGGTCTCCGGGTCGGCGCCCAGCTCGAAGTCGCCGCTCGGCTTGGCCAGCAGTTCCTCGGCCAGCTCGACGCTCAGCTCGTCCGGCGCCAGGTCGTCCGGGATGTCGGCACGCTGGTGCTGCTCGGTGTCCTTCTCGCCGCGCTCGATGTACGGGCCGTAGCGGCCGACGCGGAGCACGATGTCGTTGCCCACGGGGAACGAGGACACCTCGCGCGCGTCGATCGCGCCCAGGTCGGTCACCAGCTCCTTGAGGCCGCCGAGGTGGTCCCCGTCGCCGTTGCCGGCGTCGGCGGCGGCGCCGGTGACCGTGCCCTCGCCGAAGTAGAACCGCTTCAGCCACGGCACGGCCTGGGCCTCGCCGCGGGCGATGCGGTCGAGGTCGTCCTCCATCCGGGCGGTGAAGTCGTAGTCGACGAGCCGCCCGAAGTGCTTCTCCAGAAGGTTGACGACGGCGAAGGACAGGAAGGACGGCACCAGGGCCGTGCCCTTCTTGAAGACGTAGCCGCGGTCGAGGATCGTGCCGATGATCGACGCGTACGTCGACGGGCGGCCGATCTCGCGCTCTTCCAGCTCCTTGACCAGGGAGGCCTCGGTGTAGCGGGCCGGGGGCTTGGTGGCGTGCCCGTCGACCGTGATCTCCTCGGCGGACAGCGCGTCGCCCTCGGAGACCTGCGGCAGTCGGCGCTCGCGGTCGTCCAGCTCGGCGTTCGGGTCGTCGGCGCCCTCGACGTAGGCCTTCAGGAAGCCGTGGAAGGTGATCGTCTTGCCGGAGGCGCTGAACTCGACGTCCCGGCCGTCGGCGGCGGTGCCACCGATCTTCACGGTGACGGAGTTGCCCGTCGCGTCCTTCATCTGGGAGGCGACGGTCCGCTTCCAGATCAGCTCGTAGAGCTTGAACTGGTCGCCGGTCAGGCCGGTCTCCGCGGGCGTGCGGAAACGATCACCCGAGGGACGGATCGCCTCGTGCGCCTCCTGCGCGTTCTTGACCTTCGCGGCGTAGGTACGCGGCTGCGGGGGCAGGTAGTCGGCTCCGTACAGCTGCGTGACCTGGGCGCGGGCGGCCGCGATCGCGGTGTCGCTCAGCGTCGTGGAGTCCGTACGCATGTACGTGATGTAGCCGTTCTCGTACAGCTTCTGCGCGACCTGCATGGTCGCCTTCGCGCCGAAGCCGAGCTTGCGGCTCGCCTCCTGCTGCAGCGTCGTCGTACGGAACGGGGCGTACGGCGAGCGGCGGTACGGCTTGGACTCGACGGAGCGCACGGAGAAGCGGGTGTTCTCCAGGGCGGCGGCGAGGGCGCGGGCGTTCGCCTCGTCGAGGTGGAGGGTGTTCGCGCTCTTCAGCTGCCCGAGGGAGTCGAAGTCGCGGCCCTGCGCGACCCGCCTGCCGTCGACGGTCTGCAGACGGGCGACGAGGGACGACGGGTCGCTCGAGTCACCCGCGCGGCCGGTCCCGAAGGTGCCCGTCAGGTCCCAGTACTCGGCGGAACGAAAAGCGATGCGCTCGCGTTCCCGCTCGACCACGAGCCGGGTCGCGACCGACTGGACACGGCCGGCCGACAGGCGCGGCATGACCTTCTTCCACAGGACCGGCGAGACCTCGTAGCCGTAGAGGCGGTCGAGGATGCGGCGGGTCTCCTGGGCGTCGACCAGCCGCTGGTTGAGCTGGCGCGGGTTGGCCACGGCCTCGCGGATCGCGTCCTTGGTGATCTCGTGGAAGACCATCCGCTTGACGGGGATCTTCGGCTTGAGCACCTCCTGGAGGTGCCAGGCGATCGCCTCGCCCTCCCGGTCCTCATCGGTGGCGAGGAACAGCTCGTCGGAGTCCTTCAGGAGGTCCTTGAGCTTCTTGACCTGCGCCTTCTTGTCGGCGTTGACCACATAGATCGGCTGGAAGTCGTGTTCGACGTCCACACCGAGGCGGCGGACCTCACCGGTGTACTTCTCCGGCACCTCCGCGGCGCCGTTGGGAAGGTCACGGATGTGCCCCACGCTCGCTTCGACTACGTAGCCGGGGCCCAGGTAGCCCTTGATCGTCTTCGCCTTGGCAGGCGACTCGACGATGACGAGTCGGCGGCCGCCCTGTGCGGTCTCGCTGGTCGGGGACAACTTCGCTCTTCTCTCCGGTCGACGCTGTGGCCTCCCCAGGCCTTGGTCCCGGGGTCGCGGCGTGCTTCTGGCTCGTGTGACGCTGCGGAGTGTGACGCTACATCCCGCCCCCGTGTCAAACGGGAAAAGCCCACAACGGCCACTCGAACGGTAACCCGACTACCGGCATTCCTGCCGCCCGGAGTGTTCGGCGACCCCTCGCCCCCTGTCCGGAGCGTGACGCTCCAGTCACGCTCCCGCCACGGCCGCGGCACCACGACCGCCGACGTCAGAGGCGGGTGAGGCAGTACACGCCGAGGCCCAGCGCGACGACGCCGACCGCGCCGGCGAGGGTGGCCGATGCGACCTGGTTCACACCGTGGGCGACCGGTTCACGGCGCCGCACCCGGGTGCCGGTCCACATCAGCAGGGCGCCCCCGAACAGGGCGAACACCACTCCAGCGAAGATCGCCGGCCCGCTCTCCATGACCCCGCCCGCCCCTTCCGTGCCCGCCGCCCGTACCCAGCGCGGGGAGAGTGGCACGCGAGGGAAACGGACGGGCGACATCGGGGTGAACGGAAGGTCGACAGGTCACCGAACACGCGCTCGAACGGCACGGCTGGGGCACCGCACCCATATTTTTCCGGCCGTTTTACCGGCACCGGCGCGTCCCCGCCCGTGCCACCGGCATACGACGGCGCTCCGGACGCGGGTACGGCGGCTAGGGGAGCCCGGCTACGGCACCGCCCCGGCCGCCCGTGCCCCGGCTCAGCCCACGGGCTCCAGGAAGCCCTGCTCCACCAGCAGCCGGATCTGCGCGGGCGTGCGGTCGCGCAGCAGCACCGGGTCCTCGCCGACGAGCTGGGCGATGGCGTCCAGGATGCGGCCGGCGCTGAGCGTGCCGTCGCAGACACCGGCGAAGCCCGCACCGACCGTGTCCACCTTCGTGGCACGGCGCATCCCGCGGTGCTGGCGCAGCACCACGTGCTCCGGGTCCTCGGCGCCGGGCAGGCCGACCTGCTCCTGGACCACTTCGGCGACCAGCCTGAAGTGGCCTTCGAGCAGCGCCGCGTCGTCGTACTCCCGGAGGTAGTCGATGCGGTCGAAGTGCGCCCGGATCACCTCACCGAGCGGCTGTTCGACCGGGTGCGGCCACTCCTCCACGGTGACCGAGGGCTCGGCGTCCCCGGTCCTGCGCAGGGTGATCCACCCGAAGCCCACCGCCTTGACCTTGCGCGCCTCGAACTCGTCGAGCCAGGCGTCGTAGCGCGCCTGGTAGTCCGCGGGGTCCGCGCGGTGGTCGCCGGCGTCCCTGAGCCACAGCTCCGCGTACTGCGTGACGTCCTGCACCTCGCGCTGCACGATCCACGCATCGCACCCGCGCGGCACCCACGACCTGAGCCGGTCCTGCCAGTCCTCCCCCGCCACGTGCTGCCAGTTGGCGAGGAACTGCGCGAACCCGCCCTCGTTCAGCCGTTCCCCCGCCTGCTGAACGAGCGAGCGGCACAGATCGTCCCCGCCCATGCCGCCGTCCCGGTACGTCAGCCGGGCGCCGGGCGAGATCACGAAGGGCGGGTTGGACACGATCAGGTCGAACGTCTCGCCCTCGTTGACCGGCTCGAAGAGCGACCCCTCGCACAGCTCGGCGGCCGGTGCCCCGGAGAGCGCGAGCGTGAGAGCGGTGATGTGCAGGGCGCGCGGATTGACGTCGGTGGCCGTCACGCGCGTGGCGTGCCGGGAGGCGTGCAGCGCCTGGATGCCGGAGCCGGTGCCGAGGTCGAGCGCGGCGGCGACGGGCGTACGGACGGTGATGCCGGCGAGGGTGGTGGAGGCGCCGCCGACGCCCAGGACGACGCCCTCGTCGCGCTGCCCGATGCCGCCCGCGCCGCCGACCGCGCAGCCCAGGTCGGACACGATGAACCAGTCCTCGCCGCCGGGACCGCCGTAGGGCCGCACGTCCACGGTCGCGGCCACCTCGCCGCCGCCCGCGTCCCTGAACCAACCGCTCTCCAGGGCCTCGGCGACCGGCAGAACGGCCGCCACGCGCGCGTGGGCCGCCGGTTGCTGTAGCAGGAAGAGCCGCACGAGCGTCTCCAGCGGCGTGTCGCCGCGGGTGGCCCGGAGCGCGGGCACCGTCTCGCTGCGGGCCAGCGCCGCGTAGGCGGGGGCGCCGAGCAGATCGAGCAGCCCGTCGGCGGTGAAGGAGGCGGCGAGCAGGGCGTCGCGCAGGCGTGCGGCGACGTCGGGCCGGTCGATGGCGGGCAGGGGGGCGAGGCCGGAGTCAGTCACGCCCCCCATTGTGGCCCGCGAGGGCTGCCGGCGGCCGCCTCGGCGCCCGCCCCGCCCGGGCCGGCCGCCGGCGTCAGCCGGTCGCCGTCGAGGCCGACGCCGAGGCGGCGACCTTGCAGCTGGGCTGCTTGGCGATCGCCGCCTGGACGTCGCCCTGCTCGAGCCTCCTCAGCGCCTCGGTGCCGCTGCTGCTCTGCTTGCCGATCTCCTTCGTCTGGTCCGCGACCTCGTGCAGACCGGACGCGAACTTGCCCTGGTCCTTGGTGTCGAGCCCGTCGACCTTCTTCTTCAGGTCGGCGTACGAGGTGGCGAGGCCGCTCAGGTTCTTGGCGGCGTCACGCTGTCGCTTGGCGCCGTCCGCGACCGTGGGCGGCGCTCCGGCGTCGTTGATGGCGGTGGCGAGCGCCTTGTAGCCGTCGGCCATGTCCTGGAAGGCCTGCGAGTACGTTTCCTTGGCGGTCTTCGGCGGGAGGTTGCTGTTCGTTGCGATCTTGGCGATCGACGCGTTGGCCGCCCTGATCTTCGCGTCCTGCGCGGGGACCGCATCGCACACCGACTTGGCCCAGGCCACCAGCTTGGGGTCGGGTCCGCTGTCCTTGTTGCTGCTGCATCCCGACAGCGCCACTACCAGTACCGCACCGCCGGACAGTGCGGCCGCGAGCTTCTTGTTCACCGGATTGGTCCCTTCCATGGCTCTCGGCCCCCGGAATCTACACGGCTGACCGCCGCCTCCCTACGCCGAACGCGTTATAAGTCGGCTTTTGTGACTCTTTACACCGTGGGAGAGAAGGCTCACGACGTGGGTGAGCCCACACGACGAAGCGGGCGGGCGGCGCGTCAGCACGCGTCGCCCACCCGCCCGTTGAGCAGGACCTTTTGGGACGGCCTACGAAACCACCGCCGGATCCGCCGAGTTGGTGACCCGCTCGGCGTTCTCGTCGTCGCCGACGGCGATGCCGCGCCGCTTGGAGATGTACACCGACACGATGATCACCACCAGCGCGAGGATCGCGATCCCGATCCGTACGCCGAGGTTCTTGTCGCTGCCGTAGGAGAACTTGATCACCGCGGGCGCGATGAGCAGCGAGACCAGGTTCATGACCTTCAGCAGCGGGTTGATCGCCGGACCCGCGGTGTCCTTGAACGGGTCGCCGACCGTGTCGCCGATCACCGTGGCCGCGTGGGCCTCGCTGCCCTTGCCGCCGTGATGACCGTCCTCGACCAGTTTCTTGGCGTTGTCCCAGGCGCCACCGGAGTTGGCGAGGAACACCGCCATCAGCGTGCCCGCGCCGATGGCGCCCGCGAGGTAGGAGCCGAGCGCGCCGACGCCCAGGGTGAACCCGATGAAGATGGGCGCCATGACGGCCAGCAGACCGGGCGTGGCCAGCTCCCGCAGGGCGTCCTTGGTGCAGATGTCGACGACCTTGCCGTACTCGGGCTTCTCCGTGAAGTCCATGATCCCGGGCTTCTCACGGAACTGCCGCCGCACCTCGAAGACCACCGCACCGGCCGACCGCGACACGGCGTTGATGGCCAGTCCGGAGAAGAGGAAGACGACCGCGGCACCCGCGATGAGGCCGACCAGGTTGTTGGGCTGCGAGATGTCCAGTGACAGGCTCATCGGCGAGCCCGGCCCGGTGAGTTTCGCGCCCACGTCCTGGACGTTGGTGGTGATCGCGTCCCGGTACGACCCGAAGAGCGCCGACGCCGCGAGGACGGCGGTGGCGATGGCGATGCCCTTGGTGATGGCCTTGGTGGTGTTGCCGACCGCGTCCAGGTTGGTGAGCACCTGCGCGCCGGAACCCTCGACGTCGCCGGACATCTCGGCGATGCCCTGGGCGTTGTCGGAGACCGGCCCGAAGGTGTCCATGGCGACGATCACGCCGACCGTGGTGAGCAGGCCGGTGCCGGCCAGGGCGACCGCGAACAGCGCCAGCATGATCGACGTACCGCCGAGCAGGAACGCGCCGTACACGCTGAGCCCGATCAGCAGCGCGGTGTAGACGGCCGACTCCAGGCCCAGCGAGATGCCGGAGAGGACGACGGTCGCCGGGCCCGTGAGGGAGGTCTTGCCGATGTCCCGGACCGGGCGGCGGTTGGTCTCCGTGAAGTAGCCGGTCAGCTGCTGGATCACGGCGGCGAGCAGGATGCCGATGGCGACCGCCACCAGGGCGAGGATCCGCGGGTCGCCGTCCTTGCCCCGGATCGCCGCGTCGGTGACGCCGTCGAGGTCCGAGTACTTCGCGGGCAGATAGAGGAAGACCGCGACCGCGACCAGCACGAGGGAGATCACCGCGGAGATGAAGAAGCCGCGGTTGATCGCCGTCATGCCGCTGCGGTCGGCGCGCCGCGGGGCGACCGCGAAGATGCCGATCATCGCCGTGATCACACCGATGGCCGGCACGAGCAGCGGGAAGGCGAGACCGGAGTCGCCGAAGGCGACCTTGCCGAGGATCAGCGCGGCCACCAGGGTGACGGCGTACGACTCGAACAGGTCGGCCGCCATGCCCGCGCAGTCGCCGACGTTGTCGCCCACATTGTCGGCGATGGTCGCGGCATTGCGCGGGTCGTCCTCCGGAATGCCCTGCTCGACCTTGCCGACCAGGTCGGCGCCGACGTCGGCGGCCTTGGTGAAGATGCCGCCGCCCACACGCATGAACATGGCGATCAGGGCGGCGCCGAGGCCGAAGCCCTCGAGCACCTTCGGCGCGTCGGCGGCGTAGACCAGCACCACGCAGGAGGCGCCCAGCAGGCCGAGCCCCACCGTGAACATGCCGACCACGCCGCCCGTGCGAAATGCGATCTTCATCGCGGTGTGCGAGACGGTGGTGAGATCCTTTTCCGGTTCGCCGGGTGCCGGGCTCGCTTCCCGGGCCGCCGCGGCGACCCGCACATTGCTGCGCACGGCCAGCCACATGCCGATATAGCCGGTGGCAGCCGAGAACACAGCACCGATCAGGAAGAACACCGACCGCCCGGCACGCTGATTCCAGTCGTCCGCGGGAAGCAGCATGAGCAGGAAGAAGACGACGACGGCGAATACGCCGAGCGTGCGCAACTGCCGGGCGAGATACGCCTTGGCACCTTCCTGGACCGCCTCGGCGATCTGCTTCATGTTGTCGGTGCCCTCGCCGGCGGCCAGCACCTGGCGCACCAGGACGCCCGCGACCACGAGCGCGGCCAGGGCTACGACCGCGATCACCGCCACGATGATCCGGTTGTCGTCGGTCAGGACCGCGGCCGCGAGGGTTGTGGGGTGGTCCAGCTGATGAGGGGTAGAAAGCCCCGCCATTCGTCCTCCTTGACGCTTGGGCTGAGCTCAAGATGTGGACGGATTGTAGGTACCCCCGAGTGATCTAAACAGGGGACGGTAAACGGAATTGGCCTTCTTGTGCTCTTCAGCAAATGATCGAGGTCATGCCGTCCAACCCGAAAGGAGTAATGCCCTAAAGGCATTGACGGCCACATTGATGCTTGATCAAATTATCGGGCTATTGATCGTGAATTCTTTCACGAATTGGCGGAGCGCCGGAAACAGCACGAAGGGCCCTGCTCAGCAGGGCCCTTCGGTGCGCTGTGCGCGGGAGTTCAGGCGAGTGCGGCGGCCGGTGGAGCGGTGGTGGGCCAGCTCATGCGGATCAGCCCGCCGTTCCGGCCCGTGGTGACCTCCACGTCGTCCACGAGGCCGCTGATGACCGCGAGGCCCATCTCGTCCTCCTCGGCCTCCACGTCCGCGTCCGCGGCGGCACCGCCGGCCACCCGCTCGGCGGGAACGGCGTGCGGGGCCTCGTCGCCGACCTCGATGGAGAACTGTTTCTCCTCCTCGATCAGCGCCACCTTCACCGGTGCCGTGATCTCATGGCTCCGGTGCAGGCCGACGGCGCGGGAACAGGCCTCGCCCACGGCGAGCCGGACCTCGTCCAGCACGGCCTCGTCCACTCCGGCCCTGCGCGCCACCGCTGCCGCCACCAGACGGGCGGTCCGGACGTGCTCGGGCAGCGCGCTGAAGCGGAGTTCGACGGTGGCCATGCATCCCCCTCGCGACTACGGGCGTGCGATTCCGGAGGCGGGGCCGCCGACAGCCCGCACCCCCTGATGAACTACTGGCCCCGGACGAACGCCCCGGGGCCGGGGCCTACCGGCGTCCGGACCGACGGGCGGTCCGGACCCGGTGACCGGCCCGCGGTCAGTCGGTGGCCGCCACCGCTTCCTCGACCGAGGTGTGGATCGGGAACACCTTGGTGAGGCCGGTGATACGGAAGATCTTCAGAATGCGCTCCTGGTTGCAGACCAGGCGCAGCGAGCCCTCATGGGCACGTACCCGCTTCAGGCCGCCGACCAGCACGCCGAGCCCGGTGGAGTCGAGGAAGTCCACGCCCTCCATGTCGACGACGAGGTGGAAATTCCCGTCGTTCACCAGCTCGACCAGCTGCTCGCGCAGCTTGGGCGCGGTGTATACATCGATTTCGCCACCGACCTCGACGACCGTACGATCGCCGACGGTACGGGTCGACAGGGACAGGTCCACGGATCCTCCAGCACCTTGCTATCGAGCGGTCGCCCCTCGGGACACCTCGGCTTGCGGCCCCCGGGACGCATCGCCAGCCGCGATGGCATTCAATCACTTACTGGCAGGCGTGCACGACGCCTTGGCCCCATTGTCCGTCACGCCAGTGACACACTCGGTGCCGATGGCCAAGAATCACCGATCCGATCGACCCCTGGCGGACCCGGCGTCCCGCCCGTCTCCGGGCATGGTCCTGGACCGGCTCGCCTCCGGGCCGAGCCGCTCCGCGCGCATCACTCATACGGAGCACTTGCCCCCGCGCGCCGGTCGGCATGCCGTTTGGCCTGATCGGATTCGCCCGGAAGTGATCGCGGCCGTGCAGGCGTGCGGCATCGAGCACCCCTGGGCCCACCAGGCGCTGGCCGCCGAGCACGCCCTGGACGGCGACTCGGTGGTCGTCGCGACCGGTACCGCCTCCGGCAAGTCCCTCGCCTACCTGGTGCCGGTCCTGTCGACCCTCCTGGGTGGCTCCGAGGCGCCGAACGGCCGTGGCGCCACCGCCCTCTACCTCGCGCCCACCAAGGCGCTGGCGGCGGACCAGCGCCGGTCCGTGAAGGAACTTTCACAACCCCTGGGCGCGGCCGTTCGCCCGGCCGTGTACGACGGCGACACGCCGTTCGAGGAACGCGAGTGGATCCGTCAGTACGCGAACTACGTCCTGACCAACCCGGACATGCTGCACCGCGGCATACTGCCCTCCCACCCTCGCTGGTCCTCCTTCCTGAAGGCGCTCAAGTACGTCGTCATCGACGAGTGCCACACCTACCGGGGCGTGTTCGGCTCGCACGTCGCCCAGGTGCTGCGCCGGCTGCGCCGCCTGTGCGTCCGCTACGGCGCCTCGCCCGTCTTCCTGCTGGCCTCCGCGACCGCCGCCGAGCCCGCCGCCGCCGCCCGCCGGCTGACCGGCCTGCCGGTGGTCGAGGTCGCCGACGACGCCTCCCCGCGCGGTGAACTCGTCTTCGCCCTCTGGGAGCCCCCGCTCACCGAGCTGCACGGCGAGAAGGGCGCGCCCGTTCGGCGTACCGCCACCGCCGAGACCGCCGACCTGCTGACCGACCTCACGGTGCAGGGCGTGCGCTCGGTCGCCTTCGTACGGTCCCGGCGCGGCGCCGAGCTGATCTCGGTGATCACCCAGGAACGGCTGGCCGAGGTCGACCGCTCCCTGGTCCGGCGTGTCGCGGCCTACCGCGGCGGTTATCTCCCCGAGGAGCGCCGCGCCCTGGAACGCGCCCTGCACTCCGGCGAACTCCTCGGCCTCGCCGCCACGACGGCCCTGGAGCTGGGCGTGGACGTCTCCGGCCTCGACGCGGTGCTGATCGCCGGGTACCCGGGCACACGCGCCTCCCTGTGGCAGCAGGCGGGCCGCGCGGGCCGCTCCGGACAGGGCGCCCTGGCGGTGCTGGTGGCCCGCGACGACCCGCTGGACACCTTCCTGGTCCACCACCCCGAGGCACTGTTCGACCAACCGGTCGAATCCACCGTCCTGGACCCCGACAACCCCTACGTCCTCGCCCCGCACCTGTGCGCCGCCGCCGCCGAGATACCGCTGACCGAGGACGACCTGGACCTCTTCGGCCCCGCCTGCACGGAGCTGGTGCCGCAGCTGGAGGCCGCGAAGCTGCTGCGCCGCCGGACGAAGGCCTGGCACTGGACGCGCCGGGAGCGGGCGGCCGACCTGACCGACATCCGCGGTGCCGGCGGACGCCCGGTGGAGGTCGTCGAGGCGGGCACGGGCCGGCTGCTCGGCACGGTCGACGCGGGCGCCGCGCACTCCACGGTCCACGAGGGCGCGGTTCACCTGCACCAGGGCCGCACCTACCTGGTGCGCTCCCTCGACCTGGAGGACTCGGTCGCCCTGGTCGAGCAGGCCGATCCGCCGTACTCGACGGTCGCCCGCGACACCACCTCCATCTCCGTCCTGGAGACGGACGTCGAGGTGCCCTGGGGCGCCGGCCGCCTGTGCTACGGCTCCGTCGAAGTCACCAACCAGGTGGTCTCCTTCCTCCGCAGACGACTCATCACGGGCGAAGTGCTGGGCGAGACGAAACTCGACCTCCCTCCTCGTACGCTGCGCACGCGCGCGGTGTGGTGGACGGTCACCGAGGACCAGCTGGACGAGGCCCGGATCAGCCCGGAGATCCTCGGTGGCTCCCTGCACGCCGCCGAGCACGCCTCGATCGGTCTGCTGCCCCTCTTCGCCACCTGCGACCGCTGGGACATCGGCGGTGTGTCGGTGCCGCTCCACCCCGACACGCTCCTGCCGACGGTGTTCGTGTACGACGGCCACCCCGGCGGAGCGGGCTTCGCCGAGCGCGCCTTCCACACCGCCCGCGCCTGGCTCGCCGCCACCCGGGAGGCCATCGCCTCCTGCGAGTGCGAGTCCGGCTGCCCGTCCTGCATCCAGTCCCCCAAGTGCGGCAACGGCAACGATCCACTGCACAAGCGGGGGGCGGTACGGCTGCTCACGGTGCTGCTGCGGGGGGCACCGGAGGAGAAACCGACGGAGAAACCGGCGGAGGACTGAGCCGTTCGGCTTACGGGGCGGGTGCCGGCCCGGGCGGGCGGTCGACGTCAGCCGGGTCGGCACCGTTCCGGTCGTCGGCGGGCACGGGCCCGGCTGCCACGGGTCCGGTCGGCGCCGGTCCGATCGGCGTCTGCCCCGCGGGCCCCGCTCTGGCCCTGACCTCCGCCGCGAACGGTCCCCGTCCCGACGCCGCCGTCACGTCCGAGGTCTCGCCCACGATCGCGCACCGCGTCAACCGGGTCCTCTGCGCCGCCGCCACCCGCTCGGCCCGGGCGCAGGCGCCCACACGGCCCTCGGCCCAGTGGTCCGCCGCCGCGAGCGCCGCCAGATCGGCGCCGCCGGCCGCCCGGTGCCGGACGACGACGGCCTGGCCGAGGGCGAGCACGGCGCCGAAGACGACACACAGCACGGTGATCGCCCCGAGGCTCCAGACGGTGGCGGACCCGCGATCGGAGGACCGGAGCCCCCGTCGGCGTCGCTTCACGGCCCCGCCTCCCCCGTTCCCGAGCCCGCAGAGCCGGTGCCGGAGGTGGTCCCGCCGGCGCCTTCCGTCCCCGAGCCCCTGGCGGCACCGGACCCCACGGGGTCCTGCCCCTTCCCCGAGCCCGCGGAGCCCGGCCCGACGGCGTCCTCCGCCGCCGCGACGGCCTCCTCCCGCACCTCGAAGGGCAGTCCGCTCAGCACCGGCGGCCTGGCCATCACCGTCACCCGGACCTGGTCGCCCTCCCGTCCGACCGTCACCCGCGCTCCGCGCGGCGCCGCCTCCCGGGTCACCTTCACCACCGCGTCGGCCGGATCCTGCCGGGCGGCGGCCCGGGCGCCCGCGCGGGCGGCGTCCACGCACTGGATCTGTGCGGCCACCACGAGCAGCCCCCAGACCAGCGCCATGGTGAACGCCACCAGCACGGAGAGCGTCATGGCCGACTCCACGGTCACGAAGCCCCGGTCCCTCCTCCGCTCACATCCGCGCACTGAGGGCCCGCTTCACGATGGCCTGCAGCTCCGCCTTGACCTGGCCGCTGGTGACGACCTCGTAGAGCAGCAACGCGAACCCGACCGCCGCGATGATCCCCATCGCGTACTCGGAGGTCACCATTCCCGCATCCCCGCGGCACCGCTCCCGCAGGCGCGCCCACATCTTCCGCGCCCACCTCTTCCTCGGCTTCTCACGCATATCGAATTCCTCTCGAATCGCCTCTGTTGTCCGCATCGTCCTGTGCTCTTCGCCCCGTCAGCCCCCACCTCCCCCCAACACGCCGCCAGCCAGCCCGATCACCACAGGCAGCACGCCGAGCGCGATGAACGCGGGCAGGAAGCACAACCCCACCGGCGCGGAGACCAGTACGGCCGCCCGGCGCGCCCGGGTCGTGGCGTCACGCGCCCACTCGGCGCGCGCGTCCGAGGCGAGCCGGGCGACGGGCCCGGCCGCGGGCAACCCCGACTCGTCGGCCCGCTCCAGCAGTCGGGCCAGGGCCCCGGCGCCGGGCAGCTGCGCCAACCGGCGCCAGGCGTCTGCCGGTTCGCCGCCGAGCCGCACCTCCGCCGCACCCCGAGCCAGCGCGTCCCCGACGGGACCGCCGAGCGCCTCGCCCACCGCCTGCGCGGCGATCACCGGTCCGGCACCGGCCGCGATGCAGGCGGCCAGCAGATCGCCCGCGAGAGGCAGTTGGCGGGCGGCAGCGGCCCTGTCGACCTCCTCCGCCGGGTCCGCCTGGGCCTGCCGGCGCCGCCATCGCCACAGGCCGGCGGCGACACCGAGCCCGAGGACCGCGCCGGTGACCCCACCGACCAGCACCCACGCACCGCACACCGCTCCGGCCACGGGCAGCCAGCGCCGTACCGCGCCCCGCACCTCGAAGTGCGGCCCGGCCCCGGCCTTCTCACGGGCCAGCAGTTCGGCCAACCGGCGCCGTGCCCGGTGTCGGCGCCGGGCCGTCTCCAGCCACCGGACCGCCCATCCGAGGGCCGACACTGCGGCCACGACCATCCCCAGCCTGTGGATGACTTCCCCGCTCATACCGCCTCGGCTCCCCGCACGATCCGCGCCGCCCACCATGTCCCGGCGCCCTCGAAAACCGCTCCGGCCACCAGGCAGCCCAGCCCGGCCCCGCTGTGCAGCAGCACCTGCAGCGGGTCGGCGCCCATGGCGGAGCCGAGCAGCAACCCAAGGACGGGCAGTGCGGCAAGCAGCAGGGCCGTCATCCGGGCGCCCGACAACTGGGCCCGCAGATCCGCCCGTTGGTCCCGCTCCGCACGCAGGGCCCCGTCCAGCCGGTCGAGGCCGGCGGCGAGCCCGGCGCCCTGGTCCACGGCCACCCGCCAGCAGGCGGCGAGGCCCAGCAGCCCCTCGGCGCCCGGCTGCCGGGCCGCGACGGCCAGCGCGCCCGGCACGTCACCGCCGAACCGCGCCGCCGCCACCACGGCCGCCTGGGCATCCCCCAGGCCGCCGGAGTCCCGCGCGGCCCGCAGCAGCGCCTCGCCGGGCTGCCGTCCCGCCCGCACCTCGCCGGCAAGCGCCCCGCAGAGCCCGATCACCGCGTCCGCGCGCCGCTCCCGGGCCCGCCCGTCCTGCCGGGTCAGGCGCACCCGGCGCAGCACCGGCACCCCGGCCGCCCCCGCCACGACCGGAATCAGCGAGGCCCCCAGCAGCGCGAGCAGCAGCCCCGCCGCGAGCGACCACCACTCGGCACCCAACCTGCCTCGTAACCGCCGAAGTTCGGCGACGGTCCGCTCCCAGGAGGGCGGCCCGGTCGTCACCGCTCCGCCGCCCGCCAGCAGCAGCCGCGCCCGCCGCGCCCCGTAGTGCCGCCCGCCCAGCAGCCAGAGCGCGGCCCCGGCGCAGGCCAGCGCCGCGCCCACGGACATCTCAGCGCTCACTTCCCTCACTCCCTCGCTCCTCTCGCTCGTGAACTCGGATCTCGCTCGTGAACTCGGCGCGCAACAGCTCCCGCAGCCGTTCCCAGCCGCGCTCCCGGCCGAAGGCCCGCGGACCCCACCGCAGTGCGGGTACCGTCCGCACCAGGCCGGAGGCGTCCCGTTCCAGCACGTGCACCTCGGCGATCCGGCGCCGCCCGGACCGGTCCCGTACGAGGTGGAGCACCACCGACAGTGCGGCCGCCAACTGGCTGTGCAGCGCCGCCCGATCGAGCCCGGCCGCCGTGCCGAGCGCTTCCAGACGGGCCGGAACGTCCGCGGCCGCGTTCGCGTGCACGGTGCCGCACCCGCCTTCGTGGCCCGTGTTGAGCGCGGCCAGCAGATGCACCACCTCGGGGCCGCGCACCTCGCCGACGACCAGCCGGTCGGGCCGCATCCGCAGCGACTGCCGGACGAGGTCCTCCAGGGTGACCAGACCGGCGCTCTCCTGGTTCGCCGGACGGGTCTCCAGCCGCACGACGTGCGGGTGTTCCGGTCTCAGCTCCGCCGAGTCCTCGGCGAGCACGATCCGTTCGCCGGGTCCGACTAGGCCGAGCAGGGCGCTCAGCAGGGTCGTCTTGCCACTGCCGGTGCCACCGCTGACGAGGAAGGACAGCCGGGCGGCCACCAGTGCCCGCAGGATCCGGTCGCCGCCGGGCGGCACGGTGCCCGCCTCGACCAGTTCCCCCAGGGTGAACGCCCGCGGCCGTACCACCCGCAGGGACAGACAGGTGCAGCCGACGGCCACCGGGGGCAGCACCGCGTGCAGCCGGGTCCCGTCGGGCAGCCGGGCGTCCGCCCAGGGCCGCGCGTCGTCCAGCCGGCGTCCGGCCACGGCGGCCAACCGCTGCGCGAGACGTCGTACGGCCGTCGCGTCCGGGAAGGTCACCGGGGTCAGCTCCAGGCCGCCGCCACGGTCCACCCACACGCGGTCCGGTGCGGACACCAGGACGTCGGTGACGCCCGGGTCGGCGAGCAGCGGTTCCAGGGGGCCGGTGCCGACGAGTTCGGAGCGCAGTTGTTCGGCCGCGCCGAGCACTTCGGCGTCGCCGAGTACCCGGCCCTGTTCGCGCAGTGCCTGGGCCACGCGCGCGGGCGTGGGTTCGGCGCCGCTCTCGGCCAGGCGTCGGCGGACTCCGTCGAGCAGGGCCGCGCCGTCGGCCAGATCAAGTCCGGGCAGCGTCATCGCGCGCCTCCCGCCTCGACCAGTGCCTGCTCCCAGAACGTGGTGCAGAAGCGGGCCAGAGGGCCGCGTCCGGCCGCCCCCGGAGGTTTCGCGGTGCCGCGGGGGTGCTGCAGCGCCGGTTCGACGGGCACCTCGCCGGCCAGGGGCAGGCCGAGCAGCCGGGCCACCTCGCGGTCGTCCAGGCCGGGCGCATACGGTCCCCGGACCGCCACCCGCAGGTCCCGCACCACCATGCCCACCGCCGAGGCGACCCGGCCGGCGGCCGCGACCGCGCGCAGTTCGGCCGGGACGACGAGCAGGGCCAGGTCGAGCTGGGCGAGGGCTTCGGCGACCCCGTCGTCCAGGCGGCGCGGCAGGTCGACCACGACGGTGCCGCCGCGCCGCCGGGCGGCGGCGAGCACCGCGCGCACGGCCTGGGACGGGATCGCGACGCAGTCGCCGCGGTCCCAGCTCAGCACCCGCAACGAGTGCAGCTGGGGCAGCGACTCCTCCAGTGCGCCCCCGCCGACCCGGCCGCGCGAGGCGGCGAAGGCGGGCCAGCGCAGTCCCTCGGCGCTCTCGCCGCCGAGGAGTACGTCGAGTCCGCCGCCCAGCGGATCGGCGTCCACGAGGAGGGTGCGCAGTCCCTCGCGCGCGGAGGTGACGGCCAGCGCGCAGGCCAGCGTGGACGCACCGGCCCCGCCCCGGCCCCCGATGACCCCGACGGTGAGGGCCGGTCGGCCGACCCCCTCGGCGACGTCCGCGATCCGGTCGACCAGCCACTGCTCGCCGTCCGGCAGCATCAGGACGTGGTCGGCGCCGATCTGGACGGCCCTTTTCCAGACTCCGGAGTCGTCCTGGTCGCGGCCGACCAGCACCACCCCTTGCCGGCGCGCGGCCCCGCGCACCCGGCGGGCGGCGTCGTCGCCGACCAGGACGAGCGGGGCCGCTTCCCAGCCACCGCCCTGGTCCGGCACTCCGTGGTGCACCTCCGGCGTGGCGCCCGCGGCCGCGCACAGACGCAGGAGATCGTCGAGGAGCTCGGCGTCCTCGGTGACGATGAGCGGCCGTCCCGGCCGGCCTCCTGCGGCGGGCGGCGGGTCATGGGTGACGGTTCCGGCCACGTGGGGTCCCCCTTCACTGCGTCTTCCGCGCGGCCCCCTGCGGCCACGCGATTCCCAAAGGTGTGAAGAACCGGCAAGCGGCCTCCATATGAGCGGCCGATAGGAACCGGCCATACGCGCCCCGGCAATCGGAACCGGCCATGAACTCGCCGCGGTCGGAGCGCGCTGGAATCACGGTGCAGCGAACCGGGAAATCGTGTGGATCTTGGTCGAAAACCGTGGACAACTCAGTGGTTGTGAATATCGCCGTCACCCATACCGGTGACCGCTGTACCGACTCCCGCACGACTTCCTCAGAGCACACCTACGATTACCGTCAGTAACCAGAGATGGGCATGGCGAAGCGGCGGCCGAGCCGCTCACTGCCGCCCTCGCGGCTGGTTGAAAAAGGGAGAAAACCCGCCCGGACATGCGACGACCCCCGCCGGGGGGGAGAGCGGGGGTCGTCCCCACGGCCGACTCGGGGGGGGAGGAGTCGGACCGGGTTAGCACGGTCGCGAACGATCCGTGACTTCCATGGTGTACCCGAGAGCCCTCTCAGGCAAACCCACGCGCCCCACCTTACGCCGAATGGTGGGCGCCTATGCTCAGGGGCGTGGAAAACCACTCCTTGCCCCGCGCAGCAGCCTTCTTTGACCTGGACAAGACGGTCATTGCGAAGTCGAGCACGCTCACCTTCAGCAAGTCGTTCTACCAGGGCGGACTGATCAACCGCAGGGCCGCACTGCGTACCGCATATGCCCAGTTCGTCTTCCTCGTCGGCGGTCTCGACCACGACCAGATGGAGCGCATGCGCGAGTACCTGTCCGCGCTGTGCCGCGGCTGGAACGTCCAGCAGGTGAAGGAGATCGTCGCCGAGACCCTGCACGACCTGATCGACCCGATCATCTACGACGAGGCCGCCTCCCTCATCGAGCAGCACCACACGGCCGGCCGCGACGTCGTGATCGTGTCCACCTCGGGCGCCGAGGTGGTCGAGCCGATCGGCGAGCTGCTCGGCGCGGACCGGGTGGTGGCCACGCGCATGGTCGTCGGCGACGACGGGTGCTTCACCGGGGAGGTGGACTACTACGCCTACGGTCCGACCAAGGCCGAGGCGATCCGTGAGCTGGCCGCGTCCGAGGGCTACGACCTCGAGCGCTGCTTCGCCTACAGCGACTCGGTGACCGACCTGCCGATGCTCCGGGCGGTCGGGCACCCGCACGCCGTCAACCCGGACCGCGCGCTGCGCCGCGAGGCCACCGGCCGCGGATGGCCGGTTCTGGAGTTCCGCCGGCCGGTCCGGCTCAAGCAGCGGCTGCCCGGCCTCTCCGTACCGCCCCGCCCGGTCCTCGTCGCGGCGGCGGCCATAGGAGCCGCGGCCGCGACAGCGGGCCTCGTCTGGTACGCCAGCCGGCGCCGGAGCATCGCATCCTGACCGATTCACCCCTGTTTGAACCTGAAAGTAAAGAAGTGCAGGCAGGGGTTCCGCTTGCTCCGGGCTTGCAGTACAAAGGTCTCAGGCCCGCGAGACCAAAGGACATCCGAGAGGATCCCCTACTACTACGCACTTGGCCCACGGACCCCGCATGAACACCGGGCACCCACGCGACGTCGACCCGTCGATTACGGGCCAGCCGCACCAGGTGACGGGCAAAGCACCCGACCTGATGGGCAACATATCGAGGACGCTTGGTAACCAGGTGCGCATGCCAGCGGCGGTACGAGAATTCGTACCGCCGCAACCCTTTTCCGGGCCCTTTTCCGGGCCCTTTCGTCAGGCCGCCCCGCGCTGCAGCGCCTCGCACACCGCCGTCGACTCGCGCACACCCAGCTCGACCGCCCGGCCGCAGTGGGCGATCCAGGCCGCCATGCCCTCGGGAGTGCCGGAGACGTACCCGTCCAGCGCGGCGAGGTAGGCGGCGCGGCCCAGCTCGGCGTGGCCCACCTCGGCCGGGCAGATCGCCTTCGGGTCGAGACCGCTGCCGATCAGGACGATCCGCTCGGCCGCACGCGCGACCAGGCCGTTGTGCGAGGTGAAGGGCCGCAGGGCGAGCAGTTCGCCGTGCACCACGGCGGCCGTCACCAGCGCGGGCGCGGAGGTCCCGGCGATGACCAGGTCCGCCAGGCCCTCCAGCCGGCCGGTCACCTCCTGGGCGTCCGGCAGCGGCAGCTCGATCAGCGGCTCGTCGACCTCCTCACCCGCCTGACGCGGCCGGCCGACCTCGTCGCCCTTGCTCGCGGCGGCCACCAGGTGCAGTCGCGCCAGCACCCTGAGGGGCGACTGCCGCCAGATGGACAGCAGCTGGCCCGCCTCGGCCGTCAGCCGCAGCGCCGCGCCCACGACGCGCGCCTCGTCGTCGGCGCCGAAGTCGGTGCGCCGCCGTACCTCCTCCAGCGCCCAGTCGGCGCCGGACAGCGCCGCCGAGCCGCGGGCGGCCCGCAGCGCGGCCTCGGAGGTGATCGCGGTGCTGCGGCGCCGCATGATCCGGTGCCCGTAGACCCGGTCCACGGACTTGCGCACGGACTCCACGGACTCGGCCACACCGGGCAGCGAGCCCAGGGCCGCGAGCGGGTCGGCGGTCGCGCCTGTCGTACTCATGAGTACGACACTACGCACCTCATCGCCCGACCCCACGAAGGAGTGGTCTTCTTCACTCCGGCTGACACATACAGCTATCACCTGACTACTGTTGGTGAACATGAAAATTGCTTTCGTCGGGAAGGGCGGCAGCGGCAAGACCACGCTCGCCTCCCTCTTCGTCCGCCACCTCGTGGCCGCCGGCGCCGCAGTGGTCGCCATCGACGCGGACATCAACCAGCACCTCGGCCCCGCGCTCGGCCTGGAGGACGCGGAGGCGGCCGCGCTGCCCGCCATGGGCGATCGGCTGTCACTGATCAAGGACCACCTGCGCGGCTCCAACCCGCGCGTCACCTCCGCCGCGACGATGATCAAGACGACGCCACCCGGCGAGGGCTCGCGGCTGGTCCGGGTGCGGGAGCCGAACGCGGTGTACGACGCCTGCGCACGCCCGGTGGAACTCGACGGCGGGGCCGTCCGTTTGATGGTCACCGGCCCCTTCACGGACGCCGACCTGGGGGTCGCCTGCTACCACTCCAAGACGGGAGCGGTGGAGCTTTTCCTGAACCACCTCGTCGACGGCCCCGACGACTACGTCGTGGTCGACATGACGGCGGGTTCGGACTCCTTCGCCTCCGGCCTGTTCACCCGCTTCGACATGACGTTCCTCGTCGCCGAGCCGACCCGGAAGGGGGTCTCCGTCTATCGCCAGTACAAGGAGTACGCCCGCGACTTCGGCGTCGCCCTGAAGGTCGTCGGCAACAAGGTCCAGGCGCAGGACGACATCGACTTCCTCCGCGCGGAGGTCGGGGACGACCTGCTCGTGACGGTCGGGCACTCGGACTGGGTGCGCGCCATGGAGAAGGGCCGCCCGCCCCGGTTCGACCTCCTGGAAGAGGCCAACGCCCGCGCCCTGACGACCCTTCGGGCCGCCGC
This sequence comes from Streptomyces sp. NPDC044061, assembly GCF_056434305.1. Taxonomy (NCBI): domain Bacteria; kingdom Bacillati; phylum Actinomycetota; class Actinomycetes; order Kitasatosporales; family Streptomycetaceae; genus Streptomyces; species Streptomyces sp. NPDC044061. The sequence continues at coordinate 28,547 of NZ_JBWKFL010000046.1, read as the reverse complement.
CGACGCCACGTACGAGTCGCGTGACTGGGAGCGTTACACCCGCCAGATGGTGCACTTCCACCTGAAGAACGCCGAGGCGTGGGGCAACGAGCGCACCGGGGCCGACCTGGCGGCGCAGGTCGACCCCGGGTTCGTGCTCGGTGAGGGAGTGACGACCCCCGCCTGATGCCTACTGCTTGACCGCCGGTGCGCCGGGGACACCCTTCGGCGCCGGCGCCGGGCGGCCGGAGAGGAAGGACGCCCAGCCCTGCCTGGGCGCCTGGCCCACCTTGAGGGTCCGCAGCTTCGCCAGCGTCTGCGGATCCTGGGCGTCCAGCCAGTCGACGAGCTGGTGGAAGGAGACGCAGCGCACCTCGGGCTTGTTGCACACCTCCTTCACCACCTCGTCGATGGCACGCATGTAGGTGCCGCCGTTCCAGGACTCGAAGTGGTTGCCGACGATCAGCGGCGCGCGGTTGCCGTCGTAGGCGCGGTAGAAGCCCTTGATCAGTCCGTCGCGCATCTGGTCGCCCCAGTAGTCGTACTTGTCGGGGTCACCCTGGGTCTGCGCGCCGGACTGGCTGGCCATGAAGTTGTAGTCCATGGTCAGCTGCTCGTAGTTGTGTCCGGGGAAGGGGACCAGCTGCATCGACACGTCCCACAGGCCCTGTCGCTTCTTGGGCCAGAGCTGGTTGTCGACCCCGCTGGAGTCGTAGCGGAAGCCCAGCTCACGGGCCGCCTTCACGAAGTTCTTCTGCCCTTCCAGGCACGGCGTACGGGCGCCGATCAGCTCCTTGTCGTAGTCGAAGGGCAGCGGGGCCGCCTTCTTCAGGCCGGTGTTGGTCCTCCAGGTCTTCACGAACTGCTTGGCCTGGGCGATCTCGCTCTTCCACTCCTTCACCGACCACTCGCCGACCCCGCCGTCGGGGCCGCAGAAGTGGCCGTTGAAGTGGGTGCCGATCTCGTTGCCCTCCAGCCAGGCCAGCCGCACCTGCTTGAGGGTGTCGGCGATGCCCTGCTCGTCGTTGAAGCCGATCTCCGAACTGCCGGGCGAGTGCTGCGGGGGTCTGTAGAGGTCCCGCTTCTCCTTGGGCAGCATGTACACGCCGCTGAGGAAGTAGGTCATCGTCGCGTGGTTCTCCTTGGCGACCTTGCGGAAGTGGGAGAACAGCTTCTGGCTGTCCTCACCGGCACCGTCCCACGAGAACACCACGAACTGCGGGGGCTTCTCACCGGGCTTGAGCCGCTCGGGCACGGGCAGGTGGGGCTGTCCACCGGTGTACGCGGTGGATCCGTCGCCGATCAGACGGACCACACTCCCGGGCGCCGGCGCCCCTTTCTGCGGGCCGGGCGCTGCTTCCTTCGAGGTGTTGGAGCCGCTCGCACAACCGGCGAGCGACGAGGCACAGGCCGCGGCGACCATGGCACCGACGGCGATCCTGCGGGTGGCGGCCATGTTCCGCCCACCTTCTTCCTTCTCTCAGGCAAACGCTGACGAGGGCGTTTTCTGGCGGTCTGTCGGGTTGTGCCGACAGCGCCGCCAAGGTCGCACGGGGCCGAGAAGGAATTAGTACGACAAGCCGATGAAATGCTCGCTTCATTCACCTGGGTGACTTGATGCGCCATTTGCACCGAAAAGTTATGTATGACCTTTACGCTGCATTACGGTTCATTTACCAAGCGTTGATTTCATCCCGCCGCTGCAACGCCGTGACCCCACGGCCGCGACCGAGTCCCCGCCCCAGGGGAGCCCCCCAGTCCGCGACCGCGCCGCCCGGAGGAGACGGGACCATGTCAGCCTGCGCATCCCCCCGCACCCAGCACCCCCACCCGCCGCACAGCCCCCCGCCGGGCCCGCGCCGCCGCTTCCGCGTCGAGGGCGCCGACCTGTCCGCGTCCGTCGCGGTCTTCCTCATCGCCCTTCCCCTGTCCCTCGGCATCGCCCTGGCCACCGGTGCCCCGCTCCAGGCCGGCCTGGTCGCCGCCGCCGTCGGCGGACTCGTCGCCGGCCGGCTCGGCGGCTGCCCGCTGCAGGTCAGCGGTCCCGCCGCCGGACTCACCGTGGTCACCGCCGACTTGATCCACCACTACGGCTGGCAGGCCACGTGCGGCATCACCGTCCTCGCCGGGCTCGCCCAACTGGGCCTCGGCTGCCTGCGCGTGGCCCGCGGCGCGCTCGCCGTGAGCCCCGCCGTGGTGCACGGCATGCTCGCCGGCATCGGTGTGACCATCGCCGTCGCCCAGCTGCACATCGTCCTCGGCGGCAACCCGGACAGCTCCGTGCTCGCCAACCTGCGGGCTCTTCCCGCCCAGTTGGCACACCTGCATCCGGCCGCGGTGTCGATGAGCGCGCTGACCCTGACCCTGCTGCTGGCCTGGCCGCGCATCCCCGGCCGCACCGGCCGCCTGCTGCGCGGGGTCCCGGCCGCCCTGGTCGCCGTCGCCGGGGCCACCGCGACCGCCGCGCTGACCGGACTGACCCTCCCCCGGGTCGACCTCCCCTCCTGGAGCAGCCACTCGCTGGCCGGACTGCCCGAGGGCCCGGCGCTCGGTGTCGCCGCGGCCGTGCTCACCACCACCCTGGTGTGCAGCGTGCAGTCGCTGCTGGGCGCGATCGCCGTGGACAGGCTGGTCGCCGCCCGGCCCGGCCCCCGGGCCCGCGTCGGGCGTTCGGACCTCGACCGCGAGCTGCTCGGCCAGGGCGCCGCCAACATCGTCTCCGGGGCGCTCGGCGGGCTGCCGGTGGCGGGGGTGGCGGTGCGGAGCACGGCGAATGTGAATTCAGGTGCCGTGAGCCGGAACTCCACGAGGCTGCACGGCGTTTTCGTAGTAGTCGCCGCGCTGCTGATGGTCCCGCTCCTGGAGCGGATCCCCCTCGCCTCGCTCGCCGCCCTGGTGATGGCCGTCGGCATCCAGATGGTGTCCCTTCACCACATCCGCACGGTGACCCGCCACCGAGAAGTGCTGGTGTACGCCGCCACCACACTCGGCGTGGTGGTCCTCGGCGTCCTGCAGGGCGTGGCCCTCGGAGTCGCCATGGCGGTCGCCCTCGCCCTGCGCCGCCTCACCCGCACCCGGATCACGCACGACGAGAAGGAAGGAGTCCATCACGTACACGTACGAGGCCAGCTGACGTTCCTGGCGGTGCCCCGGCTCAGCAGAGCCCTGCACCTCGTACCCCATGGCGCCCACGCCGTCGTGGAGTTGGACGGTTCGTTCATGGACCACGCGGCGTACGAGTCACTGCAGGACTGGCAGAACACCCACACCGCGCGGGGCGGCTCCGCCGAGCTGACGAGCCGGCGCGGCGAGATCCGGACCGCCGGTCCCGCCCCGTCCGCCGGGTGCCGGTGCCGGCCCTGGACGCCCTGGCGCAACCACCGGGCCTGTTTCGCGGAGGCTCGCTCGGCCCCCGCGGCGCCGGCAGTCCATGAACTGGCCCGTGGCATCGGCTCGTTCCAGCGGAACACCGCCCCGTTGGTGCGGGCGGAGCTGGCGCGGCTGGCGCGGGAGGGGCAGCGGCCCTCGCAGCTCTTCCTCACCTGCGCCGACTCCCGGCTCGTCACATCCATGATCACCGCCAGTGGTCCCGGGGACCTGTTCGTCGTCCGCAACGTCGGCAACCTGGTGCCGCCGCCGGGCGAGGACCACGGTGACGACTCGGTGGCGGCCGCCATCGAGTACGCGGTGGAGGTGCTCGGGGTGCGGTCCGTCACGGTCTGCGGGCACTCCGGATGCGGGGCGATGCAGGCCCTGCTGACCGGGGGGATCGGGGCGACCGGGGATACAGGGGCGACCGGGGATACAGGGACCCCGCTGAAGCGGTGGCTCAGGCACGGGCTGCCGAGCCTCGCCCGGCTGGGCGACGACCGCCGGGACCGGCCCCGGCTGGCCGGGCGGGCGCCCGCCGACACGGCGGAGGAGCTGTCCCTGACCAACGTGGTCCAGCAGCTGGAGCACCTGCGGGCGCACGGCCCGGTCGCGCGCGCCCTGGCGGCGGGTGCGCTGGAGCTGCACGGGATGTACTTCCACGTGGGTGAGGCGCAGGCCTACCTGCTCGGCGGGTCCGGAGAAGGCACGGTGTTCGAGGAAGTGACGGAGGAGGGGAACACGGACAGGAGAACAGTGGAGGAGGTGCGCAGCCCGGTGTGAACGGCAGAACCTCCCCGACAGGTCTAAACCAATTTAGCCGTCGACCCTTGTCATCGGCCCCTCGCGTCTGATGAGCTGTGGCCTGGGACACAACGGACACCCTGGGAAAGGGAGATGTCGTGAGCAACGAAAGCCTGGCCAACCTCTTGAAGGAGGAGCGACGCTTCGCGCCGCCCGCTGACCTGGCCGCGAATGCCAACGTCACGGCAGAGGCGTACGAACAGGCCAAGGCTGACAGGCTCGGCTTCTGGGCCGAGCAGGCCCGCCGGCTGACCTGGGCCAAGGAACCGTCCGAGACGCTGGACTGGTCGAACCCGCCGTTCGCGAAGTGGTTCAAGGACGGCGAGCTGAACGTCGCGTACAACTGCGTGGACCGGCATGTCGAGGCCGGGCACGGCGACCGGGTCGCCATCCATTTCGAAGGTGAGCCCGGCGACAGCCGCGCGATCACCTACGCGGAGCTGAAGGACGAGGTCTCCAAGGCCGCCAACGCCCTGCTGGAACTGGGTGTCCGCAAGGGCGACCGGGTCGCCATCTACATGCCGATGATCCCGGAGACGGCGATCGCGATGCTGGCCTCGGCCCGGATCGGCGCCGCGCACTCGGTCGTCTTCGGCGGCTTCTCGGCGGACGCGCTCGCCACCCGGATCCAGGACGCGGACGCCAAGGTCGTCATCACCTCCGACGGCGGCTACCGGCGCGGCAAACCGTCCGCGCTGAAGCCGGCCGTCGACGAGGCGATCGCGAAGGTCGACAACGTCGAGCACGTGCTGGTGGTCCGCCGTACCGGCCAGGACGTGGCCTGGAACGACGAGCGGGACGTCTGGTGGCACGATCTGGTGGCGCGGCAGTCCGCCGAGCACACCCCGGAGGCGTTCGAGGCCGAGCACCCGCTGTTCATCCTCTACACCTCCGGTACGACGGGGAAGCCGAAGGGCATCCTGCACACCTCCGGCGGCTACCTCACCCAGACGGCGTACACGCACTGGGCGGTGTTCGACCTCAAGCCGGAGACGGACGTCTTCTGGTGCACGGCGGACGTCGGCTGGGTCACCGGGCACTCCTACATCGTGTACGGGCCGCTGGCCAACGGCGCGACCCAGGTCATGTACGAGGGCACCCCGGACACCCCGCACCAGGGCCGCTTCTGGGAGATCGTCGAGAAGTACCGGGTCACGATCCTGTACACGGCGCCGACCGCGATCCGTACGTTCATGAAGTGGGGCGACGACATCCCCGCGCAGTTCGACCTGACCTCGCTGCGGATCCTCGGCTCCGTGGGCGAGCCGATCAACCCCGAGGCATGGATCTGGTACCGCAAGCACATCGGTGCGGAGCGGACGCCGGTCGTCGACACCTGGTGGCAGACGGAGACCGGCGCGATGATGATCTCGCCGCTGCCCGGCGTCACCGAGGCCAAGCCCGGCTCGGCGCAGCGCCCGCTGCCCGGCATCTCCGCGACCGTCGTGGACGACGAGGCGAACGAGGTGCCCAACGGCGGCGGCGGTTACCTCGTCCTCACCGAGCCGTGGCCGTCGATGCTGCGCACCATCTGGGGCGACGACCAGCGGTTCATCGACACCTACTGGTCGCGCTTCGAGGGCAAGTACTTCGCCGGTGACGGCGCGAAGAAGGACGACGACGGGGACATCTGGCTGCTGGGCCGGGTGGACGACGTCATGCTGGTGTCCGGGCACAACATCTCCACCACCGAGGTGGAGTCGGCGCTCGTCTCGCACCCGTCGGTCGCCGAGGCGGCCGTCGTCGGTGCCACCGACGAGACCACCGGCCAGGCGATCGTCGCCTTCGTCATCCTGCGCGGTACGGCGTCCGAGGACGAGAAGCTGATCGGCCAGCTGCGCGACCACGTCGGCGCCACGCTCGGCCCGATCGCCAAGCCCAAGCGGATCCTGCCGGTGGCGGAGCTGCCGAAGACCCGGTCCGGCAAGATCATGCGCCGCCTCCTGCGGGACGTGGCCGAGAACCGCCAGCTCGGTGACGTCACCACGCTGACGGACTCCACGGTCATGGACCTCATCCAGACCAAGCTCCCGGCGGCGCCGAGCGAGGACTAGGCGGTACGGCACAGGAGGGGCGCCCGGCAGACCGCGCCGGGCGCCCTTTTTGTGCCTACGGTGGAGTGCACCGGATGCATCCCCGGCGATCTTAGGTAAACTAAACAAAGCCCCCTGGGCGAGAAGAACCTCTAGGTGTGCCGGGAAGTCTGGTCGGCAGGGCCGTCGGCGACCCCGGCGACGGCCGACGAACCGCCGTACCGACCCGGAGGTCCCCGCCGTGGCCGCGCCCCGCACCCGCAACACCGCCCGTAGGTTTCTCGGACGCCTGTCCCTGCCGGAGCGGACCTTCGTCGCGGACGCGCTGCGCACCGAGACCGTCGGCGGTGTCCTGCTCCTCCTGGCAGCGGTCGCGGCGCTGATCTGGGCGAACGTACCCGGACTGCACGACAGCTACGAGGCCGTCAGCCAGTACCACCTCGGCCCCAGCCGCCTCGGCCTGAACCTGTCCGTGGCCCACTGGGCCGCCGACGGCCTGCTCGCCGTGTTCTTCTTCGTCGCCGGCATCGAGCTCAAGCGCGAGCTGGTCGCCGGGGATCTGCGCGACCCCAGGGCGGCGGCGCTGCCCGTGGTGGCCGCGCTGTGCGGAATGGCCGTACCCGCGCTCGTCTACACCCTCACCAACCTCACCGGACACGGCTCCACGCAGGGCTGGGCGGTCCCCACCGCCACCGACATCGCCTTCGCGCTGGCCGTCCTCGCGGTCATCGGCACCTCGCTGCCCAGCGCCCTGCGCGCCTTCCTGCTGACCCTCGCGGTCGTCGACGACCTCTTCGCGATCCTGATCATCGCGATCTTCTTCACCGAGCGGATCGACTTCGCCGCGCTCGGGGGGGCCGTCGCCGGGCTGGTGGTCTTCTGGCTGCTGCTGCGCAAGGGCGTACGCGGCTGGTACGTGTACGTGCCGCTGGCGCTGGCCGTCTGGGGGCTGATGTACAACAGCGGCGTGCACGCCACCATCGCGGGCGTGGCGATGGGCCTGATGCTGCGCTGCACCACCCGGGAGAACGAGCGGCAGTCGCCGGGCGAGCACATCGAGCACCTGGTGCGGCCGCTGTCGGCCGGTCTCGCCGTACCACTGTTCGCGCTGTTCAGCGCCGGGGTGGTGGTGTCCGGCGGGGCGCTCGTGGACGTGTTCACGAAGCCGCAGACGCTCGGCGTCGTCCTCGGGCTGGTCGTCGGCAAGACGGCCGGGATCTTCGGCGGCACCTGGCTGACCGCGCGCTTCACCCGGGCCTCGCTCAGCGAGGACCTCGCCTGGGCCGACGTCTTCGCGGTGGCCGCCCTCTCCGGGATCGGCTTCACCGTCTCCCTGCTCATCGGCGAGCTGGCCTTCGAGGGCAACGCCGTGCTGACCGACGAGGTGAAGGCGGCCGTCCTCACCGGATCGCTGATCGCGGCCGTGTGTGCCACGGTGCTGCTGAAGATGCGGAACGCCAAGTACCGCGGGCTGTGCGAGGACGAGGAGCGCGACGAGGACCTGGACGGCATCCCGGACGTGTACGAGCAGGACGACCCGGCCTATCACCTGCGGATGGCGGAGATCCTCGAGCGGAAGGCCGCCGAGCACCGGCGCATCGCCGCCGAGAAGGCCGCGGCGGCGCGCCACGGGCTTCAGGAAGTACCGGGCGGGGCAGGCGAGGAAGGCGACCGTCCGGCATGATCTGACGAGACGGTACAAATCAAGACGGCACGAAAGACTCAGAGGGAGAACGCGATGAGCGCACCCGACGGCAGCCCGGTCGGCGCCGAACGCAGCATCGGCCAGCTGTTCGCCTCGGCGACGACCGAAATGTCGGCGCTGGTGCACGACGAGATCGCGCTGGCCAAGGCCCAGCTCAAGCAGGACGTCAAGCGCGGCGCGACGAGCGGCGGCGCCTTCTCGGCGGCCGGCGTGCTCCTGCTGTTCTCCCTTCCGATGCTCAACTTCGCCCTGGCGTACGGCATTCGGACCTGGAGCGGCTGGAACCTCGCCGTCTGCTTCCTGCTCTCCTTCGCGGCCAACGTCCTGGTCGCCGGCCTGCTCGCGCTGATCGGCATGGTGTTCGCGAAGAAGGCCAAGAAGAGCCAGGGCCCGCAGAAGGTCGCCGCGTCGGTGAAGGAGTCGGCGAGCGTCCTGCAGAACGCCAAGCCGCACCCGCGCCCGGAGCTGCCGCAGGACCGGGAGCCCGTGGCCATCGAGGCCGGGGTGCGCACGTCGTCATGACCGAGCCCGCCGCGGCCTCGGCCGTAAGGATCGACCTCCCCCACGGGGTGAAGGTGACGCACCGGGACGTCGCCGCCAACGGCGCGCGCTTCCACATCGCCGAACTCGGCGACGGGCCCCTGGTGCTGCTGCTGCACGGTTTCCCGCAGTTCTGGTGGACGTGGCGGCACCAGCTGGTCGCGCTCGCCGACGCGGGCTACCGGGCGGTGGCCATGGACCTGCGGGGCGTCGGCGGCAGCGACCGCACCCCGCGCGGGTACGACCCCGCCAACCTCGCCCTGGACGTCACCGGCGTGATCCGCTCGCTGGGCGAGCCGGACGCCGCGCTGGTCGGCCACGACCTGGGCGGCTATCTGGCGTGGACGGCGGCGGCGATGCGACCCAAGCTCGTACGACGGCTCGCGGTGGTCTCGATGCCGCACCCCCGTCGCTGGCGTTCCGCGATGCTCCGGGACGCCCGGCAGACGGCCGCCGGCTCCTACATCTGGGGCTTCCAGCGGCCGTGGATCCCGGAGCGGCAGCTGACCGCCGACGACGGCGCGCTGGTGGGCCGGCTGATCCGGGAGTGGTCCGGGCCGCGGCTGCCGGAGGACGAGACCGTGGAGACGTACCAGCGGGCCATGTGCATCCCGTCCACGGCTCATTGCGCGATCGAGCCGTACCGCTGGCTGGTGCGCTCGCTCGCCCGCCCGGACGGCATCCAGTTCAACCGCCGTATGAAAAGGCCGGTTCGGGTGCCGACGCTGCATCTGCACGGCTCGCTGGACCCGGTGACGCGGACGCGCAGCGCGGCCGGTTCGGGCGAGTACGTCGAAGCGCCGTACCGTTGGCGCCTGTTCGACGGGCTCGGCCACTTCCCGCACGAGGAGGACCCGGCGGCGTTCTCGACCGAACTCGTCAACTGGCTGAAGGATCCCGAACCCGACCGGTGACCGTTCGGGTGCGTGGAGTATCCGGCTCCTGAACACTTGTCCCTCGAACGGCCACATGCCTGCCGCATAGGCCAATTGGGCGGCTCGGAAGCGGTTATCGACCTTGGGGCGGGGGCACACGTCGGGGTATGGGCTGGACGCACGACTACAGTGACGCACCCCGCAACCGCCGCTCCGCCTCAGGGCCGAGCTCCCCGCAGCGAGGCACTCCGCAGCTCGGTGAAGCGGACCTCAGGGTGGGGATTCCGCGCATCCTGCGCCGCCGGGCCCGCTGGGTCTCCGTGCGTCTGCGTCACCCGCGAGGCTGAGCCCCGCGGGACGCTTCCCACAACCCCCTTACAGGGCGCAGCTGTCGGTGCCCACCTGCTCGTTGGCCGTACGTCCCCGGGTGATGTCCCGCTGGATCTCGTCCGAGGTGAGCGCGTAGCCGGTGTCGGCGTCGTCGAGGGACTTGGCGAACACCACGCCGTACACCTTGCCGTCGGGCGTGAGCAGCGGGCCGCCGGAGTTGCCCTGACGGACGGTCGCGTACAGGGAGTAGACGTCGCGGCTGACCGTGCCGCGGTGGTAGATGTCCGGGCCGTTGGCCGTGATGCGCCCGCGCACGCGCGCGGCGCGGACGTCGTAGGAGCCGTTCTCCGGGAAGCCCGCGACGATCGCGCCGTCGCCGCCGGCCGCGTCCCGCGTGGTGAACCTGAGGGCGTTCGCCTTCAGATCCGGTACGTCGAGCACGGCGATGTCGCGCTTCCAGTCGTACAGGACGACCTTCGCGTCGTACTTGCGGCCCTCGCCGCCGATCTGCACGGTGGGCTCGTCGACGCCGCCGACGACGTGCGCGTTGGTCATGACCCGGCGGTCGGCGAAGACGAAGCCGGTGCCCTCCAGGACCTTGCCGCAGCTCTGGGCGGTGCCGGTGACCTTGACGATGGACCGCTGGGCGCGGGTGGCGACCCGGCTGTTCGCCAGGGCCGGGTCGGGCGGTTGGACGTCCTTGATCGGCTCGTTGGAGAAGGGGCTGAAGACCTGTGGGAAGCCGTTCTGCGCGAGGACCGAGGTGAAGTCCTTGAACCAGGTGTCGGCCTCGGCGGGCAGCGTCTCGGACACGCCCAGCAGCACCTTGGAGTTGCGGACCTCCTTGCCGAGCGTCGGCAGCGTGGTCTGGGCGAGGGCGGAGCCGATCAGCCAGGCGACGAGCAGCATCGCGACGACGTTGACGAGGGCGCCGCCGGTGGCGTCCAGGGCGCGGGCCGGTGACCAGGTGATGTGGCGGCGCAGCTTGTTGCCGAGATGGGTGGTGAGGGCCTGGCCGACGGAGGCGCAGACGATGACGACGACCACGGCGACGACGGCCGCGGTGGTGCCGACCCGCGCGTTGTCGGTCACGGCGTCCCAGATCACGGGCAGCGTGTACACGGCGACGAGACCGCCGCCGAGGAACCCGATCACCGACAGGATGCCGACGACGAAGCCCTGGCGGTAGCCCACGACCGCGAACCACACGGCCGCGACCAGCAACAGGATGTCCAGCACGTTCACTGCTTCAGGCCTCGCCTATTCACTCCGGTCCCAGCGGCTCGGCCGGGGGTCCGGGGGTGGGCGCCCCCGGAGAAACACAGCACGGCAGACACCCTGTCATGACCGCCAGTCGAGCGGGACCTGCTTGTCCCTGTCCCAGGGGCGCTCCCAGCCCGCGAAGTGCAACAGGCGGTCGATCACTCCGGCCGTGAAACCCCAGACCAGAGCCGATTCGACCAGGAATGCCGGGCCTCGGTGGCCGCTGGGGTGGACGGTGGTGGCGCGGTTGGCGGGGTCCGTGAGATCCGCCACGGGGACGGTGAAGACGCGGGCCGTCTCGTTCGGGTCGACGACCCCGACCGGGCTGGGCTCGCGCCACCAGCCGAGCACGGGTGTGACGACGAATGAGCTGACCGGGATGTAGAGGGCGGGCAGCACACCGAAGAGCTGGACGCCGGCGGGGTCGAGGCCGGTCTCCTCCTCGGCCTCGCGCAGCGCGGCCCGCAGCGGCCCGTCACCTCGCGGGTCGCCGTCCTCCGGGTCGAGGGCGCCGCCGGGGAAGGAGGGCTGGCCGGCGTGGGAGCGCAGGGATCCGGCCCGTTCCATGAGCAGCAGCTCGGGGCCGCGCTCGCCGTCGCCGAAGAGGATGAGCACGGCCGACTTGCGTCCCGAGCCGTTCTCCGGCGGCAGAAAGCGGCTCAGCTGCAGCGGCTCGACGGTCTCCGCCGCCCGGACCACCGGGTCCAGCCAGCCCGGCAGGCCCTCCTTGCTCAGCGTCACCGGACCCTTGTGCGTGTCGTGCGTGTACGTCATCGCCACCCCCGTCCTGCCGTGTCCAACGCCCGAGGGCACCGACATCGTTCCGTCATCCGGCCCCCAGCGGCGGGGCGGGTGTCCCGCCGGCGTCGAGGTAGGCCTGCGGTGGCTTCAGGCGCTGGCCCGGGAAGCCGCCCTTCTCGTACTTCAGGAGCTTCTTGGCCTTCTCCGGGTCGGTCTCGCCCTCGCCGTAGGCCGGGCAGAGCGGGGCGATGGGGCAGGCGCCGCAGGCGGGCTTGCGGGCGTGGCAGATGCGGCGGCCGTGCCAGATGACGTGGTGGGACAGGTCGGTCCAGTCGCTCTTGGGGAACAGCGCGCCGACGGCGGCCTCGATCTTGTCGGGGTCGGTCTCGTCGGTCCACTGCCAGCGCCGCACGAGCCGCTGGAAGTGCGTGTCCACGGTGATGCCGGGCCGCCCGAAGGCGTTGCCGAGGACGACGAAGGCGGTCTTGCGGCCGACGCCGGGCAGTTTGACCAGGTCCTCCAGCTTGCCGGGCACCTCGCCGCCGAAGTCCTCGGCGAGCGCCTTGGAGAGCCCTGTGACCGACCTGGTCTTGGCGCGGAAGAAGCCGCAGGGGCGCAGGATCTCCTCGACCTCCTCCGGGTTGGCGGCGGCCAGGTCCTCGGGTGTGGGGTACTTCGCGAAGAGGGCCGGGGTGGTCTGGTTGACCCGCAGGTCGGTGGTCTGGGCCGACAGCACCGTGGCGACCAGGAGCTGGAAGGGGTTCTCGAAGTCCAGCTCGGGGTGGGCGTACGGGTAGACCTCGGCGAGCTCGCGGTCGATGCGGCGGGCGCGGCGGACCAGGGCGGTGCGGGACTCGCCGGCCGGGGGCTTCACCGCGATCTTCTTGATCGGCGCGGCCTTCTTGGCAGCCTTCTTGGCCGGAACGGCCTTCTTGGCGGCCACCACCTTCTCGGCAGGCGTAACCTTCTTCGCAGGAGCGGTCTTTTTAACCGTTTTGCCTGTTTTCTTACTTCCGCCGGGACCTTGTTCGCCCACAGCGGAATCGCGACGTACAACCACCCGCTAAGCCCCCTTGGCCTGTGCTCTCACCGGCGATTTGGACACCCGGCCAGCCTAAAGCCCGGCACCGACATCCGCCCCGGACCCGGAAGATCGGCCCCCGATTGGACCCCTGCCGCTTACCCCGGGACACCTGTGCGGCATCCTTGTGACAGATCACACTGTTTGGACCGTCCGGCAAAATGGGGAACACGGTCCCCTGGCACACGGGGGAGCAAGATCCCCTGAGCAGGTCGACAAGGAGAGAACTCGTGGACGACGTTCTGCGGCGCAACCCGCTCTTCGCGGCTCTCGACGACGAGCAGTCCGCGGAGCTTCGCGCCTCCATGAGTGAGGTGACCCTCGCACGCGGCGACTCCCTGTTCCACGAGGGCGACCCCGGCGACCGGCTCTACGTCGTCACCGAGGGCAAGGTCAAGCTCCACCGCACCTCACCCGACGGCCGCGAGAACATGCTCGCCGTCGTCGGCCCCGGCGAGCTGATCGGCGAGCTGTCGCTGTTCGACCCGGGCCCGCGCACGGCGACCGCCACCGCGCTGACCGAGGTCAAGCTGCTGGGTCTCGGCCACGGCGACCTCCAGCCCTGGCTGAACGCGCGCCCCGAGGTGGCCACCGCCCTGCTGCGCGCCGTCGCGCGCCGGCTGCGCAAGACCAACGACGCCATGTCCGACCTGGTCTTCTCCGACGTCCCCGGCCGCGTGGCGCGCGCCCTGCTGGACCTCTCCCGCCGCTTCGGCGTGCAGTCCGAGGAGGGCATTCACGTCGTCCACGACCTCACGCAGGAGGAGCTGGCCCAGCTGGTCGGCGCCTCGCGCGAGACCGTGAACAAGGCCCTCGCCGACTTCGCCCAGCGCGGCTGGCTCCGCCTCGAGGCGCGGGCCGTGATTCTGCTGGACGTCGAGCGGCTGGCGAAGCGCTCGCGCTGACGCCTGCTTCGACCGTACGACCGCGGGGTCCGGCTTCTCGGAATGCCGGGCCCCGCTGTCGTGACCGTGGCTTCCCGGGGCTGAAAACACGCCACGGCCCGCCGTAAATCAGCTGACCCGGCACTCCCGACCGGGCACAGTGGCCCCATGGCCGCAACCGCTGCATCCAAGGGCCTCGACGGCCTGGGCTTCATCGAGCGCGAGGGCTCCCTCGCGCGCGTGCCGCACGCCTTCCGGCCGGTCGTGGCCGCGGCCCGCGACCGGCTGCTGGACCTCTTCGGCCCGCGCCTGCACAGCGCCTACCTCTACGGCTCCGTTCCGCGCGGCACCGCGCGCGTGGGACGCAGCGACCTGGACCTGCTCGTCGCCCTGCGCGAGGAGCCGGCCGACGCCGACCGGGAGGCCGCCCGCGCCCTCGGCGAGGCGCTCGACAAGGAGTTCCCGCAGATCGACGGCGTCGGCACGCTGCTGTACGGGCGGGCGCGGCTGCTGAGCGACCTGGAGACGCACGACCTGGGCTGGTTCGTGGCCTGCCTGTGCACCCCGTTGCTCGGTGACGACCTCGCCGAGTACCTGCCCCGCTACCGGCCCGACTCCCTGCTCGCCCGGGAGACCAACGGCGACCTCGCGCTGCTCCTGCCCCGCTGGCGGCAGCGCATCGCCGCCGCCGCGGACTCCGAGGAGGCCCGGCGGCCGCTGGTGCGCTTCATGTCCCGGCACCTGGTGCGCACCGGCTTCACCCTCGTCATGCCCCGCTGGAACGGCTGGACCAGCGACCTGCGGGAGATGGCGGAGGTGTTCGGCGCGTACTACCCACAGCGGGCGGCGCTGCTGCTCGGGGCGGCGGAGTACGGCCACGAACCGGTCGGCGACCCCGAGGTCCTGCGGTCGTACGTGGACGACCTCGGCCCCTGGCTGGCCGAGGAGTACGCGCGCGTGCACGGGGTCAAGGCGCCCCGGCCGGACCAGAGCCCGTCCGGCTGATGGGGTCGCAGGCGAACAGGAGGACAGGAGGACAGGGGACGGGCGGACAGGCCCTAGATGAGCCCGTGCTCGCTCAGGTAGTCCATCTGGGCCCGCACCGACAGCTCGGCCGCCGGCCACAGCGAGCGGTCCACGTCGGCGTACACGTGCGCGACGACCTGGGCGGGGCTGCGGTAGCCGTCCTCGACGGCCGTCTCGACCTGGGCGAGACGGTGGGCGCGGTGGGCGAGGTAGAACTCGACCGCCCCCTGGGCGTCCTCCAGGACCGGCCCGTGGCCCGGCAGGACCGTGTGCACGCCGTCGTCCACGGTCAGCGACCGCAGCCGGCGCAGGGAGTCCAGATAGTCCCCCAGGCGGCCGTCGGGGTGCGCCACCACGGTCGTACCGCGCCCGAGGATCGTGTCGCCGGTCAGCACGGCCCCGTCGGCCGGCAGGTGGAAGCACAGGGAGTCCGCCGTGTGCCCCGGCGTCGGCACGACCCTCAGCTCCAGGCCGCCGACGGTGACCACGTCCCCGGCGGCCAGGCCCTCGTCGCCGAGCCGCAGCGCCGGGTCGAGGGCACGCACGCGCGTGCCGGTCAGCTCGGCGAACCGGGAGGCGCCCTCCGCGTGGTCGGGGTGGCCGTGGGTGAGCAGGGTGAGGGCGACGCGCCTGCCGGCCTTCTCGGCCGTGTCGACGACGTTGCGCAGATGCGTGTCGTCCAGCGGGCCCGGGTCGATCACCACCGCGCGGTCGGAGTCGGGCTCGGCGACGATCCAGGTGTTGGTGCCGTCCAGGGTCATCGCGGAGGCGTTCGGCGCCAGCACGTTGACGGCCCGTTCGGTCGCCGGGCCCGAGAGGACGGCGCCCCGGGGCTGGCCGGGCAGTGCTGCTGCGTCGGTCATGCGGAGCCTCCGCCCGTGTTCGGAGCCGTCGGAATGTGCTTGGTGAACTCCGCGTGCCCCGGCCAGGACAGGACAATCTCGCCGTCCACGAGGCGGGCGCCGGCAAGCACGGGGGTCATGTCGCACGCGGGCGCGGCGGCGAGCACCTCGGCGGCGGTGCCGTACGGGAGCAGCTGGCGCAGGGTGGCGATGGTGGGCGGCATCATCAGCAGCTCGCCCTTGTCGTACCCGGCGGCGGCCTCCTCGGGGCGGATCCACACCGTGCGGTCGGCCTCCGTGGAGGCGTTGCGGGTGCGCTGGCCCTCGGGGAGCGCGGCGACGAAGAACCAGGTGTCGTACCGGCGGGCCTCGAACTCGGGGGTGATCCAGCGGGTCCAGGCGCCCAGCAGGTCGGAGCGCAGCACCAGGCCGCGGCGGTCGAGGAACTCGGCGAAGGACAGCTCGCGCGCGACCAGGGCGGCGCGGTCCGCCTCCCAGTCGTCGCCGGTGGTGTCGCCGACGACCGAACCGGCGTCGGGCCCGGCGAGCAGGACGCCCGCCTCCTCGTACGTCTCCCGCACGGCCGCGCACACGATCGCCTGGGCGCCGGACTCGTCCACGCCGAGCCGGTTCGCCCACCACGCGCGCGTGGGGCCCGCCCAGCGGACCTGGCGGTCGTCGTCGCGCGGGTCGACCCCGCCCCCCGGGTACGCGTACGCGCCTCCGGCGAAGGCCATGGAGGCGCGTCTGCGCAGCATGTGGACGGCCGGGCCTGCTGCGGTGTCCTTCAGGAGCAGCACCGTGGCCGCGCGCCGGGGGGACACCGGGGTGAGGGTGCCGTCCGCGAGCGCACGGATGCGGTCCGGCCACTCCGGGGGGTACCACTGACCGTTCGCCATGGCCGGAGGCTATCCCGGATAGGGCGAATGTTCGAGAGGTGCCCGAGGTCAGCGGGGCTTCAGTGGGTCACGGGGCGAGCTCGACCTGGATCTCGACCTCGACCGGCGCGTCCAGCGGCAGCACCGCGACGCCCACCGCGCTGCGGGCGTGCACGCCCTTGTCGCCGAGGACCTCGCCGAGCAGTTCGCTGGCGCCGTTGACGACGCCCGGCTGCCCGGTGAAGTCGGAGGCGGAGGCGACGAAGCCGACGACCTTCACCACGCGCGCGATGCGGTCCAGGTCGCCGGTCACGGACTTCACGGCGGCCAGCGCGTTCAGCGCGCAGGTCCGGGCCAGGTCCTTGGCCTCCTCCGCCGTTACCTCGGCGCCCACCTTGCCGGTGATCGGCAGCTTGCCCTCGACCATCGGCAGCTGGCCGGCGGTGTAGACGTACGCACCGGACCGCACGGCCGGCTGGTACGCCGCCAGCGGCGGTACGACCTCCGGCAGGGTCAGGCCCAGTTCGGCCAGCTTGGCCTCGACCGCACTCACGCCTGCTTCTCCCGCTTCAGGTAGGCCACGAGCTGTTCGGGGTTGTTGGGCCCGGGCACGACCTGGACGAGCTCCCAGCCGTCCTCGCCCCAGGTGTCCAGAATCTGCTTCGTGGCATGGACGAGCAGCGGCACGGTTGCGTATTCCCACTTGGTCATGGGCCGACTGTAGCCGCTGTTATCCACAGCCTCCCGCGTGACTGTCGGCCGGACTGGTTAGGCTCGAAGGCGTGAGCAGGCTCCAGGTCGTCAGCGGCAAGGGCGGGACCGGAAAGACGACGGTCGCCGCCGCACTCGCGCTGGCCCTCGCCACCGAGGGGAAGCGGACGCTTCTCGTGGAGGTCGAGGGCCGCCAGGGAATCGCACAGCTCTTCGAAACGGAGGCGTTGCCCTACGAGGAGCGGAAGATCGCAGTGGCTCCGGGCGGCGGGGAGGTGTACGCACTCGCCATAGACCCCGAACTGGCCCTTCTGGACTACCTCCAGATGTTCTACAAGCTGGGCGGCGCGGGCCGGGCCCTGAAGAAGCTCGGCGCGATCGACTTCGCCACCACCGTCGCGCCGGGTCTCAGAGACGTCCTCCTCACCGGCAAGGCGTGCGAGGCGGTGCGCCGCAAGGACAGGTCGGGCCGGTTCACGTACGACTACGTCGTGATGGACGCCCCGCCCACCGGGCGCATCACCCGCTTCCTCAACGTCAACGACGAAGTGGCCGGCCTCGCGAAGATCGGCCCGATACACAATCAGGCGCAGGCGGTGATGCGGGTGCTGAAGTCGCCGGAGACGGCGGTGCACCTGGTGACGCTGCTGGAGGAGATGCCGGTCCAGGAGACCGCCGACGGCATCGCCGAACTCCGCGCGGCCCGGCTCCCGGTGGGCAGGGTCGTCGTGAACATGGTCCGGCCCCAGGTGTTGGACGCGGCCGACCTGGAACTCGTACGGTCCGTGCCTCGTTCCTCCGTCGCGCAGGCCCTGTCGGCCGCCGGGCTCGGCGGAGCACGGCGCGGCGGGCACGCCGAGCGGCTGGTGGACCCGCTGCTGGAGCAGGCCACGGAGTACGCCGAGCGGTACGCGCTGGAGCAGGAGCAGCGTACGGTCCTCGGCGAGCTGGACCTGCCGCTGCACGAACTGCCGCTGCTCGCCGAGGGCATGGACCTCGCGAGCCTGTACGAACTCGCCACCGAGCTGCGGAAGCAGGGGTTGTCATGAGTCCGGACCCGGCCCAGGCGCAGGACGCCGCCCGCCCTCGCCTCTCCCCCGCGCGCGTACTCGACGTCGACCCGCTGCTGGACGACCCGACGACCCGCATCGTGGTGTGCTGCGGCTCGGGCGGGGTCGGCAAGACGACGACGGCGGCGGCGCTGGGCCTGCGGGCGGCCGAGCGGGGCCGCAAGGTGGTCGTACTCACCATCGACCCGGCGCGCAGGCTGGCCCAGTCGATGGGCATCGACTCGCTGGACAACGTGCCGCGCCGGGTGAAGGGCACCGAGGACGACGGCGAGCTGCACGCCATGATGCTCGACATGAAGCGCACCTTCGACGAGGTCGTCGAGGCGCACGCGGACCCCGAGCGGGCGGCCGCGATCCTGGCGAACCCCTTCTACCAGTCGCTCTCGGCGGGCTTCGCGGGCACGCAGGAGTACATGGCCATGGAGAAGCTGGGCCAGCTGCGGGCCAGGGACGAGTGGGACCTGATCGTGGTGGACACCCCGCCGTCCCGCTCGGCGCTGGACTTCCTGGACGCGCCCAAGCGGCTCGGCTCCTTCCTGGACGGCCGGCTGATCCGGCTGCTGACCGCTCCGGCGAAGCTCGGCGGCCGCGCCGGTATGGCCTTCCTCAACGTCGGCATGTCGATGATGACCGGCACGCTGGGCAAGCTGCTGGGCGGCCAGCTGCTGAAGGACGTGCAGACCTTCGTGGCCGCGATGGACACCACGTTCGGTGGTTTCCGTACCCGCGCGGACGCCACGTACAAGCTGCTGCAGGCGCCCGGTACGGCGTTCCTCGTGGTGGCGGCCCCGGAGCGGGACGCGCTGCGCGAGGCCGCGTACTTCGTGGAGCGGCTGGACGCGGAGGACATGCCGCTGGTGGGACTGGTGCTCAACCGGGTCCACGGCAGCGGCGCCGGCCGGCTTTCGGCCGAGCGGGCGCTCGCCGCCGCGGAAAATCTTGAGGAGCCCCGCATTGTGGATCAGGGGGACGGGAAAGCTGGACTTCGTAACTCTCCCGACACGCAAGGCAGTTCAGAATCTTCCGCTTCCGAGGCCGCAGCTGAGGACCCCGCTCCCGAAGAAGGCTCCCCCGCCACCGCGGAGCGCTCCGTCGACCAGCTCACCGCAGGCCTGCTGAGGCTGCACGCCGAACGCATGCAGTTGCTCTCGCGCGAGCAGCGCACGCGTGACCGCTTCACCGCCCGCCACCCCGAGGTGGCGGTTGTCGAGGTGCCCGCACTGCCCGGTGACGTGCACGACCTCACGGGTCTGCGCGACATCGGCGAACGGCTGGCGGCGGGGCGAACGGAGCTGTCGTAGCACCGTGCGCACACGAGCGCGCGCCCGAGCCGAGCCATGGCCCGTGGGCGCGCCGACGGGCGACGGGTCGCCGCGCGTACGCCCGTGCCCTGTGGGCGCTGCCCCAAGGGCATACGCCCGCATGACGGCCTCACGGGCACGCCCCCGCACGGCGGGTGACCCCGCGAAGGTTCCGGCGGGCATGCCGGTGGGTGTCGTCCCGGAACACGCCTCCGACCGCTGCTTCCCATGCCTCATGGCCGGCCGGAGTGGCCCCGGGTCTGTGCCGGGGGCGATGTCCTCAGCTCACCGCCGCGTAGTGCTCGTACACCTCGTCGCTGTCGAGGGGCACGATGCCGACGCCCCGCTCGTACTCCGAGCGGGCGGTTTCCAGCAACCGGCGCCAGGAGGTCACGGTGGGCCGCCGGCGCAGCAGTGCGCGGCGCTCCCGCTCCGTCATGCCTCCCCACACGCCGAACTCCACGCGGTTGTCCAGCGCGTCGGCCAGGCATTCGGTGCGTACCGGGCATCCGGTGCACACCGCCTTGGCCCTGTTCTGCGCTGCTCCCTGCACGAACAGTTCATCCGGATCGGTAGTGCGGCAGGCGGCCTGCGCACTCCAGTCGGTTACCCAGCCCATACCGGCGCCGTCCTCTCCCGAATCGAGGCTCCCCCACGGCGGCAGCGGCATATTCACCGCCGCCAGTTGAGGACGTTACGGAAGGTGGGGACAGCGCAACACCCCCTTCGGGCCCAATCTTGAATGGCCCGAACGGACTATGGGTAAGCGGCAGATCACCCGCGGGAGTGAGCTGACGACATGCGCGACCATCCCGGCAAAGCGGGACAGCTGTGGTGCGCCACACCGGGCGCCAGGTGACACACGAGGCGGATTCGGACACGCCCCCACCAGAAAGTCGGGGTACTTCCGGAACGATTCGGGGTCGCCGGACGTATTGATACGTGGCCGCACCGCTGTGACAGTTGATAGCAGCTTAGGCCAAGGCCTGCGCGCGTGTCCGGCGAATGAGAACGTAGGCGCCGGCTTTGCCCTGCCGTGATGCGACCCCTGCCCGCCGGCCTGCCCCGATGCGCCCGCGACGGACATCACGGACATCACGATCCGGCACCCGAACATCCCGAGAGCCGGTCGCTCCATCGGAACGCTCATCAGTACGGATTAGGCTGCCCCCATGCCAAAGAAGCGCTCGGGCGGTGGCCTGTCGGCAACGCAGCAGGTCGCCAAGTTCCTCGGTGTCAGTGTGCTCGCGGGAGCCGTGATGGCGGGCATCGCGCTGCCCGCGGCCGGCGCGCTGGGCCTAGCGGCCAAGGGCTCGGTCAAGGGCTTCGACGAGATCCCGGCCAACCTCAAGAGTCCCCAGCTCAGCCAGCGCACGACCATACTGGACGGCCAGGGCAACCAGCTCGCGACCGTCTACTCCCGTGACCGCACGGTGGTGGAGCTCAAGGACATCTCGCCGTACATGCAGAAGGCGATCGTCGCGATCGAGGACTCCCGCTTCTACAAGCACGGCGCGATCGACCTCAAGGGTGTGCTGCGCGCCCTGAACAAGAACGCGCAGAGCGGTGGGGTCGCCCAGGGCGCCTCCACGCTCACCCAGCAGCTGGTGAAGAACTACTTCATCGAGGAGGCCGGCGACGACCCGACGAAGGTCGCCGAGGCCACCCAGCAGACCCTCGGGCGCAAGGTCCGCGAGCTCAAGTACGCGATCCAGATCGAGGAGAAGCTCGGCAAGAAGCGGATCCTCGAGAACTACCTGAACATCACCTTCTTCGGTGAGCAGGCCTACGGCGTCGAGGCCGCCGCCCAGCGCTACTTCTCCAAGCACGCCAAGGACCTGAGCCTGCAGGAATCGGCACTGCTCGCGGGCATCGTCCAGTCCCCGAGCCGCTACGACCCGGTGAACGACGAGGCCGAGGCCACCAAGCGGCGCAACACCGTGCTGCAGCGCATGGCCGAGGTCGGCGACATCTCCCAGGCGGAGGCCGACCGGGCAAAGGAGAAGCCCCTCGGTCTGCACGTCAGCAAGCCGAAGAACGGCTGCATCACGGCCACCAAGGGCGCCGCGTTCTTCTGCAAGTACGTCGAGAACGTCTTCCTGACCGACCCGACCTTCGGCAAGACCCGTGAGGAGCGCGCCAAACTCTGGAACCGGGGCGGCCTGACCATCCGTACGACGCTGGACCCGCAGGCCCAGGCCTCCGTGCAGGCCTCCCTGAAGGAGCACGTCTACAAGTCGGACAAGGTCGCCGCGGCCGCCACGCTGGTCGAGCCCGGCACCGGCAAGGTCCTGGCGATGGGCCAGTCGAAGCCCTTCGGGTACGGCAACAACGAGACCGAGTACAACTTCTCGGTCAACCGGGCCATGGGCGGCTCCAACTACGGCTTCCCGACCGGTTCGACGTTCAAGCCGTTCGTGGCGGCGGCCGCGATCGAGGGCGGCAAACCGGCGACGCAGGAGTACTCGGCGCCGTACAAGATGAACTACCCGAGTCCCGTCCAGCGGTGCAGCAGCAACCCCTACGTCAACACCAAGAACGAGACGGTCGAGAACGAGAACGAGTCGGAGAAGGGCCCGTACCGCATGAAGGAGGCGATGGCCAAGTCCATCAACACCTACTTCGTGCAGCTGATCTCCGACATCGGCCTGTGCCCGGTGGTGAAGATGACCGACGCGCTGCACGTGGTGCAGGGTGACGGCTCGAAGCTCCCGGAGACCCCCTCCATCGCCCTCGGCTCGATCGGTCTCTCCCCGCTGACCATGGCGAACGCGTACGCGACCTTCGCCGCCCGCGGCATGTACTGCACCCCGGTCGCCATCGAGTCCATCACCCAGAAGGTGGGCAACGAGGAGAAGTCGCTCCAGGTGCCCAAGTCGACCTGCTCGCGCGCGATGAGCGAGCAGACCGCCGACACCGTCAACACCCTGCTGCGCGGCGTGGTCGACTCCGGTACCGGCCAGGAGGCGGGCCTGACCGACCGCGAGAGCGCGGGCAAGACGGGTACGACCGACTCCCGCAAGAACGCCTGGTTCGTCGGCTACACGCCCAACATGGCCGGCGCGGTGTGGGTCGGCAGCGCCAAGCAGAACGTGGAGATGACCCACATCACCATCGGCGGGGTCTACCGCGACCTCGTCTACGGCGGTCAGGTCCCCGGCCCGATCTGGCGGGACGCCATGGCCGGCGCCCTCGAGGGCAAGGACGCCCCGGACTTCAACCTGGTCGACATCCCCGACGACGAGGACAACGGGGACGGCCGGGGAAAAGGACAGGGCGGGACCGACGGCAGGAGAAAGGGGGACAACACGGGCGGACTGATCGGCGGACTGATCGGCGGACTGACGGACGGGGGAACGACCGGGGGCACCACGGGTGACACCACCGGCGGCACCGTCCCGACCCCGACCATCTCCCTCCCCGGCAACTTCATCCAGGGCCAGAGCAACGGCGGCCACAACGGGCCCGGAGGCCGGCGGGGCTAGCTCCCGCACAGCCCTCCCGGCATGACGGCGGGGGGGGGGGGGGGAGGGGGGGGGGGGGGGGGGGGGGGGGGGGGGGGGGTGGGGGGGGGGGGGGGGGGGGGGGGGGGGGGGGGGGGTGTGGGGGGGGGGGGGGGAGG
>NZ_JBWKFL010000046.1:0-5486 GCF_056434305.1 Streptomyces sp. NPDC044061 | reverse complement strand
ACACCTTACAACCACCCCCCCCCCCCCCCCCCCCCCCCCCCCCCTCCCCCCCCCCCCCCCCCCCCCCCCCCCCCCCCCGCCGTCATGAACCGGTGTCCGCGACCGCGTGCGCGGCCGGGTTGCCGGGCTCGGCCCCGAAGCAGCTCCTCCGGACTCAGCCCTGAAGCAGCTTCTTCACCACGGCGGCGACGCGGCCGCCCTCGGCCTGGCCGGCCACCTTCGGATTGACGATCTTCATCACGGCGCCCATGGCCCGCGGCCCCTCGGCGCCGGCCGCCTTCGCCTCCTCGACGGCCTGGGCGACGATCGCGTTCAGCTCCTCGTCGGACAGCTGCTTGGGCAGGTACGCGGCGAGAACCTCGCCCTCCGCCTTCTCCCGCTCGGCCGACTCCGCACGACCACCCTGCGCGAAGGCATCGGCCGCCTCACGGCGCTTCTTGGCCTCCTTGGTGATCACCTTGAGGACCTCGTCGTCGGAGAGCTGCCGCTTCTCCTTGCCCGCGACCTCCTCCTTGGTGATCGCGGCGAGCGTCAGCCGGAGCGTCGAGGAGCGGAGCTCGTCGCGCTCCTTGATCGCGGCGTTGAGGTCGTCCTGCAGCTTCGACTTGAGCGTGGTGGTCATGGGGTCGATTGTCGCAGGTGCCCCACCGCGAACGCCCACTCATTTAGGGGCCGGCCGTCTTTGCGGGCTACCGGGGTCTGACACGATGGTCGTATGCGCGCGCGATACGGAGTACCCCTGGGAATCATGGCGGCAGGCGCCGCCGGGCTGGCGTACGCGGCGGGCTTCGAGGCCCGCTCCTTCCGCCTCCGACGAGTGACGGTCCCGGTCCTCCCGCCGGGCATGCGCCCGCTGCGCGTGCTCCAGGTCTCCGACATCCACATGGTCGGCGGTCAGCGCAAGAAGCAGCGCTGGCTGCAGTCACTGGCGGGCCTGCGCCCCGACTTCGTGATCAACACCGGCGACAACCTCTCGGACCCCGAGGGCGTCCCCGAGGTCCTCGACGCGCTGGACCCGCTGATGGAGTTCCCGGGCGCGTACGTCTTCGGCTCCAACGACTACTACGGCCCGAGGCTCCGCAACCCCGCCCGCTACCTGCTGGAGAAGACCAGCGGCCGGCACGGCCTGAACGGCAACCCGCCGGCGGTGGGCGTGATCCACAACCCCTGGGAGGACCTCAGGGACGGCTTCGACTCGGCGGGCTGGCTGAACCTGACGAACACCCGGGCCGTTCTGAAGGTCGAGGGCGCGTCGATCGAACTGGCCGGACTGGACGACCCCCACATCAAGCGCGACCGTTACGCGCGCATCGCCGGCGGCCCCTCGGGCACGAACGACTTCTCGATGGGCGTCGTCCACGCCCCCTACCTGCGGGTCCTGGACTCCTTCGCGGCGGACGACTACCCCCTGATCCTGGCCGGCCATACCCACGGCGGCCAGCTGTGCATCCCCTTCTACGGCGCCCTGGTCACCAACTGCGACCTGGACACGGACCGGGTGAAGGGCCTGTCCACGCACACGGCGGAAGGCCGCACCTCCTACCTCCACGTCTCGGCAGGCTGCGGCACGAACCGCTACACCCCGGTACGGTTCGCGTGCCCGCCCGAGGCGACGTTGCTGACGTTGGTGGAGCGGGAGTAGAGGGGCTGCCGGGGTCGAGCGGGGCTGCTGCGGGCCGAAGGCACGGGCAGCGACCGGCTCACCCCAGGCATTAACCCGCCTGGAGTGCCCTATATGGTCCCATTCGCCCCTTTTGCCTAGCGTGAGGGGCATGACCGCTCCGATACCCAGGGACATCCCGGACCTGCCCGCGGTCCCGGGCCCGCCCCTCCTGTTGCCCGCCCCGGTGCCGGCCACGGCGGTGGTGGCCCCGGTCCGTCGCCCCGCGGCGGCGGTGTTCCGCCTCCTGACCGCGCTGGCCGCGGCGGCAGGCGTCGCCCTGGAACTCCTCCTGGGCAGCCCCGCCCGGATCCTGAGCTACTTCAGCGTCCAGACGGACATCATGGTGGCGGCGGTGATGTTCCTGTCGGCATCCAGGGCCTGGCGTGCCCGCCGCCCGCTGCCGTCCTCCGTGACAGGCGCCACACTTCTCTACGCCGCGATCGCGGCGCTGGTCTACCACCTGCTCCTGGCCCACACGACGCCCCCGTTCTCCATGACGGACGCGACCGCGCCCCCCGCGCGCTGGCACGCCCAGTGGGCGGCCCTGCAACTGCTCCACACGGTGGTCCCCGCTGCGGTCGTCGCGGACTGGCTGCTCCTCACCCCGGCGGCCCGCCTGCACCTCCGCCAGGCAGCGGCCTGGCTCGTCTACCCCCTGGTCTACCTGGCCTTCTACCTCACCCGAGCGGCACTCCTCCCCCCATCCACCCCCGCCCGCTACCTCTACCCCTTCCTCGACGCGGACGCCCACGGCTACCGCAGCACCCTCGCGAACGCCCTCCTCACGGGTCTCGCGATCTACGCCCTGGCGATCCTCCTGATCGCCCTGGACCACACCCGCCCGACCCCGTCCCGCCGCCGCGTCTAAACCGGATTTCGTCTCCGGCCACCGGTGGGCTAAAGTAAACGTCGTCGCCGCGACAAGCAGCGACATCGGGGTGTAGCGCAGCTTGGCAGCGCGCTTCGTTCGGGACGAAGAGGTCGTGGGTTCAAATCCCGCCACCCCGACGCTGGTCAGAGACCGGTGGGTATTTACCCACCGGTCTCTGTCGTGCTTGGCGGCCAAACGAAGTTGATCAGAGGTCCCCGATGTCAGGACGCGGGTTCGTCCACATGGGGTCCCTGTCCACTGGCCGCCCGAGCGTTCGGACCGAGTCGCGCAAGCGAGGACTTGTCTGGAGGCGGACAGCATGGACCAGAGCGGCGCGAGCGTGCTCTACTGGTCGGCGCAGTTCCAGCCACGCTTCCTGTCCGGTCTGGCCACCCTGGATCGCCCAGTCGGCGCGCCACAACGTCTCATCAAGGGCGTAGGCCGCGTCTACGACCGGTTTGGTGCAGACGAACGACACCTCAGTCAGTGCCTGATTCCATGAGGCCCAGGCCAGGTCAGGAGTCTCGCCCCGGCGCGTACGCGCCATGGAGTCGTAGAGCAAGGCAAACTCGTCCATCAAGCGACGGCAGGCAGCCAACTGTGTCTGGCGGGTCCACTGGCGATCTCCGGTTCGAGCGGTAAGCCCGGCGCCGAGCAGGACGCCGATGAGCGCAAAGCCGCTGCTGAGCAATGCTGAGACCACTTGTGCGATGCTCCGATCCACGCCCAACGGACCGAGGGCGTTCCCTGCCGACTCACGAGAGCGTTGTGCCCTGAGGAATTCATCCCCGCCGACGGTCAGACGCCGTGCTGCCGCGTAGGTGAAAGTGACCCCGCTGCCGTTCGGACCCAAGTCATCGAGACGGAACCAACCGGCAGCAGAACCCACCCTCGGTGGCCTTTCCGCCTGAGTGGGACGCAGCTTCTCAGGCCACCGCGTCTCCCTCAGCGTCAGCAAAGACCTCGTCCATTGCTTCGGAGTTGGTCCGCCTGCTCCTATTGGTCTTCCTCTCGCCGTGCTTGCGCACCGAGCGCCATACCGCGACGTGCGGCGGGATGCCGCCCTTCGTCTCCAGGAAGACGTCCCGGGTAAGGGGACGTGCCTCCTCCGTGCGGACGCCGCTCAGGAGCGACGGCACCAGGTAGGCGTACCGCCGTGAGCCTCGCACTGCGGCGAGCACGGCTTTGGCCTGCTCCACGTTGAGCGCCCTACTCGGCCGGCCGGCGCCCCTCCGGTGCGGTGACGAGCAACATTCCGGATGTCTCGCAGCTCGGGCACCTGGACCTCGGTCCTCAACTCACGCGCCGGGATCCAGCCGGTGGGCGAGGTCGTGGGCGGTGGCGCCGGTGAGGTCCCCGACGGCCCCGACGATCTCGAAACGGCCGCCGGTGATCGACGAGGCCACGTAGGGGTTGCCCCAGAGCCTGCCGTCGATGACGATGGCCAATCCGTTGCGCGGGGCCGGTGCCGCCGCGATGGAGCCGGTGAGGGCGGCGAAACGGGTCCGGTCGGCGGGGCTGAGGGTCACCTCGACCTGCCAGGCGCCGTCGATGGTGCTCCTCTCGGCCTTCGCGGAGGCGACACGGACGTCGGTCATGCCCCTGGCCCGGTCGGCGTGGACGCAGGACGCCGGTTGGGTCGCGGTCGCGGGCATGGTGTAGCCGCCGCTGCCATGGGTGCAGGCGTGCTCCGTGGAGGAGGTGACCGGCAGGATGGAGACCGGGACCGCCTTCCCGGTGTTCCCGGTGCCGCCCCCTGCGGCGGGCTGAACCACGTGCGCGCCGGGGGTCGCGCCGTGCGCGACGGCCACCCAGGCGGTGGCGACCACGGCGGCGCCGGCGATGCCGAGCCCGGCGCGGGCCAGCCGCTGCCTCCGCCGGGCGACCCGCAACGCGCCGTCGGCCAGGCCGACCAGATGGGCACCGGCGGCATCACCGCCGTTCTCCCGGACATGGGCGTGCAAGGCATCGTGCAGCGACGTTTCGTGCGGCGGGTGTTCGGTCGAGTCGTTCATGCGATGACGCCCCTTCCGGAGGCAGTGGAGGAGGCCGACGGCCCTGCCTCGGCCAAGGTGGTGCGAAGAGAGGCGAGGGCCTTGTGGGTCTGGCTGCGGACCGTCCCCTGGGCGACGCCCAGAATCGCGGCGATCTCGCTGTCCGGCCGGTCCTCGAAGTAGCGCAGCACGATCACCGCGCGCTGGCGCTTGGGCAGCCGCCGCAGCGCGGCCATGATGTCCTGCCGCTGGACCACGGTGTCGGCCCAGTCGGCGACCTGCCCGGACGGCTGGTCCGGCAGGGTGTCGGTGACCGTCTCCCGTCCCCAGCTGAGCAGTCGGAAGCGGTCCACCTGTGCGTGGTAGATCGCCCTGCGTACATAGATCTCCGGCTGCTCCCGGTCGCGCAGCTGGGACCAACGCCGAGCGGTGGAGGCCAGCGCGGTCTGGAGCAGGTCCCGGCCCTGCTCCCAGTCCCCGGTCAGCAGGTAGGCCGTGTGCAACAGCGATCTCGACCGCGCCGCCACGAACTCGCGGAACTGGCGTTCCTCGTCGGCGTTCAATGTGCCCTCCCTCGTTCCCCTGTAAAGACGGGTACGGAAGAGGGTTCGACTGCCCTGCCGGTCGGACTTTCTCGACCACGACGCCGCCAGGCTCCTCGTCGTGAGCGTCGGGGGGCACGCGGCGGCCCAGCAACTCGCCCGTGCGACTGCAGAGCGCGTCACAAGGTGAGTTGCACGCGCCTGGACCGAGGCCGTGGCCGCCGGCCGCGTCTTCGGTGAGTGTCCAACCGCGCGACGACGCCGACGGACAGCGGCGGACGAATGGGAGGGGGCGGCGCCGGAAACCTCCGGCGCCGCCCCCTCCCGGTGGTTGTCTCCGTGGTCCGGAAACCAACACGGAGCGCCCGAACATGGGGTGGTCCCCCCAATTCTCGACGCTCACAGAAGACCCGCCT
>NZ_JBWKFL010000045.1:0-59450 GCF_056434305.1 Streptomyces sp. NPDC044061 | reverse complement strand
CTGATCGTGGTCACGTCCTGGTGCCGGTGGGCTGCGCGGGGCAGCCGGGTCCGGTCCGTTGGTGCGTGTCCCTCCGGACGCTGGCCGGCACGGCCGGTGGGCCGTACTGGGGAGGGAACGGTTCGCGGCCGGGACGGACCGGTCTTCGACCGGTCCGTCCGGCTGGTCTTCGGCACCTCCCGGCGGTGCCCTGAGTGTGGGCACACCGCCAAGGCGAACCGGCCCACCCAGGAGAAGTTCCACTGCGTCTCGTGCGGCCACACCGCACACGCAGACACGGTGGGCGCCCTGAACGTTCCCTACATTGTCTGCGGGACAGGGCGAGCCCTTCGTATGCTTGGCCCACCCAGGGGCGTCGGGTGTGGCTTTGAACGTTCTGCCGCCTGTGGCTTCCGTAGATTGGCCGCCCGACGCCCCACGACGACTCGGCTGCCAATTAGGAATTGCGAATGATCGCTCCGTAGGGAATCGACAGCGAGGTCGTCCGTCGGGAGGCGCCCAGCACACTCACCGCACAGAGGCACCACATGGCCGCGATCTGGGCCGGCATCGACGCAGGCAAGACGCATCACCACTGCGTTGCGATCGACGACAGTGGCTGGCGGCTGCTGTCCCGGCGCGTCGCCAACGACGAGCCCGAACTGCTCGAACTCCTCAACGACGTCGTGGCTCTGGGCAACGAGGTGACCTGGGGCATCGACCTGGCCGACGGCGGAGCCGCCCTGGCCATCACGATCCTCCTCAACCACGACCAGCCGGTGAACTACATCTCCGGCCGGGCCATCCACCGCGCCTGCGAGAGCTACCGCGGCGAGGGCAAGACCGATGCCAAGGACGCCCCGGTCATCGCCGACCAGGTTCGCATCCGCCGCGACCTGAACCCCTTACGCGCCAGCGATGAAACCGTCACCGACCTCAAAATCCTCACCGGCCGACGCATGGACCTGGTCGCCGACCGCACTCGCACCGTCAACCGGCTCCGGGCCCAGCTGACTGGTATCTTCCCCGGCCTGGAACGGGCCCTGGACCTCACCAACAAGGGCCCGCTGATCCTGCTGACCGGCTACCAAGCCCCCGCGATCATCCGCCGGCTCGGCGCCAAGCGGCTGGAGGCCTGGCTGAGTAACCGCAAGGTACTCCGGGCCGATCAGCTTGCCGAGACCGCGGTCGAGGCCGCCGAACGCCAGCACACCAGCCTGCCCGGGGAGAAGCTGACCGCGCAGATGGTGCACAGGCTGGCGACGGAGGCGCTGGTCCTCAACGAGCAGGTCGCCGAGCTCGACAAGCTCATCGAGGCCCGGTTTCGCGACCACCGGCACTTCGAGGTGATCACCAGCATGCCCGGCCTGGGCATCATCCTCGGCGCAGAGTTCCTGGCCGCCACAGGTGACGACATGACCATCTTCGGCACCCCCGACCGTCTCGCCGGCTTCGGCGGTGTCGCGCCGGTGCCCCGTGACTCCGGCAAGATCAGCGGCAACCTGCGACGACCGCAACGCTACAACCGACGGCTCCAGCGCGTCCTCTTCACCTCCGCGCTGTTCAGCATCCGCCGGTCCGAGGAATCCCGCCGGTTCTACGACCGCAAACGCGCCGAAGGTAAACACCACACCCAAGCCGTCCTCGCCCTCGCGTGGCGTCGCGTCAACGTCCTCTGGGCCCTCCTACACGACGGACGGCGCTACGAGCCCACGCCACCGACAGCCGCCGCGGCTTGACAGACCGCATTAGGAATCTACGGACCGGGCTGGCCCTTCGCGAAGCCACACAGGCGTAGCGAGAAGCCCTCTCATTGATGAGGGGGGAGCAGTCCCTCCCGGCTGCGCTGCCCGGTCGAGCGGGGCGCCTTCACCCTCAAACGCCGGCGTGCCTTGCGCCGCTCCCGCTGCAGCCCCAGCTGGCTCGCGTCAGCCGCCAAGGTCGTTCTCATCCGGGAGAGGCAACGCGAACAATGCTCAGTAATGCCGTCGCACTCGTCCAGCGCGTCGCGCAGCATCTGTCGGGTGGCGTCCCATCGTTGACCGGGAGCTATGGATGTTCACCTGGGAGTTCCCAACGGCCGGAGCCTTAGCTAATCTTATGTCCGCTGTTGAGTCGCTTCGATCGCTGGTGAGGGGCATCGCAATCACCAGTACGACCTACGACCGTGCTGGCATCCGTCCGACCCCATGACGGTGGCCGGTACTCCCGGGCAGGCCGTACTAAGCGCCTCCATCAACTGCGCAGCGTCACCGGCCGCCACACACCACCAGTTCGAGGATGGCCGGCACCATCATCAATTCAGGCTCGGCCGCCAGGCCTCCTACACGGATGCCGACGGAAGAACCGGCTCCTCGACCGCCTGGTCAAGTTCGCGGAGATCATGGTTACCGTACGGTGCCGCGGGACGCGCATTACAGTGATGCGCACCTCGCTGCTTGTTGAGTCCCTTCAGTCGCTGATGAAGGAAACTATTTGCCCGCAAACCTGCGGTATTTTCGTAGCGAGTCCGCGCGACCGAACCCCTGAGCATCAGGCACCGTCCCTCAGTCGCTGGCCACTGCCCGGCAGCGCGCCAGCCGCCGCTGGCCCGTCCACCCGCGTGCGTGCTGCGTACACCCTCGCAGGCCCGATCGCTGCCGGCCGTCTTCCTCAGGTAGAGGCTGAACAGGCTGCGAGGGAGGCTGCGGTCGAGGCTCGTCCGGGTCGGGAGACCAGGATGGAGCAAGTTGTCCGTAGCGGTCTTGCCGCGTGCTTGAAGAGGCCTATGCGCGTGGCCGGGAGGCGCCCGTGACGCCGCCTCGCCCAGAAGCGCTGTTCGAGTTTGATCCGCAGGCTGTCGCGGCTCAGATCCGTGATCACCATGCGATTCCGCACTCGCCTGCTCAGGCCGCCTCAGAGCGTCCCGCTGGCGAGGCGACGGCCCATGGGCTGCTGCCCGACACCCTCTCCGACCGGGGTAATGCCAAGCTGTTCGTGAGGCTCTACTGCAACGATTACCGGCACGTCCCCGGTATCGGCTGGTACCGGTGGGACACCACACGCTGGCAGGTCGACGAGGACGACACCGTGCTGTGGGCGGCCGGCGATCTCGCCGAGAACATCGCCGCCCACGACCCTCGCGGCGTCTTCACCACCACCGCGCTGCAGCAGCACCGCCGTCGAGCGCTGTCCACCACGGGCATGAATGCCATGCTGTCCCAGGCGAAGGCCGCTCCCGGTATGGTCCTGAGTGCTGCCCGTCTGGATGCTGACCCCTATGCTCTGTGCACGCCGAACGGGATCGTCGATCTGCGTACCGGTCTGCTGAAGACTCCCGATCCGAACAAGGACTTCCATTCCCGTTCCACCAGCGTCGGCCCGCAGTCCATGCTGACCCCACGGTGGGATCGTTTCCTGGCCGACACCTTCGGTGATAACGCCGAAGCCCAAGAGATGATCTCCTACCTGCACCTGCTGCTCGGGTATTCGATCACTGGTGATGTTGGCGGCCAGGTCCTGCCTTTCCTGTTCGGTGCTGGGAAGAACGGTAAGTCCGTGCTGATGGACGTGCTGATGAAGGTTCTGGGTGACTATGCGGATGCCGCCCCGCCGGGCTTTTTGATGGCCAAGCCCTATGAGGGTCATCCCACCGATCTGGCCGAGCTGCACGGTCGGCGTGTCATTGTCTGTTCCGAGGTCAAGCCTGGGGACAAGTTCGACGAGGCGCGCGTCAAGCTTCTGACCGGCGGCGAACGGATCAAGGCCCGCCGCATGCGGCAGGATTTCTTCAGCTTTCAACCCACCCACAAGCTATGGCTGCTGGGCAACCATCGTCCGGAAGTGGGTACCGGTGGTTTCGCGTTCTGGCGGCGCATGCGGCTGATTCCTTTTGAGAGTGTGGTTCCCGACAGCCGCATGACAACCTGGCCGACATGCTTGTCACCGAGGAGGGTTCCGGGATTCTCAGGTGGCTGATCGACGGCGCACGCCGCTATCTGGCGGGCGAGCGCGACCTGACCGGCTCCGAGCGCGTCCGCATCGCCACCACCGCGTACGCCGAGACCGAGGACCACACCGGCCGGTTCTACGAGGAATGCTGCCGCCTGGACCCCGCGCTACGCGCTGAACAGACCGCGCTCTACGCCGCCTACAAGACGTGGTGCCAGAATGAAGGAGCAACCGCCATGACTTCCCGGGCGTTCGCCTCCCGCACCCGGGAAATGGTCGGACTGGTCTCGCCCAAGGAGATGATCCTGTCCAACCAGCGTAAGCACTACCCGGGCATCGGACTACTCACCGACGACGAAAGGGACACACACATGAGTTCCCTGATCGGCGCGGACGAGATCAGCCACGAAAGCGAACTGGTATGGCTGGAGGACATCGACCACCTCGACTACGTCCGCCAGAGCCTGGACCGCCTCCCCACCCGCAAAGGCAAACCGGCCTACCACCGCGACGGCCGCATGATCGGCTACGCCCTCCTCGACCCTGCCGCCAAACCCTCACGGGCCTCGGGCACCTTCCGCCGACGCGTCTTCTGGCTCCTGCCCCACGACCGCGACAGCGAACCCGACGGCCTCTACTCCCAAAGCGCCCCCGCCGAAGCCGTCGACCCCCGCACCCTTGAACCCCGCGTCAAAGGCTACAAAACCGAGCGATCGGAAGGCGGACCACCCTCCACCGCCATGCAGGAACTCGGCATCACGCTGCCCCTGTAGCCGAAGGCGTGCCCCAGGCGGCGGCGTACACGGGGGCGCCGTTCACGGCGGAGCTGCTGGCGTCGTCCGCCCGGAGGTCAGCCATCTGACCCGCCATCTCACCGGCCGTGCCCCCAAGGTGCTGTCCCCGACCTGGACAACACGGTGTGGGGCGGGGTATTCGGCGAGGACGGGCCGGAGGGCATCGAGGTGGCGGGTGGCCGCCGGCGGGAACGCCTTCCGAGCACTGCAGCGCACCGCCCTGCATCTCGCGCGCAGGGCGAGATGCAGGGCGGTGGTCAGCAAGAACGCTCCCGGTCCGGTGGCCGACGTTCTACGCAAACACCCCGTTTGCGGGCATCTTGGCAAGGGCAACTTCATCTCAGTCGCGGCCGCCACCAGCCTTGTCAGGCCACGATCGCCCGCAACTGCTCGACCCGGTTGGTGCGTTCCCAAGTGAAGTCGGGCAGTTCGCGGCCGAAGTGGCCGTAGACGGCGGTCTGGGCGTAGATCGGGCGCAGCAGGTCCAAATCGCGGATGATGGCAGCCGGTCGGAGGTCGAAGGCGGAGGTGATGGCCGACTGGATCCGCTCGACCGGCACCTGGTGCGTGCCAAATGTCTCCACGAACAGGCCCACTGGCTCTGCCTTGCCGATGGCGTAGGCAACCTGGACCTCGGCGCGGGAGGCGAGTCCAGCGGCCACGACGTTCTTCGCCACCCAGCGCATTGCGTAGGCGGCGCTGCGGTCCACCTTCGAGGGGTCCTTGCCGGAGAACGCGCCCCCGCCGTGGCGGCCCATACCGCCGTAGGTGTCGATGATGATTTTGCGGCCGGTGAGCCCGGCGTCCCCCATGGGGCCGCCGATTTCGAAGCGGCCCGTTGGATTGACGAACAGCCGGTAGCCGGAGACGTCCAAGTCGAGCGAGGCCAGCTCCGGTTCGACGACGTGCTGGCGAATGTCTGGGCCGAGCTGGGTTTCGAGGTCGATGCCCTTGGCGTGCTGGGCGGAGACGACGACCGTGTCGAGACGGACTGCGCGGTCGTCGTCGTAGGCGATGGTCACCTGGGTCTTGCCGTCGGGGCGCAGGTAGGGGAGGGTGCCGTTCTTGCGGACGGTGGCGAGGCGCTGGGCCAGCCGGTGGGCCAGGATGATGGGTAGGGGCATGAGTTCGGGGGTTTCATCGCTGGCGTAGCCGAACATCAGGCCCTGGTCGCCGGCGCCCTGGCGGCCCAGTTCGTCGTTCTCGTCGCCGAGACGCGACTCGTACGCCGTTTCGACGCCCTGTGCGATGTCGGGGGACTGCGTGCCGATGGACACGGTCACCCCGCAGGAGGCACCATCGAAGCCCTTGGTCGAGGAGTCGTAGCCGAGGTCGACGATGGCGTCGCGGACCAGCTGCGCGATCGGGGCGTACGCTTTGGTGCTCACCTCCCCGGCGATGTGGACGAGGCCGGTGGTGATCAGGGTCTCGACGGCGGCGCGGGAGTTGGGGTCGTCCTTGAGCAGGGCGTCGAGGATGGTATCGCTGATCAGGTCGGCGATCTTGTCGGGGTGTCCCTCGGTAACGGATTCTGAGGTGAACAGGCGGGTTGACATGGCAACTCCGGGGTGTGGGTGGATGGGTTCACCAGCCGCGGCGGACGTGGGCAGCGTTGCGGGGCGGGGACGGGAGGTAGGCTGCGCGTAGCCGGGCAACGAGGGCCCGGCGCAGTTCCCGGTCCTGTTCGGTCTCCAGCGGCATGTCGAGCTGGACGATGCTCACGCCGGCCGCGCGCAGCCATCCGATGCGGGCGGCGACGGTCTCGGGGGAGCCGATGAACGCGCTGGCCATGGAGCGGGCGATGTAGGCGGAGAGCGGGTGGGGGCCGTCGGCGCGGCCGCGTTCGCGGTCCCGGTCGAACTGTACGGCGTCCAGCCAGCGGGAGGCGTCGGGGCCGGAGGTCAGCCGCAGGGCGTCCTCGCGGATGCTCCGGGCGCGCTGCTCCGCCTGTTCGTCGGTGGGGGCGGTGATGACGGTGATGTGCCGCCAGATTCTGAGGTACCGGCCGTGTGCCGCGGCTGCGGCGCGGGCCCGTGCGATCTGCCGGCGGGTGGCGCTGATGGGCAGGGGCGACACCGCAAACACGTCGGCGTACTGGCCGGCAAGTGTCACGCCCTCGGGTGAGGAGCCGCCGAAGGACAGCAGCTCGGAGCGGGGCTGGGGGAACAGGCCCGCGCGGGCACCGCGCACGGTGTAGAACTCGCCGTGATGGTCGAAGTCCTGCTTTTCGGTCAGGGTTCGGCGGAAGACGTCTAAATACTCCCCGGCGCGGCGGTAGCGGTCCGCCTTGCCGAGGGTGTCGCCGTCGCGTGCCATGTCGGCGTCGCTGGAGCCCACGATGACATGAGCGGCGGCCCTGCCGCCAGAGAGGCGATCCAGGGTGGCCAGGGAGCGGGCGGCGACGGTGGGCGCGGTGACGCCGGCCCGGTGGGCGACGGCGACGCGGAGCCTGCTGGTGGCCGCCAGCGCCCAGGAGGCGATCAGCCACGGGTCGGGCCAGGAGCTCGACTGCACGACGAGGGCGCTGTCGAGCCCGTCCTCCTCGTTCTCCCGGGCGCTGCGGGCCACGAACGCCGGGTCTGCGTCGCGGTCCCGAGGGTCGGGGGCGAAGCGCAGGGCCTGACGTTCCTCGGGCGTCGCGCCCGGTACGGGTGCGGCTCGGACGCCGCCGCGTAGGTCGAGCTCCATGGGCGCGTGCCTCCTTAAGTCAGTGTGTGGCGGCAGGGCCGAGCCGAGCCAGGGTGTCGAGGACCTTGGCCCGGCTGGTGAACACTTCGGGGGGTAGGGACACGTAGAGCTGGATCGTGGTCACGCCCGGCCGGTGGTATTGCAGGATGCGTTCGCGGCACTCTTCGGGTGAGCCGCTGATGAACAGGCCGTCGACGACCTCGTCGGGGAGTGCCTTCTGTGCGCCGTCGACGTCGCCGTGGGCCCACAGTTCGTGCGACTCCCGCAGCAGTTCGCTGTGGCCGAGCCACTCGTGGAATTTTCGGTAGGGTTCGCGGTTGAGGATCCAGGCGAGGAACGGGCGTGTGGCCTGGTGGGCGTAGTCGGTGTCTTCGGTGGGGCAGACGAACACTTTCACGACGAGTTCTTTGCCTGGCGGCTGTGGGCCGACGGCGTCGAGGATCTTGGGGACGTCGTGTGGGAAGAGCAGGTTGGTGATGGCTCCGTCGCCCTCGCGGAAGGCCAGACGGAGCATGCCGGGGCGCAGCGCGCCGAGGATCACCTTGACGGGGGCGACGGGTGGGTGCGGCAGGCGGTAGCCGGTGATGGAGAAGGTGTCGAAGTCGCCTGCGATGTGTTCGCCGCGCAGTGCGCGGGTGACGAACCGCAGGACGTCCCGGGTGCGTTTGTAGGGTTCGTCGAACGGGATTCCGTTGATGTCTGTGACATGTGCGGGTACGGAGGCGCCGAGGCCCAGCAGCAGTCTGCCTGGGGCGAGTTGGGCGAGTGTGGCGGCGGTCTGGGCGAGTACGGCCGGGCCGCGCGTGTGAACGGGGACGATGCCGGTGGCGATCCGCAGGGTGGGTGACCAGGCGGCGGCGGTCGCGAGGGGGGTGAAGGCGTCGGTGCCACCGCCTTCGGCGCTCCAGACGTCGGTGTAGCCGAGGTCGGGCAGCCGCTCGATGAGGAATCGGTGCCGGTCGATGGTCAGGCCGGGCAGTGGCAGGGTGATGCCCCACTTCGGCGGCAGGTCGGGGGTGGGAGTGTGGGAGAGGGTCATCGGGTCACCGATACGGTCGTGAGGTCGAGGAACCAGGACTGGGGCTGTACTAGGCCGTGCACCTTTGGTGAGAGCGCCCTGGGGTTGCGGTCGTTGACGACGAGCAGCCAGGGAGCGTCTGCGGTGACGAGCTTCAGCGCCTGCTTGTAGGCGGCTTCGCGGGCGGTGCGGTCGACGTCCGCGCCGGCTGCGGCGAGGAGCTTGTCGACCTTGGGGTTGCTGTAGTGGCCGGTCCAGAAGGGGCTGCCGGTGCCGATGAACAGCGGCAGCAGTGCTTCCGATTGGAAGAGGGTGGTGGACTGGGCGATGGCCTGCGAGCCGCGGGCCACTTGGCCCTTGGCTTCCGCGCCGATCAGAGTCGACCAGTCGGTGGTGCGGATCTCCACCTTGATGCCGACGGCGGCGAGGTCACGCTGCAGGGCCTCGGTGATGGGGACTGGGATGAGGTTGCCGGAGCCACCGGTGGGGATAGTGACGGAGGTGGTGAAGCCGTTCGGGTAGCCGGCCTCGGCGAGCAGTTTGCGCGCCTTGGCGGGGTTGTGCCCGTAGGTGTCGTTGGTGGGGTCATAGGCGAAGGTGCCGTGGGGGGCGGCCTGGTGGGCGGGGTCTGCGGTGCCGTGCAGGAGGTTCTCGGCGATGGCCTCGCGGTCGATGGCGTAGTTGGCGGCCCGGCGCACGCGCGGGTCGTTCCAGGGCTTGGCGGAGGTGTCGAGGATCCAATACCAGAGGTGGTCGTAGCTGTTGGTGACGATCTTGGCGCCGTCGGCCTTGAGGCTTGGATGTCGTCGGGGTTGGGGTATTCGATCCAGTTGACCGAGCCGGAGCGCAGGGCGGCGGTGCGCGCGGCGGCGTCGGGTAGTGCCTTCACGACCAGTTTGTCGAGCTTGGGCGCTCCGCGCCAGTAGTCGTTGAATCGTGCGAGCTCGATCTGTTCGCCGGCCTTTTGTCGGACGAAGCGGAAGGGGCCAGTGCCGACTGGGTGTTCGGAGAAGTTCGCTGAGCCGGTCTTGCGGACCGCGGTCGGGCTGGCGATCAGGACGTGGGCGAGGTCTTGCGGGAAGTGCCCGTTGGGCCCCTTGGTGACCAGTTGGATCTGGTCGCTGGAGAGTTTCGTGTATTTCGTGATGTCGCCGGCGTATTCGCTCGCCGCGGCGCCTAGGGCATCTGTGTAGTAGGGGCTTTTCTTGTTCAGGTAGCGGTCGAGGTTGAAGACGACCGAGTCGGCGTTGAAGGCGGTGCCGTCCTGGAACTTGACGTGCTTGCGCAGGGTGAACGTCCAGGTCTTGCGGTCCTGGGCGACGGTCCAGGAGGTGGCCAGAGCCCTGGTGATTTCGGATGGGCCGTCGCTCTTGGACAGGTCGTAGCGGGTCAGGCCCTCGTAGAGCTGGAAGCTCACGAGCCGCTTGCCCTCGAAGCCGGCGCCGCCGATCATCGTGTCGGGGTTGGGTAGTTTGTCCGTAGCGCCGATGACGAGGGTGCCGCCGGTCTTGTTGCCGCCCGACGCGTCGTTGGCGGCCGAGCCGGTGCCGCACCCGGCCGCGGCCAGGGCGAGGAGCAGCACGGTGGCAAGTCCGGTGCGCCGTTGCAGGTCGGATGGGGTGTGGTGGTGCGTCATTGTTCCTCGTCGTCACTCAAGGGGCGGACGGTTCGCCGACGGACTCCGGATCACCGGTCTGTGTCGGCGTGGGGGGCTCTGGGGTGGCGCCGTCGGCGGCGAGCAGGGCGCGGGTGTAGGGGTGGCGGGGAGCGGACCACAGTGCCTGTGTGGCGCGCTCCTCTACCACCCGTCCACGGCGCAGGACCACGACTCGGTGGGCGAGACGGCGTACGACGGCCAGGTCGTGGGAAATGAACAGGTAGGCGAGGCCGAGGCGTTCCTGGAGTTCGGCAAGCAGGTCGAGGACTTGGGCCTGCACGGTGGTGTCCAGGGCCGAGGTCGGCTCGTCGCACACGATCAGGTCGGGGCCGGTCGCCAGGGCACGGGCGATGGCGACGCGCTGCACTTGCCCGCCGGACAGCTCGCGTGGGTATCGGCGAGCAAGGTCCGGGTCCAGGCCGACCTTGCAGAAGAGCTCGGCGATGATGGCGGAGCGGTCCCGGCGGGGTGTGCCGTGCACGCGCAGGGGGAACGCGACTGCCTCCCCGGCCCGAAGTGCGGGGTTCAGTGAGGCGCGCGGCTGTTGCGGCACGAACTGGAGCCGGGCCCGGATGCGTCGTCCGGCGGCTCCGTGTAGCTGGTAGGGGTCGTGTCCGTCGAACCGGACGGTTCCGGCGTCCGGGGCAAGCAGCCCGAGAGCCAGCCGGGCGAGGGTCGACTTGCCGGACCCCGACTCACCGACCAATGCCACCGTCTCACCGGGCGCCACCTCAAGGGAGACCCTGTCGAGGGCGAGGGGTGCACGCCGATAGCGCTTGATGACGTGGTCGAGACGGAGAAGCGCGGTGGTCTGCCGGGTGCCGCCATTGCCGCCTACGCCAGTCCTGGCGCCCCGAGGCCGCGCGATGGTCTCGTGCTTGGGCTTGATCCGCTTTGGCGGACATCCGAGATCAGGGGTTCTGCCCCGGGAGGATGTCCATCATGGAGAGCATGGGGAAGAAGAAGCCTCGCCCTCGTCGTTCGTTCACGCCGGAGTTCAAGGCGGAGATCGTCGAGCTGTGCCGACGCGGTGACCGCTCGGTCGGTCAGATCGCCAAGGACTTCGATCTGACCGAGACCGCGGTGCGTGACTGGGTGAAGCAGGCCGAGGTCGACGCGGGCGAGCGGGACGGCCTGACCAGCAGCGAACGCGAGGAGCTGGCCGCACTGCGGCGGGAGAATCGCCGTCTGCGTGAGGACGTTGACATCCTCAAGCGGGCCACGGCTTTCTTCGCGAAGGAGACCCGGTGACGGTGCACCCGTTCATCGAGGCGGAGAAGCGTGCAGGTCACAGCATCAAACGAGCGTGTGAGCTGCTGAAGGTCTCCCGGACCGCCTTCTATGCCCGCCGCACCGGCAAGCCCGGCCCTCGGGCGGTCCGTGACGCCGAGCTGGCGCAACAGATCGCTGACGTCCATACGAGATCGCGTGGAACTTACGGCGCCCCGCGCGTCCACGCCGCCCTCAAGCGGGCAGGCGCCGGATGCGGCCGCCGACGCGTCGCCCGGTTGATGCGGGCAGCCGGACTGCAGGGCCGGCATCGCAGGCGACGGCACTTGACCACGGTCCCCGATCCGCGGGCTGCCCTGCGGCCCGATCTCATCGTCCGGGACTTCCAGCCCGACGCCAGCTCGCTGGATGCCCGCTGGTGCGGTGACATCACCTACATCGCCACGGAAGAGGGCTGGCTCTATCTGGCCACCGTCATCGACATCGCCTCCCGTCGCGTGGTCGGCTGGGCGACGGCCGACCACCTGCGGACCGATCTGGTCGCCGATGCCCTCACGGCCGCCTGCCGCAAGCGCCGTCCCACCCGGCCGGTGATCTTTCACTCGGATCGTGGCTGTCAGTACACCAGCCAGCAATTCGCCGCGCTGGCGGACCAGTTGGGGGTGCGTCTGTCGGTCGGCCGCACCGGCCAGTGCTGGGACAACGCACTCGCCGAGTCGTTCTTCGCCACCATCAAGAGGGAGTTGCTCGACACCATCTCCTGGCCCAGCCGGGCCGCCGCCCGCACCGCGATCTTCGACTTCATCGAGGGCTGGTACAACTTGCACCGTCTGCACAGCAGCATCGGCTATCGCAGTCCCGCCGAATACGAGACCGCACTCGCAGCCTGACCACCACACCGATGGTGTCCGTCAAAGTGGAACAAGCTCAGCTTGGCTGAGGAGGTTTCTGTGTCAGTGGTCGGCGGAACGGAGCTGTCGATCGAAGGGGCCCTCGCAGCGTCTGTGTGAGCTGCGTTCGTGGTGGCGCTTTCATCCCGATCGCCCTCGGCGCGCGGCGGGTCGGTCCTCGTGTCCCTGGCCCCACGGCGCTCGCATCCCGCGACGCGCTGGCGAGGTCGTCGCGGCTCATTGCGGCACTCCTGGCTGGGCGGCCACCAGTGCGGCGGCGTAAGGGTGTTCCGGGGCGGTCAGCAGTCGTCCTACGGGGCCGGACTCGACGATCTGGCCCGCTCGCATCACCGCCACGCGGTGGCCGATGCGGCGGGCGACGGCGATATCGTGGGTGACCAGGAGGAGGGACGCGCCACGTTCGGTGAGCAGGTTCAGGACGCGGGTGCGGATCAGGGCGTCCAGTGCCGTGGTGGGCTCGTCGGCGATCAGCAGACCGGGTGCGCAGGCGAGAGCGAGCGCGATGACGGCGCGCTGCCGCTGCCCGCCGGAGAGTTCGTGAGGGTAACTGCGGGCCGCGCGGTCGGGGTCGGTGAGGCCGGCCGCCTCGAGGTGGCCGCGCACGGCCTGTCGGGCTGCGCGGCGGCCTGTGACGGCGCGGTGGCGCAGCAGCACCTCGACGAGCTGGGCGCCGACGCGGCGCAGAGGGTCGAGTCCGGCTTCCGGGTCCTGGGGGACGTACCCGATGCGCAGTCCCCGGATGTCGGTCAGGGCGCGTTCACTGAGGGTGCGCAGGTCGGTGCCTGACAGGCGCACGCTGCCGCTCACCCGTGCGGTGCGGCCGGGCAGGCCGAGGACGGTGCGGGCGAGGGTGGACTTGCCGCTGCCGGATTCCCCCAGCAGGACCAAGACCTCGCCGGGGTGCACCGTCAGGGACACCCCGTCCACGGCCCGCACGTCGCCGTGGGTCACGGTCAGGTCCTCCACGTCCAAAGGGTTCGCCTCCTGCCCCTGCGTTGGGAGATGGGCGCTGTACCGCTCGTGGGGCAGCAAGATGCACAGGAGGTGATCAACGAGCAATTCGCCGATGCGGCCGATATCGTCATCGCCGTTTTTAATAGCCGCCTCGGCCAGGCCACGAAGCGTGCAGCCTCGGGTACAGCTGAGGAGATTCTCCGAGCCCGCGATCGTGGTGCCGCTGTGCACGTCTTCTTCTCCGACGCACCAATCCCCCGCGACCACGATCCGGAGCAGCTCAAGGCACTGAACGCTTTCCTCAAGGAGCTACAGGAACACGGACTGACTGGCAGCTACGTGTCCCCTGACGACCTCACCGCCAAGGTGCGGACGTGCTTGGAGCGCGACGCATACAAGATCGGCGATGTGGGCGAAGATGATGCTTCCTCGTCGCGCTCCGGCGCCGTACTGCGGTCCAGCTACCTGTTCGACACGGAGCCTAGGCAGGACAGGAGTGGTCGCCTCAAGATGCGACGGACCAAGGAGCGCCTCCATGTTGAGAATCTGGGGGATGCAGCCGCAGAAGACGTCGTCCTGGAAGTCAAGCCTGTTGGGGAGGGGAACAGGCCTGTGGCACTCAGCCCCCTAACTGCCGGCCGCATCCCGCCTAAAGCTCACGTCGACTTCCTGGTAGCACTCGCCATGGGCACCCCGCACCTCAGGGGACCGTTACTCACCGATGGACTGAGGATGGAGAGCTCCACTCTGAAGAACAGACGATCTCTTGGAGGTAGGAGGATCGGTCTGACCAGAGCTGCCGGCCACTAGCCATCACGGTGAGGGCAACCACGGCACCCGCTCAAATCCGCGCCGCAACTACACCAGATAGAGCGGTAACTGCGGGATCGCAGCTTCCCACGCCGGTGTCTACTGGCGTACGCCAGGCCGCATCACGGCAGACAACTGCTCGACCACACACCTCTGCTCCTTAGATCCTCCGCCTGACGCTTGGCCGCTCCAGCCGGAGCGCGAGGCAAGCGGGGCATCTCGTCAAGGCGACGCGAAAAGTGCCGAACATGCGCCCGCCTCCAGATCGGTCTGAGATCCTGGGGACCGATCGAGAGGGGCCGCAGGTATGGAGTGGAAGACTCACGGTGAGCGACAGATCTACACGAACAAGTGGGTGAATCTGTGTCTGGTGGACGTCCAGCAGCCTGACGGGCGCAGGTGGGAGTACCACGTCGTTCGCCTGCGGCACCTGGCCGTGGCTGCCGTGGTCAACGACCGCAAAGAGGTTCTGATGATGTGGCGGCACCGCTTCATCACTGACTCGTGGGCCTGGGAGCTGCCTATGGGCCTGGTTGAAGAAGGCGAAACGCCCGAAGAGGCTGCAGCCCGCGAAGTCCTGGAAGAGACGGGCTGGCGCCCCGGCCCCATCAAGCCCCTGATCTACGCCGAGCCGGCTAACGGGATCACTGACTCGCAGCACCACGTTTTCCGGATCGACGGCGCCACCTACTCCGGGCCTCCCACGGAGAAAAACGAGTCCGACCGCATCGAGTGGGTTTCCCTCTCAGAGGTGCGGGGCATGGTCGACCGTCGGGAGGTCGTGAGCAGCGGCTCGCTCGTCGGCCTGCTGTACCTGCTCATGGACGAAGCGATCCGCTGACCGGCGGGAGGAGTGCCCGTAGCCGAGCCTCGAAGGCCAGCGCTACGGGCTCCTGCCTGTGTGGCGCCAACTGGTCGTAGAACTCCCTGAGATGGCCGGCCACTCGCTCGGATGCCACTGCCGACGCAGGTTCCAGTGCTTGCGTAGCGGTGTCGCATGCCTGGTCGAGCTTGCCCTGATCCAGCTGCGTACGGGCAAGCCAGAACGAGTGAAACGCCCGACCACGCTGATTGGTACGGGCCTCGCGCCGCAACGCGTCCGCGATCAGGGGTTCGGCGGTTGCCGCCTCGCCCAGCCGGCCGTGAGCGATCCCCGTGTCCACGATCAGCTTCGTCTCGTCGAAGTACGTCACCCAGGACGGGTCCGGATCGCTCACTCGGATCCGCTCGAAGTGGCGGTGAGCTTCTCTGATTGCCTGGTGAGTGGAGTCCCGGTTGCCGAGAGTGGCGTGAGCAAAGGCTTCACGCATCGACAGCATGGACAGGACTCGTGGGGTGGTGTCGACGGCCGAGCGTGCCTGATCCTGGGCAGCAGTCACGAAGGCCAGCGAGTCAGCGGGCTTGTCCTGGTACGTGCCCTGCAAGCTCATGCAGGCAAGGACGTTGGCCATGAACTGGCGGTCGTCGATTTCCTTGGCCAGTTGCAGGGCCTCGGTGAAGTACGCGCGGGCCTGGTTGTACTGGCGGGCGTCGAAGTAGGTCCAGCCGGTGAGGCGGGCCAGCTCGGCCGCGATTCCGTACAGGCCGTTCTGAATGGATGGCGGTCGGTTCTCCTTCAAGAGAACAACGACATGGCGGAGTTGCCCGACGATGGCCGGCCGCAGTGCCTCGCCTCCGTGCTGGTCGTCCCGTCGCCAGTAGTCCTCGATGGATGAGCGGAAGGCTTCAAGTGTGGCCGCGTTCAGGCTCGTTCGCGTGGCCAGAGCCAAGATGCTGTCCACATCGGGACCGGGTAACGAAGCGGGGATCTGCTGCTCAGGCTCCGGTGCTTGGGGAGTCTCTCGCTCGGTGATCACGAGCGCTTGAGGCGTCTCCCACCCCC
The DNA here is from genome assembly GCF_056434305.1 of Streptomyces sp. NPDC044061. NCBI lineage: Bacteria > Bacillati > Actinomycetota > Actinomycetes > Kitasatosporales > Streptomycetaceae > Streptomyces > Streptomyces sp. NPDC044061. Next base: position 43,597 of record NZ_JBWKFL010000045.1, on the reverse strand, counting down.
GACGGGCAAGCCCAAGCATGTGTCCAGGGATGCGCAAGCCGTCCGCGATGCGCTCGATGACGTCCATATGCAGCAACTGGCGTTGTCCGGCGATGACTTCGCCGACACGGCTGGGAGTCAGCTCGCAGCGTCTGGCGATCATGGATGGGTAGATACCCGCCTTGGTCTTCACCAGCCTGAAGACTCTGGCGAAGTCCCGCACTCGACACGCGTCAATCATCTCGGGATCGGTGAGCAGCCTGGCTGGCAGTTCCTGCGGCCGGTCTGCGTCGGGCATCGGCAAGCTCCCACACTGCGAGGGCTACGCAACGTCGCTGATTCTCTACTTGCCGCGATGTTACCCAAGTTGGGTAATCAGCCTGACCTTTTGGCACGGCCCTCCGGATCGCGATGCTCCTTTCCATGGCGAGCAACCATCAGACCAGACCAGGCATCGGTGAACTGGCGAAGGACAGCGCCCGGGACCGGATCGGCGTCGTCATGGGTGCGGTGGACGATCGGGTGCAGATGAGACCGATCGGCGGCGCCACGGAATGGGATGTCATGCCGGACAACGTGGTGGCGCCGAGTCCACGGGAGGAACTGAGCGCCCGTCTGGCCATCAGGAACGGCAACAGCCGGGACGGACTGTGATGCGCGCTGTCGGCCGGTACGCAGGAGTCCTGTTCGTGATCCTGATCAGCGGCTCGTGCGGCCTGGTGATCGGTATGGCTCTCGCCATGGGCCAGTAGACGGGCGGGTGCCAACTCCCCGGCTCCCCCTTCCCCCGTTCGGGGCCGGCCATCCAACCCACGCACCGCCACACACAAGGAGTAATCGCATGACGGCAACGGCGAACGATCTGAAGACCGGTCGCGCGGTGGCTGGTGAGGAGCTGTTCGAGAGCCTCACGCACTTCGTGGTCATCCACAACGGGCAGTCACCCGAGCGTGCGGAGCGGATCGCGGACCAGGCGGTCGCCTTCCTGGTCACCGCCGCCACGGCCAACGTCCCCATGGTCCCCTCGGACGACGTGGACCTCGGCTTGCACGCGCTGATCCTGCACACGAGGGAGTACGCGAGGCTGTGCGAGCGGTACGCGGGCCGCTTCCTGCACCACAACCCGAAGCCGGGCGGCGGGCCCCGCGACCTGCTGAAGGTCATCACCGCGGCACGCGCCATGAAGGCGGCCAGGTTCATGGTCTTCGACGACCTGTGGACCGTGGATGGCACGAACCTCGCGCAATGCGACTCGGACTGCGGCCGTCCGTACGGTCAGGACTATCAGGACTAGCGCACGACAGCAGCGACGCGGCCGGCCTCGAATCATGGTCGGCCGCGTTCGCCCGGAAGGAGAACAGACGTTGTCCGGGTCACCCCCTGAACTGCCGATCGTGGTGCTCGACGCGCTCATGCCCACGGCCCAGAACCTGGTCCTCAACCGCCGGGGCTCCATGGTCTGGGAGGTTCAGAGCCATCGGGGCCGCTACGCCGTGAAAGTCGGCTATCCGATCGAGGCCACCGCCGAGTGGTCCGCCCAGCCCTGGACCGCCCTCGCCCCCGCACGTGAGGGGGCCGTTCTGCTGCGCCTCGGCCTGGTCGACCTCGCGTACGGCGAATGGGAACACGGAACCTGGAACTTCCAGCCGTGGCACGAAGGGCCTGACCTGTACCAGCTGTGGGAGCCGTGTCGCCGGCCAGGATCGTCGATCGAACCGCACATCAGCGTGGCACTGGGGTGCGTCGAGGCGCTGGCAGAACTCCATGCCAAAGGCTGGGCGCACGGTGACGTACAGCCCGCGCACTTCATCATCGGGCCGGAACAGACGCACCTCATCGACCTCGCCCTTGCCCAGGGCGGGCACGTGCCTGAGGGCTACGACTTCCCGTTCCGCGGTTGCCTCGTCCACTACGAAGCCCCGGAGATCGCACGCAGCGTGCTCGACACGGGGGAAGCCGAGCCGACATCGGAAGCCGACATCTACGCGCTCGGCGCCTCTCTGCTCATCTCCGCCACCGGCTGGCGAGCCGTCGAGTACCCGGACGACGCTCCACGCCCCCTCCAGAGAGAGGCAGTGGCCGACGGCCGACGCCGACCGGTCAAGGCGCCTGGTGAGCTGGGCAAGTTGGTCGACGCGATGCTCAGCCACGCCCCCGAAGATCGGCCGACCATCTTCGAGGTGGGCAAAGCCCTTAACTGCCTCTGAGGCCCACTCGCCCAACGCAGCTGATACAGCGAAGGCCAAGAACCAAAGACCGGACCACCCTCAGTCTGGACAGCATTCCGGGTGGTCCGGTCGCTGAAGTCCTGATCAGGACCCCGGTGCCGATGGTACCGGGGCAGTCGGCGTGCCTTGATTCGGGTGCTGCCGCAACCCCGGTGCTGTGATGTCGAGTTAGAGAGGGCTCTGACCTGAGCCACCGAAAGTCAGCCACGACGACGGTTGCGCCGAACGAGCGGCCGCCACGTGGTTTCCAGCACCCCCCGGCCCCCCTCAGCCACGCTTCCTCCATGCGTCACGGCGCTCCGCTCCGCCCTTGGCCTGGACGTCGTCGACGAAGCCGCCTGGCTCCTGCGCTCCGCCTGCGACTTGCTGTCCGCCGCGCTGCGGAACGTGACTGGTCGGGCGGCATCGTCACGCTTGGTCTGGGTCTGCCTGCTCCTTGCTCGGAGTGGTCGAGTTGCTTCCTGCTCTGGTTGTCCGCCTGGTCGGGCTGCGCGCTGAGCGGGTGGGGCCGCCGGAGCGGTGGCGGAGACAATACAGTCTGCACGGCGTCGTACGCGTAACGGGCGCCGATCCGCTCATAGCTCGGCATCCGCTCCACGAACTCGTATATACCGACCTGCCTCTTTGATCACTGCGCTCACTGCCAGTCTTCCGGCCGCTCGACCTGCTCCAGGCGCAGCACCTGTCCCGTTCGGCTGTAGCGGCGGATCTGCGGCAGGGGCGGATAGTACGCGTGAACGGAGATCGCGTGCCCGTCGGTGGACTCGTTCAGCACCTCATGCACGTGATAGCGGCCAAACGCACGACCCTGGCCGGCCGCCAGCCGTCGCTGCCGATCCACCCCCTCGGTGAGCTCCAGCGTCTTCCACCCATCAGTGGGCAGCCGGGCGGCGAGCGAGTACTCCTTGAGCTCGCCCGACGCGGTCAGGAAGGCGCCCACCGACTCAGCGTGGTCGTGCCAGCCGGTGCCGGTCCCCGGCGGCCAGCCGATCAGCCACGTCTCACTACCACCAGGGCCCTCGAGACGCACCCAAGTGCGCCCCTCAGGGTCGAGCGGGAGAGAAGCGATCAGTTCCGCGTCGGCGGCCGTACGCCGCACAAAGTCGAGGAGGTCCGCCTGCGTGGGGAACCGGGCGGGAGCTTCGGCCTGAACAGCAACCGCAGGAGCAGAGCGCTCGACAGATTGGGAGAAGGATCGGGAGATAGTCACAAGCACCGTCCTGGTGAGGATTTCGCGTGGGATCGCGCTGCAGCGGGGCAGCGCGTTCGTCGAGGAGCGCGAACTGAACGTGCGCACGGCGGACTTCGACAGCTTTGCCGCACGTCGATTGCACGACCTCACCGAGGAGTTCCTGGCTCGGCACTGAGCTTGTGACGTGAGGTCGGATTTGAAGCGTCATGAGGCCCTGCGGAACGCTGGTACGGACGATGGTCGACCTGGCGCCCGCGCCTGAACACCGCCGCGGGCACGGCGCTCTCCGTAGCGGTCCACCAGGAGCGCATGCACTCGCCCCGCCCAACACATTAAAAGCAGCAAACCGCGGAGTGCGGAGGCGTGTCCCGGGTCAGTTTCGGTCAGACCGGCAGCACTTCTTCTGCGAACAAGCGCAGCGACGCGAAGGCGTTCTCAGCCGACAGAGCACCGTACTCGAAGGCTGCGTTGACCTGGGTGACCCCTGCCTCGGCGAGCGCGGTGAGCTGTTCGCGGATCTCGTCCGGGGAGCCGGCCAGGAGGCGTTCGGCGGCCAGGGCCTCGTCCGCAGGGTCGATGCGTGCGGGCAGCGGCGGCAGACCACCGTCGGGAACGGCGCCCCTGGCCAAGGCGCGGGAGGTCTGGATCTGGCGTGCCACCTCACGAACCGCGTCGCGGCGCCCGTCCGGGTCGGTGCCGCAGTACACGAACCGGTTCACGCCGTACTCCAGGCCGTCCGCGCGGGTTCCCTCCTCTGCGGCCAGGTCCTGCGCCGTCTGCCACTGTTTGGCCAGTTCGGCGGGTGTGGCTAGCGCGAGGCCCAGCAGGTGGAAACCGCGGCGCACGGCGAAGCGCGTCGACTCGGGGCTCACCGCCGCCAGCCACACGGGGGGACGCGGGTCCTGCACCGGGCGCGGCAGCACGGTCACCGGCGCGTCCACGGTGTGGTACTTCCCGGCGTAAGGCTCGACAGAGCCTTCGAGGAGCCGCACCAGCAGATCGGTGGCCTCTTCGAACCTTTCGCGGCTGGTGTCCAGTGCACGGCCGAATCCTCGGAACTCGTGGGGCTGGTAGCCCCGCCCGATGCCGACGTCGAGCCGGCCGTCGGAGAGTGTGTCGAGCGTGCCGAGGTCGGCTGCGAGCCGCACTGGGTCCCACAGTGGCAGCACCAGGATGCCGGTCCCGATCCGCAGGTTCGGGGCCGCTGCTGCGGCCCGGGTGAGTAGGAGGAGCGGCGAGGCGCTCAGGCTGTAGCCGGAGAAGTGGTGTTCGGTGATCCAGATGCCAGCGAAGTCGTGGCCGCCGGCCCACTCCACCTGACGCAGGAATTCGTGATACTTCTCGCGGGCCGATTCCCGATCGACGGTGGGCGATACGCCGAGGTAGGTGATGCCGATCCGCACAGGGAATCCCCTCAGGCTGGTGACGTGGATGGTGACGGCGGTGGTTCGCTTCCAGGATCGAGGCCCCTGGCAAACTCTGTCTTCGCCGCGTCTAAATCGATCCCTAATGCGGCACAAGGAATGGCCAAATCGTCGGTAATTCTGCCGGGTTCGCTCATTGCCGGTATTCAGGTGACGTGGTTACGGTCGGCTTCGTCTCAGACAGTCCTCAGCCTACGGAGGCCGCATTGTCCGCCGACGCCGTCGAGGCGCCCCCGTTCCCGCAGCGCCGTACGTGCCCTTACCAGCCGCCCGACATCTACCGGGACATAGCGGAGCGCGGTCCGGTCAACCAGGTCACCCTGTGGAACGGGCGCCGGGTCTGGCTGTTCACGGGTTACGCGGAGAGCCGCGAGATCCTTTCTGATCCGCGTCTTTCCTCCGATCGCGCTTTCGACGAGTACCCCACCATGGCGCCGCATCTTGGAGCCGAGGAGGCCAGGAAACTGGTGCTTGTCGGTGAGGACCCGCCCAGCCACGACATCCATCGTCGACTGCTCAACCCGGAATTCGGCCTGAAGCATGCCCGGGCGCTCAGGCCGCGCATCGAGGCTGACATCAACGGGCTTGTCGACGCGATGCTGGACAAGGGGCCGCCGGCCGATCTTGTGCCGGACTTCGCCGTGCCCATTCCGGGGCTCGCCATGTCGGCGCTTCTGGGAATTCCGTTTGAGGACCACGCGTTCTTCCAGGACGCGACACGTGGGGTGATGCAGGCGAGCACGCCGGAGGAGACGAACGCGGCTGGCAAGGCGCTGTTCGGTTACCTCGATGGGCTGGTCTCGGCGCAGGAGCGTGAGCCGGGCGAGGAGCTGCTCGGGCGTCTGGCGCACCGGGTCCTTGCGGGCGAACTGGGCCATGACGAGCTGGTACAGCTCGCGATGGTGCTCCTGATCGCGGGGCTGGAGACGACCTCGTCGATGATTCCGCTGGGGGTGGTGGCGCTGTTCGACCACCCCGAGCAGCTAAGCGCGCTGCGGGAGGGCCGGGTGCCGGTCCGGGACGCCGTCGAGGAGCTGCTGCGGATCACGGCGGTGACGGACTTCGGCGGGGTGCGCTGGGTGACCGACGACATCGAGATCGCGGGGCGGCGCATCAAGGCCGGCGACGGGATCGTCGTGTCGTCGACGATGGCGAACCGCGACCCGTCGGTGCACGCCGATCCTTATGTGTTCGACCTGGCGCGCGGCAGCCGTCAACACCTCACCTTCGGTTTCGGCATCCACCAGTGCCTGGGGCAGAGCCTGGCCCGTACTCAGCTGGAGGTGGCGTACGGGACGCTGGTGCGGCGCCTTCCGGGGCTGCGGCTCGCCGTGGATCCCAGTGAGCTGAGGATGCGTCAGACCGGCACTATGCAGGGGCTCGTGTCCCTGCCCGTCACGTGGTAGCCCAGCGCGGCAGGGACAGGGAGTCCGTCATCATGCGCGTCATCGCCGACCGGAACCTGTGCATCGGGGCGGGCCTGTGCGTCCTGAGCGCGGAGGATGTCTTCGAGCACGACGAGGACGGGCTCACCGTCCTGCTCGCCGCGCAGCCGGACGAGGCACAGTACGAGGCTGTGCGGGAGGCCGTCGCGCTATGCCCGTCCGGTGCGCTCAAGCTGTCCGAGGAGGGTGCGCCGCCACCGCGGGAGTGATCTGCAGGGCCTCGGCGAGGCGCCGGTAGGAGGCGCGGCGCTCGCCGGGGTCGTACGTGTTGGTCAGCGCCATGACCTCGTCGGCACCGGACGCCTCGAGCAGTGCGCTGAGCCGTTCACGCACGGTGTCGGGACCTCCCATGATGTCCGAGCGCTGGTCGAGTTGTGCCTCGGCCGCGCGCTCGGCCTCGGTGGGGCGGTGCGCCAGCGCGGTTTCCTCGGGCAGCAGGCGCGGGTCCTGGCCGGTGCGGATCTGCAGAACTGCGAGTTTGGCGGGGGCCGCGATGCGGTGGGCGTGCTCATCGTCCTCACCGGCCCACACGCGCAGCGCGAGCACGGCGTGCGGTCGCGCGTCCGAGGCGTGCGGCACGAACGCCTCGCGGTAGCGGCGCAGCGCGGCGACGGCGGTGTCCGGGTTTACGTACGCGGCGAAGAAGGCGTACGGGAGGCCGGCGCGCGCGGCGCGTTCAGCGGAGGCGACACTGGATCCCAGGACGTGCACCGGGGGCAGCGGAATCTCCACGGGCACGGCGCGCAGCGCGGCGTAGGGGTGGTCCGCGGGCAGCGGGCACACCCCGCCGTAGCCGAGCAGTTCGGCGAGCAACTCCTCGAAGCGGTCGCTGCGTTCGCGGCTCCAGCCGAGCGCGGCGGACGTGGTTGCATCGCCGGTCCCCGACGAACGCCCGACCCCTAGGTCGATGCGCCCGGGATACAGGGCGTTGAGGGTGAGGAACTGCTCGGCCAGGTGCAGTGGGCGGTGGTTGGGGAGCATCATGCCGCCGGTGCCGAGGCGCAGGTGCAAGGTGTGGGCCGCGAGGTGAGCGATGAGGATTTCGGGCGCGGAGGTGCCCATCATGGCGGTGGAGTGGTGCTCGGCCACCCAGTAGCGCCGGTATCCCAGTTCCTCGACCAAGAGGGCCAGTTCGAGCGCGTCACGCAGGGCGTGGCCGGGTGCGCCGCCGACACGGACGGGGCCTTGGTCGAGCACGGAGAGCGCGGTCATGCGGGGCTCCTGTGAGTGGGTGTTCGTTGGTTCGGTGCGGGGGGTTGCAGGCGTGGGTTCGGTGCGTGGGGATGACGTGCCGTCATGGCTCCGGTCGGCCTCGCGGGATCACAGGGACGCATGGACGAGAGTGCTCGCACGGACGCCCGAGCGCAGGTGATCGGACCCGAGTCTGAGTCCCTCCCCCAAGGCCGACCTTGGCCGAGGCTTGGCCCGGTCTAAAGCGCCGCGTCGGCGTAGAAGGACACCGGCGCCCGGACGCCAGCTGGTCAGTGGTCGACGGAGTCGTGCCCGTATGCGGAGGACGGCCGGTCGAGCGAGGGGGATTTTTCGCTTGTCCGGCCGTCCGGTCGGTGGTCAGTGCTGCTCGGCCGCGTCCGCGCCCTGACCAGCCTGCGCGGTCTCGCTCGCGCCGCGGCCGGAGAACCAGAACCCGGCCACCACGAGCGCTGCCGCCACGGCGATGCCGGTCGCCCACCAGAACAGCGGCGAGATGGTGTCGGCGGGCTTGCCGCTGCCGGAGGTGAACGGGATGAGCAGCACGGCGAGTCCGATGGTGCCGCCGACGGTCAGCGCGGCCTGCAGGATGCCCGCCGTGATGCCCGTGTCCTCTGGCCGGGACGTCGCGAGGATCGTCATGTTGACCGGCACGATCGCCAGGCCCACGCCGATCCCGAGCACCACGATGGGCGGCAGGACGTCGGCCGCGTACGTGCTGGCGCCGTCGAGCCGGGTCAGCCACAGCACGGCGGCGGCGACCACGACGAGACCGATCACGCCGCGCGCCTTGAGACTGATGCCGGCCAGGTACTTGGTCAGCAGCTGGGTGGTGACCAGCATGCCGAGACCGAAGGGCAAGATGGCCAGGCCGCGCTCCAGCGGTCCGAACCGGAGAACGACGTCCAGGTATTGGACCACGTAGAAGAGGAACCCGGTCAGGACGGCGGCCAGCAGGATCAGGCCGAGGAAGCCGCCGATGCGCTCGCGGTGCGCGAAGACCCGCAGCGGCAGCAGGGGCTCGGACGCGCGCGAGTCGACCGCGAGCAGCACGGCAACCAGGACGACGGCGGCGCCGAGTGAAACCAGCGTCCCGGCGGCGCCCCATCCGTCCTCCGAGGCCCGGACCAGGCCGTACACGAGGGCGACCAGGGCACCCGTGACGAGGACCGCGCCGGCGACGCCGAGGGAGCGGCGCGTCGTCGGTGCGGGATGACGCGTGAGCACCCGCGATGCGATCAGGACGACGGCGAGGGCGACGGGCACGTTCACGAGGAGCGTCCAGCGCCAGTCGCCCGCCCAGGTCAGCACGCCGCCGAGGATCATCCCGGCGGCGGCGCCGAGGCCGGTCACCGTGGAATAGAGGCCGAACGCCTTCTGCTGGCGCTCTCCCTCGAACTCGATCGTGAGCAGGGCGAGGCCGGTGGGGCCCGCGATCGCGGCGCCCGCGCCCTGCAGCACGCGCCCGGTCAGCAGGACGGGGAAATCGGGGGCGAGGCCGGCGACCAGCGAGGCGACGCCGACGAGGGCAACGCCGGCGAGGAAGACCCGGCGGTGGCCGAGCACGTCGCCGAGGCGCCCGGCGAGCAGTAGCAAGCCGCCGAAGGCGAGGAAGAAGCCGTTGAGCACCCAGGAGGCGCTGGTGACGCTCAGGCCGAGGTCGGCCTGAGCGCCGGGCAGCGCGACGTTCACGATCGTGCCGTCGAGCTGGAGCATGAACTCCGCTCCGACGAGGGCGAGCAGCACAAGACCCCAGGGTGCGGGGGACGCATGCGCCGGGGACTGCGCCACGGGCCCGGCTCCCGGACTGGTCTCGGTGGACATGGAAGTGCCTCCTTGAAGGGCCTGGACGGACGGCCCCGGCTCACCAGCTAACCTGAGGCCACCTCGACTTAATGGGGTCAGTTAAGCTGAGGCTGCCTCATGTAGTCAACCGCGGGAGGAACGGCCATGGCATCGACGGCGCCCTACATCGCGCAGCGCCCCAAGCGGGCGGACGGCCGGCGCAACTACGACACGATCCTCGCCGCGGCCCGCAAGGCCTTCGCGGTCTCCGGCTCCGACGCCTCGCTGGAGGACATCGCCGCCCAGGCGGGTGTGGCCATCGGCACCCTGTACCGGCACTTCCCCACCCGCGCCTCGCTCGTGGAGGCGGCCACCCGCGAGGGCCTGGACACGCTCGTCGCCGAGGCCAGGGAATACGCCGCCGACAACGACCCGCTCGACGCCCTCGCCCGCTGGATGAAGAGCGCCGTCGCCCACATCAGCACCTTCCGCGGCCTGGTCGGCATCCTCACCAAGGCCATGTACGACGAGGGCACCCCCTCGCACGTGGCCTGTACCGCGATGCACCGCTGCGGCGCCGACCTGCTGCGGGCGGCGCAGGAGGCGGGCCAGGTGCGTGATGACCTTACCCCCGACGACCTGTTCGACCTGCTCACGGCGGCCGGGTGGGTGAGCGAGAACGCGGCGCCGGACAGGGACGCCGGCACCCGGGTCCTGCGCCTGATACTGGAGGGCTTGGTGCTGCCCGGGACGGGTTCAGTGCGGCTTTAGACCGCGTTGGGACGATGCGGCCCACCCGTCCACACGACCAGGAGGGACCTGTCGTGCCTGCGCACAGCCAGCCGAACCCCGCCCGCACCCTGCACCTGAACGTGCACCCCGTGGCCGCGGGCCACCATCCCGGCGCGTGGCGGTGGCCGGGCGCCGATCCCGTGGCCTTCTCCCGGATCGAGGGGTACCTGGACGTGGCGCGGACCGCCGAACGGGGGCTGCTCGACGCGGTGTTCCTCGCCGACGTGCCCGGCCTCCACGCCGATCTGACCGAGTACCCGATCGTCAACGGCCTGGAACCGACCCTGATCCTGACCGCCATGGCCGTCGTGACCGAGCGCATCGGCCTGGTCGGCACCGCCTCCACCACGTACAACGAGCCGTACAACATCGCCCGCCGGTTCCGGGCCCTGGACCTGATCAGCCACGGCCGGGCAGGCTGGAACGCGGTGACCACGTCGGGCCCGCGCGTCGCCGGGAACTTCACCGCCCACGAGCCCGACTCGGCCGAACGATACGCACGCGCCCAGGAGTTCGTGTCCGTCGTACGCAAGCTGTGGGACAGCTGGGCGCCCGACGCTCTGGTCACGAACGTGGCGTCCGGCCGGTACGCCGACATGGCGCGGATACGCCCGATCCACCACCACGGCGCCCACTACGACGTGGCCGGACCGATCAACCTGCCCCCGTCCGAGCAGGGCCACCCGGTGATCTTCCACGCCGGCGTGTCCGACAGTGTGCGGACGCTGACGGCACGCACGGGCGAGGTGATGTTCAGCGCCGTCGCCGATCCTGACGCGGCGCTCGCCGACATCTCCGACATCCGCTCCCGCGCGCTCGCCTCCGGCCGCCCTGCCGGATCGGTGCTGTTCCTGCCGGGGCTGGTCACCTCCGTCGGCGGCACCGAGGAGGAGGCACTCAAGCGCCGTGAGGAGCTCGACGAACTCAGCGGAAACGAAGGCGCCTTGTTCGCAGTGGCCGCCACCCTCGGCCTCGACGCCGGTGACTTGACGCTCGACCGGCCCGTTCCCGAGGCCCTGCGCGGCGGTCTGCACCGCATCGGCGGCCACGCCCGCGCAGTGGCACGGCTGGCCCTGGAGGGCCGCACCGTTCGCGACATCGTACGGCGCGGCGGTGGCGGTGGGCATGTGGTGGCCGTGGGCACGCCCGAGCAGGTCGCCGACGTGATCCAGGCGTGGTTCGAGTCCGGGGCCGTCAACGGGTTCACCCTCATGCCGGACGTCACCTTCGACGGGCTGCCCGCTTTCGTCGACGAGGTGGTACCGATCCTGCAGCGCCGGGGCCTCTTCCGTACCGCATACGAGGGCAGCACCCTGCGCGAGCACTACGGTCTGGCGCTGCCGGACGTCGCCCTGCGGGACCGGGCCGCGGTCCCGCGGGCGAGTGCCGAGCGGATCACGAACTCAGCCTGACGCCCTCCAGCCGCGGCGAGGTAATGGCCGGGGCGAAACCGGTGACCTGCTTCGAACGTCCGAACAGCCACGGTGACGTGAACAGCATGATGTTCGAGCCGCTGCGCACGGTCTGCGCCGTGACCCTGCGCAGCGCCGGGGCGTAGCCAGGGCTGTCCACGGGCTGGTCGCCGGCGTCCTGGAGCGCCTTCGTCAGGGCCGGGACGTCGTAGCTGCCGTAGGGGGTGTTCGCGAACGACAGCTGCTGCGCGGGCGACTCCCGGCCGAAGACACCGCTCGGGAAGAACGCGACCTGGTGCTTCACGTACACCTTGTCGGCGACCTGAGCGACGGGGATCTGCTCCAGAGTGGTGTTGATCCCGGCCCTCTTCAGCTGGTCCTGCAGCAGTTCCGCCTCCACGCGCCGGTCGATGCCGCCGGGGCTGGAGAACCAGGTGATCGGAAACGGCTTGCCGTCGTACTTCGCCCGCTTCAGCAGGGACTTGGCCTTGGGCAGGTCGTAGGCGTAGGCGTCGGCACTGCCCGGGTCGTAGGCGATGTAGCTGTCGGGGAAGGGCTGTACGGTGGGCTCGCCGTGGCCGCCGTTGAGGACCTTCACCAGGGCCTTGCGGTCGATGGCGTGGTTGACGGCCTGTGTGAACAGCGGGTTGTCGAACGGCTTGAGCTTGGCGTCGACCTCGATGCTGGACACCTGCAGGCTCGGGAACTCGTCGACGGCGAGGCCGGACGCCTTCAGGGAGGCGACCTGGGTGCCGTTGATGAAGCTGGCGAGCTGGGTCTCGCCGCTGCGCAGCGCGGAGACGATGGCCTGCGGGTCGGACAGGAACTTAAGGGTGACGCCGGCCAGGTGGATGTCCTTTGTGTCCCAGTAGTCGGGGTTGCGCTTGAGGACGGCCTGTCCGTCGGGGCTGTAGCTGGTGAGCGTGAAGGGACCGGAGCCCACCGGTGCGGTGGCGAGCTTCTTGGGGTCGGCCGCGGCCGCCTTCGGGCTGACGACCATGCCGGTCTTGCCGCCGAACGCGAGCGGCAGCGCGTAGTCCTTGCGCTTCAGGTGCAGGACGACGGTGGTGGGGTTCGGGGCGTTGATCGTGGCGATGGAGTCGAGCTGGCCGGCGATGCCGGAGTCGGCCTGGGTCTTGCCCCGTTCGATGCTCTTCTTCACGGCTTCGGCGTTCAGGGGGGAGCCGTCGGAGAACGTCAGGCTGGGACGGAGGGTGAAGGTCAGGGTCCGGCCGTCCTTGCTGTACGCCCACTTGCTGGCGATGCCGGGGCGGGCCTCCCCCTTGGGGCCGAGCCGGGTGATCGAGTCGTAGACCAGGCTGAGCGGGGTGACGTCGATACCGGACTGGGAGGTGACCGGGTCCCAGGTGGAGGGCGTGGGCAGGGACCAGCTGAGGGTGCCGCCGGGGGCTGCTCCGGCCGCGCCTGTATTGTCGCCCCCGGTGCCGCTGCACGCGGTGAGCAGGGCGGTGAGGGCGAGGACCGCTGCGGCCGTTCGGGTGTGCGGTGTGGCGCTGTGCGGGTTCACTGGGGTTCCTTTCCGGGCCGGGGCCACAGGCTGGCTCCGGGCGGCTGGTGCGTAACTGAGCGGTCGGGGCGTCGTCGGCTCACGCCGGGAGGCGGGCGAGTCGGGCCTTGAGGGTGCGGGGGGCGGCGTCCAGGAGCAGCTGGGTGTAGGGGTGGGCCGGAGCGGTGAGGACCTGGCGGGTTGGGCCCTCCTCGACGATGCGGCCCTCGTGCAGGACGGCGACGCGGTCGGCGACCTCCGCCATGCTCGGCAGGTCGTGCGAGATGACGGTGACGGCGAGCCGCAGGTCGTCGCGGAGCCGGCCCAGGAGGGCGAGGATCTGTGCGCGGCCGGAGGCGTCGAGCGCGCTGACGGGTTCGTCGCATACGAGCAGTCGAGGCCGGGCGGCCAGGGCGCGGGCGATGGCGACGCGCTGGCGCTGTCCGCCGGACAGCCGGCCTGGCGTCCGGTCGGCCAACGCAGGGTCGAGGCCGACGAGCTGAAGGAGTTCGGCGGCGCGTGCGGCACGCGCGGCGGCGTTGCCCTCACGGCGCACGGCGAGGCACTCGGTGATCGAGTCGGCCGCCGTCAGGTCCGGGTCGAGGGAGCGCAGCGGGTCCTGGAAGACGTACTGGAGGGTGCCTTGGCGGCGCAGCGCGCGGCGGGCGCGACGGCTCAGGCGGGTGATGTCACGGCCGTCGAGGTGCACGCTGCCGGAGGTTGGGGTGACCAGGCCGAGCACGGCACGTGCCAGGGTCGTCTTGCCGGATCCGGTCTCCCCGATCACACCGGTGACGGTGGCGGCGGGGACAGCGAGGTGCACGCCGTTGAGGACGCGGTGCCGTGAACCGTCGGGGGCGCGGTATGTGACGGCCAGGTCGTCGACGCGCAGGACGGGCTCGGGTTCAGGAGCGGGCATACGGCTCCTCCTCCAGCAGGCCCGCGGCCGTCAGGAGCGAGCGGGTGTAAGGGTGTTCCGGGCTGTTCAGGAGCTTGTGCGCGGGCGCCACCTCGACGAGCTCTCCGTGTCGGAACACGCCGATGTCGTCGCAGAGTTCCTCAACTGCCTCCAGGTCGTGGGAGACGAACAGGATGGCGAGGCCGAGGCGTTCACGCAGGGAACGCAGCAGGGCGAGGACGTCCCGCTGGGTGCGTGCGTCGAGGGCTGTGGTGGGTTCGTCGGCGACCAGCAGGTCGGGGTGACAGGCGACGGCGAGGGCGAGCATGGCCCGCTGCTGCATGCCGCCGGACAGCTGCGCGGGGATCTGCCGGGCGACGCGCGCGGGATCGCGCAGGCCGACCTCGGCGAGCAGGTCGAGGGCACGCTCGCGGGCTTCGGCGCGGGTGGCCCCGCCGCGTACCCGCAGCACCTCGCGCAGTTGCCTGCCGATGGTCAGGGACGGGGTGAGATACGAGCCGGGGTCCTGGAAGACGGCGCCGATGCGGGCGGCGCGCAGCGGCTGCCATCCGCGCCGGTCGAGCCGGGTGATGTCCTGGCCCGCGAACCGGACCCGCCCCGCCGTGACAGTGCATCCGGCGGGGAGTACGCCGAGCACGGCGCGGCAGGTGAGGGTCTTGCCGCTGCCCGACTCGCCGACGAGGCCGAGCGTGCGTCCGCGGCGCAGGGTGAAGCCGACACCGCGGACGAGCGGCGTGTCCGTGCCCGCGGCCGAGATCGTCAGGTCCTCCACGGACAGGAGGGGACCGGGATCAGACACGGGTGGCCTCCTTCACCGTGCCGGGGACGGGGGCCGCGGGCTCGCCGCGGCGCAGGGTGTCGGCGAGGGCGTTGCACGACCACACCGTCGCGATGATGAACAGACCGGGCCACAGCGGGCCCCATGCGTCCTGCCACAGTTGCTGGACGGTGTCGGCGAGCATGCCGCCCCAGGTGGGGTGCGGTGGCTGCACGCCGAGGCCGAGGAAGCCGAGGCCGGCGGTGGCGAGGACGGCGTATCCGGCGGTCAGAGCCGTGGTGACGCCGAGCGTGGGCAGGGTCTTGCGCCAGATGTGCCGGCGCACGATCCACAGGCGGGACGCGCCGAGCAGTTCCGCGGCTTCCACGTACTGGGTGTGCGCGTAGCCGAGGGCCTCGGCCCGTACGACGCGCAGCAGGCGTGGTGCGAAGAGGGCGCCGACGGCGAGGGCGGCGGTCGCCGGGCCGTTGCCGAACACACCGGCGACAGCGATGGCGACGACGACGCCGGGCAGGGTGAGCAGGGCGTCGACGCCGCGCAGCGCGACGCCCGCCGCCCTGCGGCCGAGCAGCACCGATGCGATCCCGGGCAGGGCACCGCCCACGACCCCGATGCCGACCATGGCGAGCGCGCTGAGGACGGTGGGCCGAGTGCCGGTGATGAGCCGGCTCAGGACGTCGCGGCCCAGCTCGTCGGTGCCGAACGGGTGGTGGAGTCCGGGGCCGCGCAGGACGGCATCGGAGTTCTGGGCCAGCGGGTCGTACGGCGCGAGCGCCGGTCCGAACACAGTGAGCACCAGCACGCCGAGCAGCAGTACGGCCGCGATGCGTGCCGACGCCGTGGGCAGGGCGGCTGCCAGGCGCCGGGCGGTCCGAGTGATCATGGCGCGGTGTTCATCCCTTCCGGGTCTCGGGCCGCAGCCGTGCGATGAGGGCATCGACGAGGAGGTTGGCGACCAGCACCACGCCCACGGTGACCAGGAGCACGCCCTGGACGACGGCGGTGTCGTGGGAGGCGGCGCCGCTCAGCGCGTACTGGCCAAGGCCGGGCAGCCCGAACACGGCCTCCACGACCACCGCGCCGCCGAGGAGTTCGGGCACCTCCAGGCCGATCAGCGACACCGCCGGTCCGGCGGCGGTGCGTAGCACGTGCACGAACAGCACGCGGCGCGCGCTCAGACCGCGCAGGGTGGCGCCGACGACGAAGTTCTCGGCGAGGGCACCGGCGAGCGAGGTGCGCAGCTGCCGGGCGAGGGCGGTGGCGACGACGAAGCTGAGGGACAGTCCGGGCAGCAGGACGTGCCGCAGCCACTCCCCCACGCCCGCCGCGGGCGGCGCGTATCCGGTGGCCGGCAACCACTTGAGGTGCACGGCGAACAGTTGTGCGAGCCAGATACCGGCGAGGAACACCGGCACCGTCACGGCCAACGAACCGAGCGCGGTCACCGCCTGGTCCACGCGCCGGCCCGGCCGCACACCCGCCGCAAGCCCGGCGGGGACACCGATGAGCACCGCCGCCACGAGCGCGACGAGCGCCACCGACAGATCGACGGGCAGGCGCTGGGCGATCGCGTCGGCCACCGGGATGTCGGTCAGGTACGAGCGGCCCAGATCGCCGGTGAGAGCGTGGCCCAGCCAGGACAGGTACTGCTGCGCGAAGGGTCGGTCGAGGCCCCACAGCCGGTGCAGCCGGGCCACGTCGGCTGCGGTGGCGTTCTCTCCCAGCCGGGCCGCGGCGGGGTCCACCGGCGACAGATGGCCGAGCGTGAACACGATCAGCGAGCTGAGCAGGGCCACCGGCACGACGACGAGCAGGACCAGCGTGAGGGCGCGGCGCAGGGGCCGTGCGATTCCCGGGCGGCGCCGACGGATATCCACCGGGCCGAGCGCCGCCGGGGCGTCGCGGGACAGGGTCGGGGCGGCCATCAGCGATCGGTGAACTGCAGGCTGAACTCGGTGAGCCGGGTGCCCTCGACCTCCTGCGCGGGCAGCGCCTCCTCGACGGCGGCGAGTTCGTCGGCAGTGAGGTCGAGCGTCGCGGCCGCGAGGTTCTCCTCCAGGTGGTCGACGCGCCGGGTGCCGGGGATCGGTACGACGTCGGGGCCGCGGTGGTGGACCCAGGCCAGGGCGAGCTGGCCCACAGTGACGCCCTTGTCCTTCGCCAGCGGGGCGAGCCGGTCGACGAGGGCCAGGTTGTGGGGGAGGTTGCGGGCGGTCAGGCGGGGCTGGGCCAGGCGCCGGAAGTCGTGCTCGCCGAAGGCGGACACGTCGCGGTAGCGGCCGGTGAGGAACCCGCGGCCGAGGGGCGCGTTGGGCACGATGCCGATGCCCAGCTCGCGCGCCGTGGGGGCGATCTCCGCCTCGATACCGCGGGACCACAGGGACCATTCGGTCTGCAGCGCGGTGATCGGGTGGACGGCGTGCGCACGCCGGATGGTGGCCGCGGCGGCCTCGGACAGGCCGATGAAGCGAATCTTGCCCGCGGTGACGAGTTCGGCGAGCGCGCCGACGGTCTCCTCGATGGGGACGGCCGGGTCGACGCGGGCCTGGAAGTACAGGTCGATGTGGTCCAGCCCGAGTCGGCGCAACGAGTCGTCGGCGGCCTGCCGCACATACGCGGCGTCACCGCGCACCGCCTGGCCGATGCCGCTGCCACTGCGCACCACCCCGAACTTCGTTGCCACGATGGCCTGTTCGCGTCGGCTGCCGGCGAGGGCCTTGCCGATGAGTTCCTCGCTCGCGCCGTGCCCGTACACGTCGGCGGTGTCGATGAGCGTGACGCCCAGCTCGAGGGCCCGGTGGATGGTGGCGAGCGACTCGGCGTCGTCAGTGGGCCCGTAGAACTCGCTGATGCCGAGCCCTCCAAGGCCCTGCGCGGCCACTTCGAGTGCGCCGAGGCGGCGCGTGGGCAGGCCGTCGCTCATGGGTTTCCTCCCGCTGGTCATGCCGTACGTGCGTGCGCTGCTGCGTGCCGCACAGCATGTCCGGGCGGGCTAAACCGCCTCTGAAGCCGGCGCGGGGTGCGCGGGCAGCGTGCGGTGCAGGTGGGCGGCCAGGGCGGCGGGCGTGGGATGGTCGAAGACGACGACCGGCGCGAGTTCGAGTCCGGTGTCGGCGCACAGCCGGTTGCGCAGATCGAGCAGGGCGAAGGAGGTCAGCCCCACCTCCTGGAACGCGAGGTCGCCGGTGACAGCGTCGGGGCCGTCGTGGCCGAGGACGTCCGCGGCGTGCGCCCTGATCCGCTCCAGCAGCAGCCGTTCGCGTTCGTGCCCCTCGGCGACGGTCAGAACGCTTACGAACTCGCCCTCGGGCTCGTCCGGTCGAAGTTCCTGAGGGACGAGGGCGCCGGGGCGCGGCCCGGGTGTGGTGAGCCAGTACCGCTGCCGCTGGAAGGGGTAGGTGGGCAGGTCGGTCGGCGGGGACACGGGAGCGTTCTTCAGATGCTCTTCCGCGGGTGCGATGGTCCGGCCGTGCAGGGCGAGCGTGGTGAGCGCCAGGTCGAGGGCCTGCCTCTGCGATAGGTCGCGCCGCTGGAGCGGCACATGGACCGTGTCAGGCTGGGCGACGGCGATCAGCGGGGTGAGCGTGGCATCGGGGCCGACCTCCAGGTACGCCGGATGACCCGGGAGGGCTTCGGCAAGGGCGCGCAGCCCGTCGTGGAAGCGGACAGTGCCGCGGGCGTGACTGCCCCAGTAACCGGGGTCGGCGAGGTCGCCCGGGCCGGCGGTCGTCCCGGTGACGTTCGAGGCGAGCAGCAGCCGGGGCGCGGCCGCAGTGAGCGTGCGGGCGGTGGCGTACAGGTCGTCGAGCACGGGGTCCATGTGCGGGGAGTGAAAGGCGTGGCTGACCGTGAGCCGGCGGGTGCGGTGACCGAGCCTTCCACAGCGTTCCTCCACGGCGCGTATGGCGTCGACGTCACCGGAGACGACGGTGGACCGGGCTCCGTTGACGGCCGCGACGGCGATCCGGTCCGCGTGCGGGCGCAA
Organism: Streptomyces sp. NPDC044061; assembly: GCF_056434305.1. Taxonomy (NCBI): domain Bacteria; kingdom Bacillati; phylum Actinomycetota; class Actinomycetes; order Kitasatosporales; family Streptomycetaceae; genus Streptomyces; species Streptomyces sp. NPDC044061. Next base: position 24,942 of record NZ_JBWKFL010000045.1, on the reverse strand, counting down.
CAGGGGGCGAACGTGGCGTTCGGCGGCCTGGACGGAGAGCATGGCGCCGCGCTGCCGCGGCAGCCGTTCCATCGACAGGGCGCGGGCCGCAACGAGCGCCACGGCGTCGTCGAGGCCGAGGACGCCGGCGACGTGGGCGGCGGCGAGTTCCCCGATGGAGTGCCCGATGACGGCGTCGGCGCGCAGCCCGTGCGCCTCGAGCAGCCGTACGAGTGCGAGCTGGAAAGCGAACAGGGCGGTCTGGGTGTAGCCGGTGCGCTGCAGCAGGTCGGCCTCGGGGGTGCCCGGGTCGGCGAACATCACCTCCTTCAGCGGCAGCGGAAGGTGGCCGCTCAGCTTCGGTGCGAGGCGGTCCAGTACGTCGTCGAGGGCCGCCGCGAACACGGGGTGGGCTTCGTACAGCTCGCGTCCCATGCCGGCCCGCTGGGATCCCTGGCCGGAGAAGGCCAGGACGAGCGGGCCGGTGGGGCGGGGTGAGGCGAGAGCGAACCCGGGAGCGGGCTTGCCGTCGGCGAGGGCGCGCAACGCATCCCGCAGCGAGGCACGATCGGCGCCGGTGACAGCCGCGCGGCGCGGGAAGCGGGTGCGGCCGTACGCCAGCCAGTGGGCGATGTCGTCGGGCGGGGTGCCCGGCGCCTGGTCGAGATGGGCGAGCAGCGCGGCGGCCGCGTCGCGCAGGGCCTGGTCCGTGCGGGCGGTGATGATCCAGGGGCGGGGGCGGGTCCGCGGGAGTTCCGGGTACGAGGGGGCGGTGGCGTCGAGGGCCGCCGCGTCCGCGGCCGGGGCGGGGAGATTCCCGGCCGGGGCCGGGAGGCGCGGAGCCTCCTCGAGGACGACGTGGGCGTTGGTTCCGCTGATACCGAAGGAGGAGACGCCGGCGCGGCGCGGCCGTCCCGCGGTGCGAGGCCAGGGCCGCGGTTCGGTGAGCGGGCGGACGGTGCCCGCGGACCAGTCGATGTGCGGCGAGGCGCGGTCGACGTGAAGGGTCGCGGGGAGCTTCTCATGGCGCAGGGCCTCGACGGTCTTGATGACGCCCGCGACGCCCGCGGCCGCCTGCGTGTGCCCGATATTAGTCTTCAACGACCCGATCCACAGCGGACGTTGACGACCGCTCCCGTAGGTAGCGAGCAGCGCGTGGGCCTCGATGGGGTCGCCAAGGGTGGTCCCGGTGCCATGTGCCTCAACGGCGTCGACCTCGTCAGGGACGAGGCAGGCCTGGTCGAGAGCGCGGCGGATGACGCGTTCCTGTGCGGGGCCGCTGGGCGCGGTCAGTCCGTTGCTCGCGCCGTCCTGGCTGACGGCGCTGCCGCGGACCAGCGCGAGCACGGGGTGCCCGAGTCGCCGGGCGTCGGAGAGCCGCTCCACGAGCAGCATCCCGGCGCCCTCGGCGAGCCCCGTACCATCGGCCGCGGCGGCGAACGCCTTGCACCGCCCATCGGGGGCGAGTCCGCGCTGCCGGCTGAACTCCAGGAACACCCGCGGCCCGGCCAGCACGCACACACCGCCGACGAGAGCGAGCCGACACTCCCTCGCGCGCAGCGCCTGCCCCGCCAGGTGCAGGGCAACGAGGGAAGAGGAGCAGGCCGTGTCCACGGTCACGGCGGGGCCTTCGAGGCCGAGCGTGTAGGCGAGTCGGCCCGAGGCGACGCTCGCGGCGTTGCCCGTCATGAAGTGGCCGTCGAGTTCGCCGGGAACTTCATGGGGCCGGGGCGCGTAGTCCTGGGCGACGAGGCCGACGAACACCCCGGTGTCGCTGCCCCGCAGGGACACCGGGTCGATGCCTGCGCGTTCGACGGCCTCCCAGCCGGTCTCCAGAAGCAGGCGCTGCTGCGGGTCCATGGTGAGCGCCTCGCGCGGCCCGATGCCGAAGAACGCGGCGTCGAAGTCGCCGGGGGCGGTCAGGAAGCCGCCGTGCCGGGCGTAGCTGGTGCCGGGCCGGGCCGGGTCGGGGTCGTACAGCGCATCGAGGTCCCAGCCACGGTCGTCGGGGAACGCGCCGATGGCGTCGCGCTCTTCGTCGACCAGGCGCCACAGGGCGGCGGGCGAGTCGACACCGCCGGGGAGGCGGCAGGCGGTGCCGATGATGGCGAGGGGTTCGCGGGCGCGATCCTCAGCGTCGTCGAGGGCCTGGCGGGTGCGTCGCAGATCGGTGGTGGCTCGCTTGAGATAGTCGCGGAGCCGATCCTCGGTGGTCGTGGTGGTCATCGGGTCCTACCTTCTTGCTCGGGCTGAGCGAGCCATTCGTAGGGTTGGCTCACCCAGGGGTGCTGGGTGTGGCTTTCATCGGGTTGCCGTTTGTGGCTCTGGAGACCTGGCCGCCCAGCACCCCGTGACGACCCGGCCGCCGATTGGGAGTTGCGAGAACGTCGCTGAGTAGGACCATGCCGGCATGGTCGTCTGCGGACCTGTGCAACAGCGAGCTCGTGGAGGTGCCCGTGACCCGTATCTGGGCCGGCGTGGACATCGGCAAGGAACACCACCACTGTGTGGTGATCGACCAGGACGGAAACCGGCTGCTGTCGCGCCGTGTGGCCAACGACGAACCAGAACTCCTGACCCTGATGGCCGATGTGCTGGCCCTCGGCGAAGACGTCACCTGGGCGGTGGACGTGGCCGACGGCGGAGCCGCCTTGCTGATCGGGCTGCTCGTCAACCACGACCAGCGGCTGATCTACATCTCCGGCCTGGCGGTCAACCGGGCCTCGGCCGGTTACCGGGGAACCGGCAAGACCGACGCCCGCGACGCGGCTGTGATCGCCGACCAGGCCCGCCTGCGCCGCGACCTCAACCCGCTGCGGCCCGGCGACGAGGCTGCCACCGAGCTGAAGATCCTCACCGCACGCCGCAGCGACCTGGTCGCCGACCGGACCCGGACCATCAACCGGCTGCGCGAACAGCTGCTGAACGTCTTCCCGGCGCTGGAGCGGGCCCTGGACCTGACCAACAGCGGCCCCCTCGTCCTGCTGACCGGCTACCAGACCCCGGCCGCCCTGCGACGTGTCGGCGCCAAGCGGCTGGAGACCTGGCTGCGAAACCGCAAGGTCCGAGGCGCCCAGGCCATGGCCGCCGCAGCCGTCGAGGCCGCCGGACGGCAGCACACCGCGCTGCCCGGCGAGAAGCTCGCCGCACAGATGGTGCACACCCTCGCCGGGGAGGTGATGGCCCTCAACGAGAAGATCACCGAGACCGGCAAGCTCATCGAGAAACGTCACACGCAAGCCGTGCTCGCCCTCGCCCGCCGACGAGTCAACGTCCTGTGGGCCCTCTTGCGTGACGGACGGTGCTACCAGCCCATACCGCCCGTCACTACGGCAGCTTGACAACGTCATTGGGAGGTCTCCTTCGTGGATACCCCGGCCTTCAGGCCGGGGAGGAAACGAAGCTCCCGCGTAGCGGGGCAGGGAAAGGCGAAGCGCTGCCAGGGCGATTCGGCGTCTATGACCACCGGCCGACACCCGTCGTCTACACGGGAACTGATAGAATGTGAGCTATGACGCAGCAGGTCAAGCGGGCGTTCAAGTACCGCTTTTACCCCACGAACGAGCAGGCAGCAGAGCTGTCCCGCACGTTCGGCTGCGTCCGCCTCGTGTACAACAAGGCGTTGGAGGAGCGCACACGGGCCTGGTACGGCGAGCAGCGCCGCCTGTCCTACGTGCAGTCGTCGGCGGCGCTGACGGAGTGGAAGAAGACCGAGGAACTGGCCTTCCTGGCGGAGGTGTCCTGCGTCCCTCTTCAGCAGGCGCTGCGTCACCTTCAGACCGCGTTCGGGAACTTCTTCGCCAAGCGAGCGAAGTACCCGCGCTACAAGCGCCGGAAGAAGTCCCGAGCGTCGGCCGAGTACACCCGCAGCGCCTTCAAGTGGCGTGACGGGAAGCTGACGCTGGCGAAGATGGCCCAGCCGCTGGATATTCGCTGGTCGCGTCCGCTGCCCGAAGGCGTGGAGCCGACGACCGTGACAGTGTCCCGTGACGCGGCCGGGCGTTGGTTCGTGTCCCTGCTGTGCGAGGACAGCATCACCCCGGGCCCCGCCACCACGGCGGCTGTGGGCATCGACGCCGGGATCACGTCCCTGGTGACGCTGTCCACCGGGGAGAAGATCGCCAACCCGAAGCACGAGCGCCGTGACCGTCTCCGGCTGGCGCGCGCGCAGCGGGAGCTGTCGCGGAAGGTGAAGGGTTCGGTCAACCGCGAGAAGGCCCGGGTTAAGGTCGCTCGCGTCCATGCGCGGATCGCCGACCGGCGCCGCGACTTCCTGCACAAGCTGTCGACTCGGCTCGTCCGTGAGAACCAAACGGTCGTGATCGAGGACCTGACCGTCCGCAACCTGCTGAAGAACGCCAAGCTCGCGCGCGCCATCTCGGATGCGGCCTGGACGGAACTTCGCTCCATGCTGGAGTACAAGTGCGCCTGGTACGGGCGCGAACTCGTCGTGATCGACCGCTTCTTCCCGTCCAGCAAGCTGTGCGGGAACTGCGGCACGGTCCGCGGGAAGCTGCCGCTGAACGTCCGCGAGTGGACGTGCGCCTGTGGCGCCGTGCATGACCGCGACGTGAACGCGGCACGCAACATCCTGGCCGCCGGGCTGGCGGCGTCTGCCTGTGGAGACGGTGTAAGACCTCAACGGGAGTCCTCCCGGACGGGGCAGTCGTCGATGAAGCAGGAAACCCAACGGGCGACCGCAGGAATCCCCCGCCTTTAGGCGGGGGAGGAAGTCAAGGCGTGTCTGCGCTCCTGGGCGTACGGCTTGCGCGTTCGGCATCGTGCTCTCGCAGTCGGCGTCGTGCTGGTGAGCAGGGTGCGGGGCCGGGCCGTTCCGCCCAGGCCCCGCGGGGCGGTCGGCGGCGGCCGGGTCAGCGGGGGTCCGGTGTCTCGATCTCCTGGTCCAGCGCCGCGAACAGTTCCTCGTCGGTGACGTCGCTGAGGTCGTCCTCCGCAGTTCCGGGCGCCGGTGCTTCTGGCGCCGAGGTCTGTTCGTCCAGCCTGCGCAGCGCGGCTCGCAGCCGGGTACGTACGGCGGTGTGGGCTTCGCTTCCGTGGCGCAGGGTCGCTACGAGCGCCTCGATCCGGGCGAGTTCGTCCAGCGGCGAGATGTCGTGCCTGGTGTCGTCGGGCGTGAGGCGTTCGGCGAGGTGGCGGGCCAGCGCGGTCGGGGTCGGATGGTCGAAGACGGTGGTGGCGTTGAGCTTGAGTCCGGTCGCGCGGGCGAGCCGGTTGCGCAGTTCGAGGGCGGTCAGGGAGTCGAACCCGATGTCCTTGAAGGCCCGTTCGCCACCGTCGGCACTGTCCGCGGGCCGGCCCAGGACGGCGGCGGCGTGGGCCTGGACCAGGGCGAGCACGGTCTCGAGACGCTCGTCCGCGCCGAGAACGGCCAGCCGGTCGCGCAGGGCATCACCGCCGTCACGGGTCGTTGCTTGTGCGGCGATCCGCCGGCCGGGTGCACGGAGGAGTCCGCGCAGTACGTGGGGCACGCTGTCGGGTGCGGTGCCGGGCGGCAGGTGGAAGTGTGCGGCGGCTACGGCCGGGTGCGGTGCGTGCAGGGCGGCGTCCAGGAGCGCGAGCCCTTGGGCGGCGTCCATCGGGGCGACACCGCCGCGCGCCATACGCGCCCGGTCGGTGGCGTCCAGATGTCCGGTCAGGCCGCCGTCACCGGCCCACAGGCCCCAGGCCACGGAGGTGACGGGCAGCCCGTCGGCAGCGGCGGCCCGCGCCGCGAGCGTGTCCAAGTAGGTGTTGGCGGCTGCGTAGTTGGCCTGTCCAGCGCCGCCGACGAGGCCGGACAGGGAGGAGTAGAGGACGAGTCCTGCGAGGTCCGCGCTGCGGGTCAGTTCGTACAGATGGCGGGCGGCCGTCGCCTTGGGCGCGAGTGCGGTGTCGAGGCGCGCGGCGTCCAGGGAGGCGAGGACGCCGTCGTCAAGCACGCCCGCGGCGTGCAGCACCAGGGTGAGTGGGTGGGCGTCGGGGATCCGGCCGAGCAGGTCGGCCAGCTGCCCCCGATCCGCCACATCGGCAGCCTCGATTGTGACCTTGGCGCCCAACTCATCCAGTTCTGCAGCGAGTTCAGTCGCTCCCGGGGCGTCGGGGCCTCGCCGTCCGACGAGCACCAGATGTCGGATGCCGTACCGGGTCACGAGGTGCCGCGCGGCGTGGGCGGCCAGTGAGCCGGTGCCGCCGGTGATCAGGGCGGTGCCGTCCGGGTCGGGCGCGGGGGGCAGGGTCAGGACGAGCTTGCCGGTGTGCCTGGCTTGGGCGAGGTGACGCAGTGCGGCGGGCGCCTGGGGGACGGGCCAGGCCGCGAGGGGCAGTGCGGGCAGGGCTCCGCTCTCCAGCAGCGGCAGCAGCTCGCCGAGGATCGCGGCGATCCGCTCGGGCCCGGCCTCCATGAGCTCGAACGCCCGGTAGGAGACGCCCGGCCGGATCGCGCGCACCTCGTCGGCGTCACGGATGTCGGCCTTGCCCATCTCGATGAACCATCCGCCGGGGCCGAGGAGCCGCAGCGAGGCGTCGACGAAGTCCCCGGTGAAGGAGTTCAGGACGACGTCGAAGCCGTCGTCCCCAGCGGCCGTACGGAAGTGCTCCTCGAAGTCGAGGGTGCGCGAGGACGCCACATGCTGCTCGTCAAGGCCCAGCCGGTGCAGTGTCGGCCACTTGCCGGGGCTCGCGGTGCCGAACACCTCGGCGCCGAGATGGCGCGCCAGGTAGACGGCGGCGTGCCCCACGCCGCCCGCCGCCGAGTGCACGAGAATCCGCTGACCGGCCTCCAGCCGTGCCAGGTCCACGAGTGCGTACCAGGCGGTCAGATAGGCGGCGGGCACGGCGGCCGCCTGGGCGAACGTCCAGCCCTCCGGGATCCGTGCGACGAGCCGGCGGTCGGTGACGGCGACCGGTCCGATCGCACCGCCGAACAAGCCGGTGACCCGGTCGCCCACGGACAGGTCCGGTACGCCGGACCCGACCTCGGTGACGACACCCGCCGCCTCGGTACCCAGCGGGGCGGTTCCAGGGTAGCTGCCGAGCGCGATGAGAACGTCACGGAAGTTGAGCCCCGCTGCACGCACGGCGATGCGGATCTCTCCGGGGCCGAGTGGCTGGGTAGCGTCGGGGGCGGCCTCCAGGGTGAGGGCGTCGAGGGTCGTCCCGGCCGGGGCGAGCCGCCAGGCGCCGATGCCGGCCGGCGGAGTGAGTGAGCCCTCCGGACTCGCGGGCAGTGGAGTGAGAGCCGGAGCGTACAACCCGTCGCTGCGCACGGCCAGTTGAGGTTCGCCGAGGGCGAGGGCGGTAGCGAGGACGGATGCGTCGATCACCTCTGTGTCCGAGTCGACGAGAACGACACGCCCCGGGTTCTCGGTTTGCGCACTGCGCACGAGTCCCCATACGGCGGCCGTCGCCGGGTCCGCGAGGGCATCTTCGCGGCCGGTGCTGATGCCGCGCCGGGTGTGGACGACGAGGGTGTGGTCCTGCGTGCGCTCATCTGCCAGCCACGACTGGAGCGCGCCGAGGACATGGGCGGCAGATGGGCCGGGCAACGCGTCGGGTCCGGAGGTCACGGGGAGCACTTCCACCTGCGGCGGATCACCCGCCGGACGTACCGGCTCCGCGTCCCCGGATTGGCCCTCCGTATCAAGGCGCACCCGCGCCACCCATTCGACAGTGTAGAGACCGTCGTGATCGCCATCGTCGGCCGGGGGCCGGAGCAGTGCCCCTTCGGCGAGCTCCCGCAGTGTCAGCTCCTCGGCATGGGCGACAAGTTCGCCTGCCGGGTCGGCCAGAGACACTCCGATTCCGCCGCGCTCGGTCCTGCGCAGCCGCACACGTACAGCCGTCGCCTCGGTGGCCTGCAGCGTGAACCCGGTCCATGAGAAGGGCAGCTGAGTGCCTCCACCGTCGTCCGAATCCAGGAGTCCCGCGGCGAGCGGGTGCAGGGCGGCATCGAGGAGCGCCGGGTGCAGGGGGTGCCGGGACACGTCCGCGCGCAGCCTTCCCTCGTCGGGGAGAGCCACCTCGGCAAGGACGTCGGCGCCGTGCCGCCAGACCGCTTGTACGCCGCGGAAGGAAGGCCCGTACGTGTAGCCGCGCGCCGCGAGTTCGTCGTAGAGCCCCTCCACCGGTACGGGTGTCGCTCCGGACGGCGGCCAGGTGCCCGTCGGTCGGAAGTCCGGCTCGGCGACGGAGGGCGGTTCTTTCGTCAAGGTGGCGGTGACGTGCCGCACCCACGGTGCGTCCGGAGTGCCGGATCGGCGTGCGTGGACGGTGAGTTCGAGCTGTCCGGCATCGGCGCCTTCCTGGTCCGTGTCGGCTGTTCGCACGGTCGCCTGGATGTCCACGGGCGCGCCGTCAAGGACGAGAGGTGCCCACAGGGTGAGTTCGTCGACGTGAGGCGCGCCCGCGTGTTCCCCGACGAGAAGGGCGAGGTCGAGGAAGGCGGTGCCCGGCAGGACCACGGTCTCGCCGACGGCGTGGTCGGCGAGCCACTCCGGGTCGGCGGCGGTGCCGATCCGGCCGGTGTAGAGGGTCGTGCCGTCGGCGAGTGTCGTGGTGGCGCCGGCAAGCGGGTGATCGGTGACGTCAAGCCCCAGGAGACCCGGGTCACTGCGGTCGGACGCGATGTCGAGCCAGTAGGTGTGGTGGTCGAAGGCGTAAGTGGGCAGGCCCGGCGGTGGCGCCGCGTGCGCGGGCACCTGGACCGGCCAGCGCACCGGATACCCGTGCACGAACAGCGTGGACACCGCGGACAGCAGCGGCGCGTGATCGTCACGGTCACGCCGCAGCGTGCCCGTCACCACGACGTGGTCGGCCCCGGCCGCATCGACGGTGTCCTGGACACCGGCGGTCAGGACCGGGTGCGGGCTGCTCTCCACGAACGCCCGAAACCCATCCGCGTACAGCGCCTCCACCGTGTCCTGGAACCGCACCCGCTGCCGCAGATTCTCAAACCAGTACTCCCCCGTCAGCTCCCGCGTGTCCGCCAGCAAGCCACCCGTCAACGTCGAATAGAACGGGATCGCGGCCTCTCGCGGACGTATGTGCCCCAGGAGTTCAGAGAGTTCGTCGCGCAGGGCGTCGACGTGGTGGGAGTGCGAGGCGTAGTCCACCGGGACCTGGCGCACCCGCACCTCACTGTCCCGATGCCGTGCCACCAGTTCCTCGATGGCCTCGGCGTCGCCGGAGACGACCGTGGAGTGCGGTCCGTTGACTGCCGCCACCCCCACCCTGCCCTCCAGCGACCCCAGCAGCTTCTCCGTCTCCCCCACCGACAGGCCGACCGACGCCATCCCCCCGGTCCCGGCCAGCGCCCGCAACACCCGCGACCGCAGCACCACCACGGCCACCGCGTCCTCCAACGACAAGGCACCCGCCACGCAGGCCGCCGCGATTTCCCCCTGCGAATGCCCCACCACCGCATCCGCCACCACACCGAAGGAGCGCCACACCTCCGCCAACGACACCATCACTGCGAACAACACCGGCTGCACCACATCAACCCGACCCAACGCGTCGGGATCCGGCAGCACCTCCTCCAAAGACCACTCCACATACTCCGACAACACCTCGCCAACCTCGGCGAATCGCCGCCGGAACACCTCCGACTCCACCAGCAGCGAGCGCGCCATCCCCACCCACTGCGCTCCCTGACCAGGGAAGACGAACACCACCCCACCCAACTCCGAGGCGGCCAGACCCTCGACCACCGCCGGATGCGGAACGCCCGCACTCAAGGCCTCCAACCCTTCCCGCACCACACCCGGCTCCCAGCCCACCACCACGGCACGCCGCTCCAACACCCCACGACGCGACGCCAGCCACCCCGCCACGTCACCGGGAGTCGACGTTTCGAGGTACGCGGCGAGGTTGTGGGCCTGTGCGGCAAGCGCCGGTTGTGTGCGGGCGCTGAGAATCAGCGGGATGGGCAGGGAAGGTGTCTCGGCAGTGTCGGGTGCCGGGTGCGGTGGCGCGGACTCGAGGATGACGTGGGCGTTGGTGCCGCTCATGCCGAAGGCCGAGACTCCGGCGCGCCGTGTGCGTCCGTCGGTCTCCCAGGGCCGGGACTCGGTCAGCAGCGACACTGCACCGCTGGACCAGTCCACCTGCCCCGTCGGCGTCCCGGCATGCAGCGTCCGGGGCAGCACCCCGCGCCGCAACGCCTCCACCATCTTGATGACGCCCGCGACACCGGCGGCGGCCTGCGTGTGACCGATGTTGGACTTCAGCGACCCGAGCCACAAAGGCACTTCACGGCCCTGCCCGTACGTCGCGAGCAGCGCCTGTGCCTCGATCGGGTCGCCCAGCCGCGTCCCCGTCCCGTGCGCCTCCACCACATCCACATCAGCCGCGGTGAGCCCGGCCGACGCCAGCGCCTGACGGATCACCCGCTCCTGCGACGGGCCGTTCGGTGCGGTCAGACCGTTGCTGGCACCGTCCTGGTTCACCGCCGACCCTCGCAGCACGGCCAGCACCGGGTGGCCGTTGCGCCGCGCGTCCGACAGTCGCTCCACGACCAGCAGTCCGACGCCTTCGGAGAATCCGGTGCCGTCGGCGTCCGCCGAGAAGGCACGGCAGCGGCCGTCCGGGGACAGTCCGCGCTGCCGGCTGAACTCGATAAGCATGTCTGGTGTCGCCATGACGGTGGCGCCGCCAACGAGCGCCAGGCTGCTCTCGCCCTTCCTCAGCGACTGCGCCGCGAGATGCAGCGCCACCAACGACGACGAGCACGCCGTGTCGATGGTCAGGGCGGGGCCGGTGAAGCCGTACGTGTAGGACAGGCGGCCGGAGGCGACACTGCCCGCGCTGCCCGTGCCGAGGTAGCCCTCCACCTCTGCGTCGGGCCGTCCGAGCCGGGACCGCCCGCCATACTCGGTGTAGATGAGTCCTGTGAAAACGCCGGTGGCGGATCCGCGCAGGGAGGCGGGGTCGATGCCCGCCGACTCCAGTGCCTCCCAGGAGGTTTCCAGGAGGAGTCGCTGCTGCGGGTCCATCGCGGTGGCCTCGCGCGGGCTGATCCCGAAGAAGTCGGCGTCGAACTCGGCCGCGTCGTAGAGGAATCCACCGTGCCGGGTGGAGGTGGTGCCGGGGGCTGTCAGGTGCGGGTCGTAGAGCGCGGAAACGTTCCAGCCGCGGTCCTCAGGGAACTCCGAGATGGCATCACGGCCGTCGGCGACCAGTTGCCAGAGGTCCTCTGGGGAGTGCACGCCGCCCGGATAGCGGCAGGCCGTGCCGACGATGACGATGGGGTCGTCGGCCTCCTCCGCGTCGGCGTCCCGAGCGGCGCTCCGGTCCTCGGTCGTGGCGTCGGCCGGGGCGAGGAGTTGGCTGTGCAGGTGGGCGGCCAGTTCTGCCGGGTTGGGGTGGTTGAAGACTAGGGTCGCGGGCAGCCGCAGACCGGTGATGCGGCCGAGGCGGTTGCGTAGTTCGACCGCGAGGACGGAGTCGAAGCCCAGGTCCTTGAAGGCCCGGTCTGCGGTGGGGGCTGCCGCAGAGTCGTATCCGAGGACGGCGGCGACCTCGTCTTGGACCAGGTCCCTGAGTGTGGCGCGCTGTTCGCGCTCTGACTGGCGTCGCAGCCGGTCGGCCAGGCCGCCGGCACCATGCCCCGCTTGTTCGGCGACCCGGCGCCGCGGCCGGGGTGCGGGCCGGTGGTCCTCGATGCTCCGGTTCGCCGCTGGTGCGGTGAGGTCGGCTGCGGCGGGCGCGCGCAGAGTGATGGTGTCGACGGTCAGGACAGCCTGGCCGCTGGGGTCGGTCGCCGTGAGAGCGACAGTGCTTCCGTCCGCCGTGGGTGCGATGCGCACGCGGAGCAGCCGTGCCCCGGTCGCCCGGAGCGTGAGTCCGGACCACACGAACGGCATGCGCACGTCGGCGGAGGCCTGGTCGAGGAGCGCGCGCGGGTGCAGTGCGGCGTCGAGCAGCACCGGGTGGATACCGAAGGTGGCGGTGCCGTCGTCGGGCGCAGGGATCTCCTCGGGCAGGGCGACCTCCGCGTACAGGGTTTTGCCGTCCCGCCAGGCGGCCTGTACGCCATGGAAGGTCTCCTCGTACGTCACCCCGAGGTCCGCGAGGTGCGCGTACAGCCTCTCTGTGGCGAGGAGTTCGGCGCCGGTGGGCGGCCAGGCGGTAGGCGGGCCCAAGGGGTGGTCGTCGTCCGTCGCGTCGGCGGCGCGGGACAGGGTGCCCTCGGCGTGCTGTTCCCAGCGCTGGTGCCCGTCGCCGGTGCGGGCGTGGATGGCGAAGGCGCGGCGGCTGTCGTCCTCAGGCGGTGCCAGCACCACCTGGACGGCGACGGCGGTGTGCTCGTCGTCCGGCAGGACGAGGGGCCGGGTGAGCACCAGTTCCTCGACCTGGTCCAGGCCGGACGCGTCGGCGGCGTACAGCGCGAGTTCGGCGAGGGCGGCGCTGGGGAGGAGCCGGGTGCTGTCGAGGGCGTGGTGGCCGGTCCAGGGCTGGGCCGTGCGGGAGAGGGCGCCTTCGAGGACCAGGCTGCCGTCGTCGGCACGGTCGACCACGGTGCTCACGAACGGGTGCCGCTCGGTGCGCGCGCCACCGGTCGGTGCCGGGGTGTCGAGCCAGTAGGGGTGGTGGTCGAAGGCGTACGTCGGCAGCCCGGCAGGCGGCGCCGCGTTGGCGGGCACCCGTGCCGGCCAGCGCACCGGGTGCCCGTGCACGAACAGCGTGGACACCGCCGTCAGCAGCGGCACGTGATCGTCACGTTCACGCCGCAGTGTCCCCGTCACCACCACCGCATCGCTCCCGGCTGCATCCACCGCGTCCTGCACACCGGCCGTCAGCACCGGATGCGGACTGCTCTCCACGAACGCCCGGAACCCGTCCGCATACAACGCCTCCACCGCATCCTGGAAGCGCACCCGCCGCCGCAGATTCTCGAACCAGTACTCCCCCGTCAGCTCCCGCGTGTCCGCCAGCAAGCCACCCGTCAACGTCGAATAGAACGGGATCACCGACTCACGCGGACGTATGTGACCGATCAACCCGGTCAGTTCCTCGCGCAGGGCATCGACGTGATGCGAATGCGAGGCATAGTCCACCGGAACCTGGCGCACCCGCACGTCACTGTCCTGGTACCGCGCCACCAGCTCCTCGATCGCCTCGGCGTCGCCGGAAACGACCGTGGACTGCGGCCCGTTCACCGCCGCCACCCCCAGCCTCCCCTCCCATGCTCCGAGCAGCTTCTCCGTGGCCCCGACAGGCAATCCGACCGACGCCATACCGCCGGTCCCCGCCAACGCCCGCAACACCCGCGACCGCAGCACCACCACGGCCGCCGCATCCTCCAGCGACAACGCGCCCGCCACACACGCCGCCGCGATCTCCCCTTGCGAATGCCCCACGACCGCATCCGGCTCCACACCGAACGAGCCCCACAGCTCCGCCAGCGCCACCATCACCGCGAACAACACCGGCTGCACCACATCCACTCGGCCCAACGCAACCGGATCGACCAACACCTCCTCCAACGACCAGTCCACATACTCCGACAACGCCACACCCACCTCGGCGAACCGCCGCCGGAACACCTCCGACTCCACCACCAGCGAGCGCGCCATCCCCACCCACTGCGCCCCCTGACCAGGGAAAACGAACACCACCCCACCCGGCTCACCGCCAGCCACGCCCTCAACCACCACCGGATGCGGCACCCCCGCACCCAACGCAGCCAACCCCTCCCGCACCACATCCGGCTCCCAACCCACCACCACCGCACGCCGCTCCAACACCCCACGCCGCGACCCCAACCACCCCGCCACATCCCCCAACTCACCATCGGAGGCGGAGGACAGGTGGTCGCCGAGCCGGCGTGCGGCTGCGGCGAGGGAGGCTTCGGAGCGGGCGGTCAGGATCAACGGTGTGGGGAGGGACGGGGTTTCCGGCGGCGTGGCTTGGTCGGTGGTGGGGGCCTGTTCCAGGATGACGTGGGCATTGGTGCCGCTGATGCCGAAGGAGGACACGGCGCCCCGGCGGACTCGTCCGTCGGTCTCCCAGGACCGGGACTCGGTCAGCAGCGACACCGCACCACCGGACCAGTCCACCTGCCCCGTCGGCGTCTGAGCATGCAGCGTCCGCGGCAGCACCCCACGCCGCAACGCCTCCACCACCTTGATCACACCCGCCACACCCGCGGCGGCCTGCGTGTGACCGATGTTCGACTTCACCGAACCCAGCCACAACGGCACCTCCCGACCCTGCCCATACGTCGCCAACAGCGCCTGCGCCTCGATCGGATCACCCAACCGCGTCCCGGTCCCATGCGCCTCCACCACATCCACCTCACCCGGAGCAAGCCCGGCCGACGCGAGCGCCTGGCGAATCACGCGGACCTGGGACGGGCCGTGGGGGGCGGTCAGCTGGCTGCTCGTGCCGTCCTGGTTCACGGCGGAGCCCCGGAGCACGGCCAGTACCGGGTGGCCGTTGCGCCGGGCGTCCGACAGGCGTTCCACGAGGAGCAGTGCGGCGCCCTCGCTCCAGCCGGTGCCGTCCGCGTCGGCGGAGAAGGCCTTGCAGCGGCCGTCGGGGGCGAGGCCGCGCTGTCGGCTGAACTCGACGAACGTGTTGGGGGTGGCCATGACGGTGGCGCCGCCGGCCAGGGCGAGGCTGCTCTCGCCCTTCCGCAGCGACTGCGCGGCCAGGTGCAGCGCCACCAGCGACGACGAGCAGGCGGTGTCCAGGGTAACGGCCGGGCCGGTGAACCCGTAGGTGTAGGACAGCCGGCCGGAGGCGACGCTGGGCGCGCTGCCGATGCCGACGTGGCCCTCGTGGGCGGCCGGTGTGGGGTGGGGGTGCTGGAGGCGGCTGCCGTAGTCGTTGTACATGATGCCGGTGAAGACGCCGGTGTCGGAGCCGCGCAGGGCGGCCGGGTCGATGCCCGCCGCCTCGACGGCCTCCCAGGCGAGTTCGAGCAGGATGCGTTGCTGCGGGTCGATGGTCAGCGCTTCGCGCGGGCTGATCCCGAAGAAGTCGGCGTCGAAGTCGCCGGCGTGGTGCAGGAACCCTCCGTGCCGGGTGGTGGTCGTCCCGGGGTGCTCGGGGTCCGGGTTGTAGAGGGCGTCGGGGTTCCAGCCGCGGTTGCGCGGGAACTCCGAGATGGCATCACGGCCTTCCGCGACGAGCTGCCACAGGTCCTCGGGTGAGGTGACTCCGCCGGGATAGCGGCAGGCCATGCCGATGACGGCGATGGGCTCCGAGTTCCGCGCGTTAGCCGATTCGAGTTCGGCGACGCGGCGGCGCGTCTGCTGGAGACTCTCGGTGACCTTCTTGAGGTAGTCGCGGAGCTTTTCCTCGTTCGCAGTCATACGCCCTTCAGGCCTTCCCACAGAGCAGAAAACGTGGCGGAGCGGATCTGTATTCGGCAGTGGCTGTCAGAGTTGTTCGAGCGCGAAACCCGATTTGATCCACTTACTGGATTCGATGGCTATTCCTGCGACACGGTCACCGGGCACCAGCCGGTTGAGGAGTGCGTGCAGTTGGAAGAAGACGAGAGCGTTCCCGTTGTTTCCGGTCTCGCCCACGCAGTTGATGTGCTGGGCGCCGGTCACGGCGAGATGCCCGGTTATCTTCTCGGTCATGCGGACGGAGAGCTGGGGCGGCAGGAGATAGTCGAGGTCGTCCCTCTTCCAGTCCAGTTCGCCGAGTATGTCGTCGAGGATCTCGGAGGCGAGCAGGGGAACGGATTCCTCGATGGCCTTGTAGTCCTCGTGGGCGGCGATGTCGGGGCCGGGCGGGTGGGCGGGGCCGAACCATTCGAGGATCTGGCCGGGTGCCCTGCCCTTGCCGACGAGGCGGAAGCGGGTGGTGCGCAGCGCGGTGTCCCCGGCGTCGGGGTCGGCGCAGAGGACGGCCGCGCCCGCGCCGTCGCCGAAGAGGACGAAGTTGACGAGTTCGGCGGGCGGGATCCGGCGGAGGTCGGCGTTGAGGACGTAGTGCTTGGCGATCACGTCGCCGCCGATGACCAGGGCGGTGCGGTGGCGGCCGGTGGACAGCAGCCGGCGGGCCAGGTCGAGGGCCTGCACGGCGCCGGAGCAGCCCGACTGCAGCTGGTAGGTGACGACGTCGTCGATGCCGAGCGCGTCGGCGATGACGTTGACGGTGGCCGGCATCAGCGCGTCGGGGGTTGCGGTGCCGAGGACCAGTAGGTCGATGTCCTCGGCGGCCGCCCCGGCCGCGGCTAGCGCCTTACGGGCGGCCGCGGTGCCGAGGGAGGCGAGGGTGTCGCGTTGTTCACTGGTGGCGAGGTCTACAGCGAGGTGGCGGGTGCGGGTGCCGATGAAGGTCTCGATCCACTGCTGCCACAGCGCGTCCATGCGGAAGTGCTTGCCCAGGGCGACGTTGTCGATCGGCGGGCCGGGCAGGGCGGTGCCGACGGACAGCAGGCGGGTGTCGGCGGGGTCCATGCCCGGTCACCTCCGGTAGAGAACGATCTGCGAGAGGTACGACTTGTGGGTCTCGACGGGCTTGAACTGGCGGTATCCGACGGCCCCCTTGAAGGGTCCGGCGACTCCCACCGCTGGGATCGTGGCCTGTTCGCCGGCGGTGAGCCGGGCGTCGTCGACGAGGCCTCCGGTGCGGATGATGGTGCCGTCGTTGAGGGTGATCTCCTCGGAGTAGTAGGCGATGAAGTGGTCGTCGGAGCTCTTACGGAGCATGCGGCCTACGCCCTGGGTGGTGCCGACGACGTTTCCTTCCGCGTCGCGCAGTTCGTAGGAGACGCGGGCGAAGTCGTCGAGAGTGGGGTTCTTTCCCTCGAAGTCGTCGTTGGTGGACTCGTAGGCGAGGAGGTTTTCGTTGAGGTCGGTGAGCCAGAGCACATTCTCCGGGTCGGAGAGCAGAGGGTGGTCCTTCTCCGGTGCGAAGGGCGGGGCGGCGAGTTCCGCGATCCGCTGTGCCCTGGCTTCCGCTGTCGTTTCTTTTTCGGTTGTGGTCATGCGTTCACGGTAGGGAGGGCTTCTAAAGCCCTCCTAACCCATCGTGCTGCCGGTCCACCGCCGGGGCGCCTATTCGCTGTCGAGTTCTTCGTCGATGAGGCGGAACAGTTCGTCGTCGCTGACGGAATCCAGGGATTCCGCCGTGTCCTCCGCCGGTGCCGACGGCTCTGCCGGGGTGAGGGCCTCGGCGAGGTGGTCGGCGAGCGCCTGTGCCGTGGGGTGGTCGAAGACCACCGTGGCGGGCAGGCGCAGTCCGGTCGCCGTGGAGAGTCGGTTGCGCAGTTCCACGGCGCCGAGCGAGTCCAGGCCGAGTTGCAGCAGCCCGCGGTCGACCGGTACAGCGCGTGCGGAGCCGTGTCCGAGAATCTGCGCAAGGTCGCCGCGGACCAGCTCGAGCAGCACGGTCTGCCTCTCTCGGGGGGGAAGGTGGACGAACGCTGGTGGCGGGGCGGTCTCCTCCCGTGTGGCCGTGACGGGCGCGGGTATCAGGGTGCGCAGCACAGCGGGCGGTGTCGTGCCCGCCGCTTGGCTCCTCCTGAGAGCGGGCACGTCCCAGCGGGCCGCGACCCGCACTCCGCCCTCGGAGGTGAGCGCCTCGTCCAGCAGCGCCAGCGCCTCGTCCTCGCTCAGCGCCAGCACACCGCCGCGTCCCATCCGGGCGACGTCAGCCGCCGTCAGAGCGGCCCCCATGCCGTCGGCTCCGGTGTCCCACAGTCCCCATGCCAGGGAGAGTCCGGGCAGGCCCTCGGCCCGCCGTGACTCCACCAGCGCGTCCAGGAACGCGTTCGCCGCGGCGTACGCCGCCTGTCCCGCGGTCCCCAGGACTCCGGCCACCGAGGAGAACAGCACGAAGGCGTCCGCCGAGTGCGCCCGTGATACCTCGTGCAGATGCCAGGCCGCGTCGACCTTCGCCCGCAACACTCCGGACACCCGCTCGGGCGTCAGCCCCTCGACGGTCCCGTCGTCCAGAACGCCCGCCGCGTGTACGACCGCCCGCACCCGGAACTCGGTGAAGAGCCGCTCCACTTCGGAGCGCAGCGACACGTCCGCCGCCGCCCACACCACCGAGGCGCCCAGGCCCTCCAACTCCTGGGCCAGCTCGCCGGCACCGGGGGCGGCGGCGCCACGCCGCGAGACAAGCACCAGCTCCCGTGCGCCGCACGCCTGCACCAGATGGCGTGCGACCACGCCACCCAGCGCGCCCGACGCCCCGGTCACCAGGACCGCGTCGGCGAGGGCGGGGGTGCCGGCAGGGGAACGTGGCGCCTCTGCCAGGCGCCGCACCTGGAACTCTCCCTTGCGTTGTACGAGTTCGGGCTCGTCGGCGGGGAGGGTGGTGGGCGGCTCGGCGGCGTCGGTGTCCACGAGTACGAACCGTCCCGGATGCTCGGCCTGCGCCGAACGCACCAGACCCCGCACCGCGGCACCCACCGCATCGGGACCCGTCACCACCACCAACATCCCCTCTGCGGTGGCCACATGCCGCTGCACCACACCAAGCGCCTCACCCACCACCTCGTGCACCACCACGGGAACGTCCGCGCCAGCCTCCCGCCGCAGATCCACCACCCCCGCCGTCCGTGACACGTCGAGGACCGGTGCCGAGGCCAGCACGGAGTCGTACCCGATCTGCCACAGTGTGCCCGCGCCGCCGGGCCCCCTGAGCGTGTCGGCGTCGACGGTGCGCAGCACCACGGTCCGCGCGGTCAGGACCGGCTCGTCCTGTTGCGTGGTGATGCTGAGCGCCGCTCCGTCCGCCGTCCCGCTGAGGTGTACGCGCAGCGGCTGCGGTGGGAGCGGGCCGTCGGTGTGCAGTCGAACTCCTTCCCAGCTGAACGGCAGCCGCAGCTCGTCCACGGGCTGCCACAGGATGAGCGGGTGCAGGGCGGCGTCGAGAAGCGCAGGGTGGAGTGCGTGGCCGTCGGCGGGCACCATGTCGAGCTCGGCGTGCAGGGATCCGTCGGGCGCCCGGTGCACCGCGCGCAGCGACCGGAAGGGGCCGGTGTAGTCCAGGCCCACGTCGGCGAGGCGCATGTGGATTTCCTCGGTGGCCAGGGCTTGCCGTGGGCCGTCTGCCACGCGCAGGGGCGGAACGTCGTCGGACGCCTGCTCCAGCCGTCCGGTGGCGTGCAGCGTCCAGGGGCGGCCGTCTGTCGCGGTGCCCGTCGCGGGCCGCGCGTAGATCTTCAGGTCCCGGTGCCCGCCGGTGCCGGCCGGCTCGACGACCGCCTGGATCTCGACGTCTGCGTTCCCGTCGGGCCCGGCCGCGGTGGGCAGGGGCAGCGGTGCGGTGAGCGTGAGGTCGCCGACGGCCGGGTGCCCGGTGCGCCGTCCCGCGTACAGGGCGAGTTCGAGGAGGCCGGTGCCGGGCAGGACCGGTGTGCCGTGCACGGTGTGCCCGGCCGTCCATGGGTGGTCGGCCGGTGTGATCCGGCCGGTGAACACGGTGCCGAGGCCACCGCCCAGGTCGAGCGCCCTGTCGAGGAAGGGATGACCGGACCGCCGCGTGGTGCGCCGGGGCCGCGGCGGATTGAGCCAGTAGCGTTCCCGCTGGAAGGGGTAGGTCGGCAGCGCGTCGGGCGCGGGCACCGCTTCCGGGTGCGGAGCCCTCGCCGCGGATGCGTACCAGGTGCGCCAGTCCACATCGGCACCCGCCGCGTGCAGGGTCGCGGCCGCCGCGAGAGCCGTACGGGTCTCTGGCCGGCCGCGCCGGCCCGCGGCCGCCAGTGCGGCGGGCCGCTCGCCCTCGGGCAGGGACTGCGGGACCAGCGCGGACAGGACGGCGTCGGGCCCGATCTCCAGGTACCGGCTGGCCCCTTTGGCGTGCAGGGTGGCCACCGCGTCGGCGAAGCGCACGGCACGGCGTACGTGTTCGGCCCAGTAGTCGGGCGAGGTGAGCTGGCCGGGTTCGGCAAGGTGGCCGGTCGTATCGGAGATGTAGGGGATCGCGGGTTCACGCAGCCGCAGGCCGGCCACGGCCGCCCGGAACTCCTCCAGCATCGGTTCCATCAGCGGGGAGTGGAAGGCGTGGCTGACCCGCAGCCTGCGGGCGCGCACCCCCAGGCCGCTCAGCCGCGCCGCGACCGCGAGGATGGCGTCCTCGTCGCCGGAGAGCACAGTGGCGCGGGGCCCGTTGACTGCGGCGACATCCACCCGTCCCCGCTCCGCGTCGAGCTGCTCCAGAACCTGCTCTTCAGAGGCCTCGAAGGACAGCATCGCTCCCTCGGCCGGCAGTGCGTCCATCAGCCTGGCCCGGGCGGCGACCAGGGCCGCCGCGTCCTCGAGGTCAAGGACGCCCGCGGCATGGGCGGCGGCGACACCGCCCACCGAGTGGCCGACGACCAGGTCGGGGCGCAGACCCCAGCTCTCGTAGAGCCGGAACAAGGCCGTCTCGAAGGCGAACAGGGCGGGCTGGGTCCAGATGGTCCGGCCGAGCAGTTCCGCCGCGGGCGATTCGGGGTCGGCGAACACCACCTCCCGCAGGGTCCGTTCGAGTCCGAGCCGCGTGTCCAAGGCGGCCGCAGCGGCGTCGAAGGCGTCCGCGAAGGCTGGGTGTGCGGCGTGCAGGTCGCGTCCCATGCCGGGGCGCTGGCTGCCCTGCCCGGTGAAGAGGAAGGCGGTGCGCCCCTTCACTGCCTCCGTCACCGGGGTGCGTGCGTCGGCCAGCGCGGACAGTTCCTCGACGAGTTCGGCGCGCCCATCGGCGACGACGACAGCCCGGTGCTCGAATGTGGGCCGCACGGCGGCCAGCCCCGCGCCCAGCGACGCCGACGTCAACGTCTCATCCGCGAGCACGAGTTCGCGCAGCCGAGCCGCCTGAGCGCGCACCGCTTCGGGTGTACGGGCCGACAACGGTACGGGGAATAGTGCCGGGTCATCGACCGGCACGGTGGCTCCCTCGGACGTGTCACTTCCCGATGCGGCCGTCACCGGCACGGTGGCCTCGGTGGCTTCCTCGACGATGACGTGCGCGTTCGTGCCGCTGATGCCGAAGGAGGAGACGGCAGCGCGACGCGGGGTACCGTCTGCTCCTGCCGGCCACGCCCGCGCCTCGGTCAGGAGGCGTACGTCGCCCGTCTCCCAGTCGACCTGCCGTGTCGGGGTGTCGGCGTGCAGGGTGCGGGGCAGGACTCCGTGCCGGATCGCCTGCACCATCTTGATAACGCCACCGACGCCAGCGGCGGCCTGGCTGTGCCCGATGTTCGACTTCAACGACCCCAACCACAACGGCGTTGCACGGTCCTGCCCGTACGTCGCGAGCAAGGCCTGCGCCTCGATCGGGTCACCCAGCCGCGTCCCCGTCCCATGCGCCTCCACCGCATCCACATCAGCCGGCGTGAGCCCCGCCGACGCCAGCGCCTGCCGAATCACCCGCTCCTGCGACGGCCCGTTCGGCGCCGTCAGCCCATTACTCGCCCCGTCCTGATTCACCGCCGAACCCCGCAACACCGCCAACACCCGATGCCCATTACGCCGCGCATCCGACAACCGCTCCACCAGCAGCAGCCCCACACCCTCACTCCACCCCGTGCCGTCCGCGTCCGCCGAGAACGCCTTGCACCGGCCATCGGCGGACAGTCCACGCTGACGGCTGAACTCGACGAAGGTGGCGGGGCTCGCCATCACGGTGGCGCCGCCCGCGAGCGCGAGATCGCACTCCCCGGTGCGCAGCGCCTGCGCGGCCAGATGCAGCGCCACCAGCGACGACGAGCACGCCGTGTCCACCGTCACCGCCGGCCCCTCCAAACCGAAGGTGTACGCGACCCGTCCGGAGGCGACGCTGCCGGCGCTGCCGCTGACCAGATAGCCCTCGGATCCGTCGGGCGCCTCGGCCGCCTGGTGCAGGCGCGCGCCGTAGTCGTTGTACATGACGCCCGCGAAGACGCCGGTTCGGCTGCCGCGCAGCCCGGCCGGGTCGACGCCCGCCCGCTCGAACGCCTCCCACGCCGTCTCCAGCAGCAGCCGCTGCTGCGGGTCGGTGGTCAGTGCCTCCTTGGGGCTCATGCCGAAGAACGCGGGGTCGAAGTCGGCCGCGTCGCCGAGGAACCCGCCGTGCCGTGTGTAGGAGGTGCCCTGGCGGTCGGGGTCGGGGTCGTAGAGCGCTTCGAGGTCCCAGCCACGGTCGGCCGGGAACGGGCCGACCGCGTCCGTGCCGCTCTCCACCAGACGCCACAGATCCTCCGGCGAGGCGACCCCGCCCGGGTAACGGCACGCCATACCCACGATCGCGATCGGCTCGTCGGCCGCGGTCGTCGCCGTCGGGGCGGATGCCGGGGCCTTCTGCGCCCGTCCGAGGTCGCCGAGCAGTTCGTCGTGGAGGCGGCGGGCCAGAGCAGTCACGGTCGGGTGGTCGAAGACGAGTGTGGCGGGCAGCCTCAGGCCGGAGACGGCGGTGAGCCGGTTGCGCAGTTCGACGGCGCTGAGGGAGTCGAAGCCGAGGTCGGCAAAGGGACGTTCGTCGGCGATGGCGTCGGGGTCGGTGTGTCCCAGTACGCCGGCCACCGCTTCCCGTACGACGTCCAGGATCCTGGCCCGCCGCTCGTCCCCGTCCAGCCGGGCGAGCTCCTGGGTGAGGGTGTCCGCGTCAGCCGCTTCGCTGCCCCCGGTGGCGGTGGGGGCGGTGCGCGGGAGGAGGCCGCGCAGGAGGGCCGACGGTGGTGTGCCGTCGGTCTGCCTGCGGCGCAGTCCCGCCAGGTCCCAGCGCGTCGCGACCCGCAGGCCGCTGTCCGGGAACGCCAGCGCCTCGTCGAGCAGCGCCAGCGCCTGGTTGTCGTCCAGCGCCAGCACACCGCTGCGCCCGATCCGCGCCACGTCGACCGCGGACAGGCTCTCACCCATCCCGCCGGTGGACGCGTCCCACAGGCCCCACGCCAGCGACAGCCCGGGCAGGCCCTCCGCCCGCCGTGACTCGGCCAGCGCGTCCAGGAACGCGTTACCCGCCGCGTACGCCGCCTGTCCGGCCGTGCCGAGCACCCCGGCCACGGACGAGAACAGCACGAAGGCGCTCACGGCACGGTCGCGGGACACCTCGTGCAGATGCCAGGCCGCGTCGACCTTCGCCCGCAGCACCCCCGAAACCCGCTCCGGCGTCAGCCCTTCGATGGTCCCGTCGTCCAGGACACCCGCCGCGTGCACCACCGCGCCCACATCGAACTGGTCGAACAGCGCCTCCACATCCGCCCGCACCGAGACGTCCCCAGCGACGAACTCGGCGCGCGCCCCGAGCTCCGCCAGTTCCGCGACGAGCTCACCGGCCCCGGGCGCCGCGCCGCCCCGCCGGCTCACCAATACCAGCTCCCGCACGTTGTGTGCCCGGACCAGGTGCCGTGCCACGACGCCGCCCAGGGCACCCGAGGCACCCGTCACCAGCACCGCGTCCTGCAGCGCCCGTGGTTCGACGGCCGTGGCCGACGGTGCCGTTGTCAGCCGTGGTGCGAGCAGGCGGTCGTCGCGGACGACTACCTCCGGTTCGCTGGCGGGGAGGGTGGTGGGCGGCTCGGCGGCGTCGGTGTCCACGAGTACGAACCGTCCCGGATGCTCGGCCTGCGCCGAACGCACCAGACCCCGCACCGCGGCACCCACCGCATCGGGACCCGTCACCACCACCAACATCCCCTCTGCGGTGGCCACATGCCGCTGCACCACACCAAGCGCCTCACCCACCACCTCGTGCACCACCACGGGAACGTCCGCGCCAGCCTCCCGCCGCAGATCCACCACCCCCGCCGTCCGTGACACGTCGAGGGACGTGCCGGACACCGGGACGAGTTCGACGGCGTAGAGAGGGGTCCTACGTGCCGTGGCACCGAGCTGTGCGGGGTCGATATGCCGTACGGACACCTCCTCCGCGGTGAGGACGACCGTCCCGTCGGGGCCGGTCACCGTCAGGCCGTAGCTCGTGCCGTCCGCTCGGGGCACGAGTCGGGCGCCGGCCGCGTGCGTCTCCGTGTCGTGAAGGCGGACGCCACGCCAGGCGAACGGCACGACGATCCCGTCACCCTCGTCGGCGGCGGCGAGCGCGATCGGGTGCAGCGCGGCGTCGAGTAGGGCGGGGTGCACCACGAACCCTCCCTCGCTGTCCGTGCCGGGGGCGATCTCGAGCCGGGTGTGCAGGTGACCGTCACCGCTGCGGGCCGTGGCGCTCAGGGCACGGAAGGCGGGGCCGTAGTCGTAACCGGCCGCCGCGAGCCGCTCGTAGGCGTCGCCCGCGTCGTCGTACGCCTCCGGGGCCCGGACCAGCTCGCCAGCGGGCGCCGGGTCGGGTCCGGCCGGTGCCAGCTCCGCGCTGACGTGCCGGATCCAGGGCGTGCCGGGGTCCGCGTCGTCGGGACGGGAGTGCACGGTGAGTGGCCTCCGGCCGTCGGCGTCCGCCGCTCCGGCGTGCACGCGCAGATGGACCGACTCGGTTTCCGGGAGGGTCAGCGGAGCCTCGATCAGGAGCTCCGTCACCGTCGGCGCGCCGAGGCGGCCGCCGGTGTGCAGGGCCAGGTCGACCAGGGCGGCGGCGGGCAGCAGGGTGTGTCCGGTGATGGCGTGGTCGGCGAGCCAGGGGTGGCTGGCCAGGGACAGACGACCGGAGAGCAACAGGCCCTGCTCCTCGGGCAGTTCGATCTCCGCGCCGAGCAGCGGGTGGTCGGTGCTCTCCAGACCGGCTCCGGTGACGTCGGCCGCACCGCGCGGGACGTCCAACCAGTGCCGGCGCCGCTGGAAGGCGTACGTGGGCAGCTCGACGCCGCCCCGTGCTCCGGCGTACAGCGGCGCCCAGTCCACCGCCGCCCCCGACACATGGACCTTCGCCAGAGCGTCCATGAACGTGCCCACGGCCTCGTGTCCTCGAAGCATGGAGGGCACCGCCACGATCTCCGGCAGCGCCTCCCGCACCAGGCCGGTCAGCACACCGTCCGGACCGAGCTCCACCACCCGGCCGACGCCCGAGGCGCCCAACTCCTGTACGACGTCGTGGAACCGCACAGCTTCCCGCACATGCCGCACCCAGTACTCCACCGACCGCAGCCGG